>NZ_JQMJ01000003.1:600000-900000 GCF_000744655.1 Streptacidiphilus rugosus AM-16 | reverse complement strand
CGGCGAGCACCGCGATCAGGCCCACGCCCGCGAAGATCTGGTCCGTCGTCATGCCCCAGCTTCACCACGGCCCGATGCGCGCGTCACGCCGAACGGCCATCGGGGTGAACCCGCGGCCCCGGCGGCGCAGCGTCCGACTAGGGCGCCAGCTTCCGGCCTGCCGCCAGGACCGCCGTCGCGCAGGTGCTTCCCAGCAGGGCCCCGGCGACGACGTCGCCGGGGTAGTGGACGCCGGTGTGCACCCGCGAGTACCCCACCGCGCAGGCCAGCAGGCCCAGCGGCGCCGCGGCGGCGGGGAGGATCGCGCCGACCGCCGTGGCCAGCGCGAACGCGGACGCCGTGTGGCCGGAGGGGAACGACGCCGAGGTGGGCATCGGGACGTGGCGGTCCACGGCCACCTGCGCGGCCTCGCGGTCGGGGCGCGGGCGGCGCACCAGTTCCTTGCCGAGCAGGTTCGCGGTGAGCGAGGCCACGCCGACCGCCGCGGCGCCCGCCAGGCCCGCGCGCCGGCAGCGGCCGGGGACCAGCACGAGGGCCGCCGCGATCGACAGGTTGATCTTCGAATGGTTGGCGGCGCGGGACAGCCTCCGCAGGCCCGCGTCGAGCGCGGGCGTGTCGGTCGCGGCGACGGCGGCGTACAGCGCGCCGTCGAGCGCGGAGAGGTCGTGCAGGATCGTGTCGTTCACGGGTGGTTCTCCGTACGGGCGAAGGCGAGACGGACGACGTTGTGCCAGTCCAGGCGTGGTCCGAGATCCTGCGGAAGGGGGTCGGCCCCGGGGCGGTCGCGCGGGACGCGGACCCGGAGGGCGTGGACGGCGAGCGTGCAGACGACCGGGGTCGGCAGGTTCAGCGCCTCGCCGTCCACCGCGACGGGGATCTCCGCGGCGTCGGCGTGCACGGTGACCCTGCGGGCCGACAGCACGGTGAGACCGGTGGCCCGCGCGCCGCGCAGCGCCAGCTCCGCGGCCTGTGCGGCGCCGTCGACCCGGATGCCGAGGACGCCCAGGACGCCGCGGTCCAGCCGGGGGCGGCGCCCCAGGCTGATCGGGTCGGGCGCGGCATAGGTGTTGTTGCTGACCAGCAGCGCCTGCGGCGCGTCCAGGCGGTGCCCGCCCGCGTGCACGGTCAGGCGCGGGCCGCCGTCGCCCACCAGCAGCTCGGGCAGGGCGTCCAGGGCGGTGACGGCCTTGGCGTCGCGGTACTGCGGGCTCTGCACGATCTGCGCGTAGGCGCCGAAGGACACCGTGTTGACGAAGGGCAGGTCGCCCACCCGGCCCAGGTCCACGTCGAGTTCGACGCCGTCGCGGAGCGCGTCCAGGCAGGTGGCGGGGTCGGTGCGGTCGAGGCCGAGGTCCATGGCGAAGTGGTTGCGGGTGCCGGCGGAGACGACCAGGAACGGCAGGTCGTGCTCGGCCGCGACCGCCGCCACCAGGGCCTGGGTGCCGTCCCCGCCCGCCACGCCGAGCAGGTCGGCGCCCTCGGCGACGGCCTGGCGGGCCAGCCCGGCGACGTCCTGCGTCGCCGAGGTGTCGAGCAGCACCACCCGCGCGCCCAGCTCCTCGGCGCGACGCACCAGTTCGAAGCGTTCGACCTTCCCGCCCCCGGACCGCGGGTTCATGATCAGTACCGGCCGCAGCGGCGGCGGGGTCTCCCGCACCGGCATCGGCCTGGGCGGCCGGGCCGCCCGCAGCGCGGAGCGCGCACAGGCGAGACCGGCCAGCCACAGCACGAGCGCGAGCAGGACGAGCAGCAGCACCTCGGAGACGACCGCCAGCACGACCACGCCCACCGGCGCGGCGACGGCCAGCACCGCGCCGACGACGCGCGGCACGCCCCGGTGGGCGATGGCCCACCAGCCGCCGACGGCCATGACCGCCAGCGCGACCAGGGCGCAGAACAGCACCAGCAGCCCGTGCGGACCGGTGAACACGACCGCGGCCACGGCCGCCGCCGCACACAGCAGCGCGATCCGCGCCAGCACCCGCGGCCTGTGCCCCGCCGTCTCTGACATGGCCCCCTCGCCCTCTCCTGTCCGCGCGTCCCCTCTGCCTCTGCCGTTCTCCGGGTCCTGCCGTTCCCTCGGTTCTCCCGTCCCCCCGGTTCGGTCACCGTACCCGGCACGGCTGTTGACGGCGCGCCGAACGGGCGGCGCGCGGGCGTTCGGCCCGGGGAGCAGTCGGCGCGGGAGTCGCCCCCGGCTCACCCGTTCGGCGGATCCCGGTCGCCGGGCGAACGGGGCCGGGTGAAGCTGACTTGCATATGATCTTCGGCGATTTCCGGGGATCGTTCCGACCCAGGAGGGCCCCATGGCATCGACAACGAGCGACCCCGGAGTCTCCGGCGGCAGTACCGGCTCCGGTGGTGGCGGCTGGGCGGCCGGGGCCGTGGTCTTCGCGGCGGTGCTGCTGCTGATCAGCGGCACCCTGGGCATCCTCCAGGGCGCCTCGGCGGTCGCCAAGGACAAGGTCTACGTGGCGACGCCGAAGTACGTGTACCAGTTCGACCTGACCGGCTGGGGCTGGGTCCACATCGCGCTGGGCGCCATCGCCGTGGTCGTCGGCGCCGGGCTGCTGGCGGACCAGACGTGGGCGCGGTGGTCCGGCGTGGTCATCGCCTCGCTCAGCCTGATCGCGCAGTTCCTGTGGCTGCCGTACTCCCCCTGGTGGGCCATCGTGATGATGGGCATCGACATCTTCGTCATCTGGGGCCTGACCAGCCACAAGCGGGTCAGGGACATCTGAGCCGCCGACACCCGACCATGGCCCGACGACAATGGCCCGCCGCCTCCCGCGGCGGGCCACGTCGCGTGCGCGGGCCACGCCGTGAGTATGTGCCGTGGGTGCGCCGTGGATACGGGCCCGGCCGTCAGTTCCGGGTCTCCGCCAGGTAGGCCGCCACGGCCGTGGCGACGGTCGGGTAGATCCGGTCCTCCCCCAGCACCGCGGCGAATCCCGCGCGGCGCAGCACCCGCCGCAGCGGATGCTTCGCCCGTGCCAGCGCCAGGAGGATGCCGCGTTCGGCGAGTTCGCCGTGGAGCGCCCGCAGCATCTCCACCGCCGTCGAGTCGATGTAGGTCACCGCCTCGACGTTGACGACCAGCCAGCGCACCGTCCCGTCCGCCGCCGCCCCCGTCCCCGTCTCCATGTCCGCCTCGGCCTGGGCCTGGGCCTCGGTCGAGGCGATCACCTCGCGGACGCGGTCGCGGAACCAGAGCGCGTTGGGGAAGTACAGCGGCGCGTCGAAGCGGTAGACCACCAGACCCGGCTCGGTCTGCGCGTCCTCGTGCACGGCGATGTCGTGGTAGCCGTCCACGTCCGGCTGCCGTCCGAGCACCGCGTCGTGCGGACGCACGGTCCGGTAGACGAAGACCCCGATGGACAGCGCCACCGCGATCAGGAGACCGCCGAGCGTGCCGAAGGTCAGCACCGCGAGCATCGTCGACATGGCCAGCGCGGCCTCGGAGGTGTGCACCCGGCGCAGCCGCACCATGTCCTTGGCACTGATCATGCCGAGCGCGCTCAGCACCAGCACGACCCCGAGGGCCGCCTTGGGCAGCGGTTCCAGCAGCGGCGTGGCGAAGGCGGCGACCACCAGCGCGATCACGACGACGACGATCCCGACGACCTGCGACCGGCCGCCGGAGCTGTCGTTGACGGCGGTGCGCGAGCTGCTGGAGGAGACCGGCATCCCCTGCGTGAACGCCGCGACCATGTTGGCGGCGCCGATCCCGGTCAGCTCCCGCCCCGGTGTGATCTCGTAGCCGTTCCTGGCCGCGTAGGTGCGGGTGATCGCGATCGCGTCGCCGAAGGAGACCAGCGCCATGCCAGCCGCGGGCAGCATCAGGTCGAAGAGGTCGGACAGGCGCACGTGCGGGATCTGCGGCACCGGCAGCCCGCGGCGGACCTCGCCGACGGTGGCCACTCCGTGGTCGGCGAGCGACAGGGCCGAGGAGGCGACGATCGCCGCCACGACGACGAGCAGCGCGACGGGAGCCCGCGGCCACACCCACTTGGTGACCAGGCCCAGCGCCAGCAGGGAGAGGGAGAGCGCGAGCGTGGTCAGGCTGGTGTGGCCCAGGCGGAGGATCAGGTGCTCGACCGTGTCGAAGAAGTGGGTGCCAGGGACCTTGAGCCCCAGCAGCTTGCCCGTCTGACCGGCGATGATCTGCAGCCCGACGCCGTTGAAGTACCCGGCCAGGACCGGCCTGGAGAGGAAGTCGGCCATGAAGCCCAGCCGCAGCAGCGCGCCGAGCGCCATCCACAGGCCCATCAGCAGGGCGAGCGCGGTGGCGAGGTCGGTGTAGTGCCCGACGGACCCGGCCGCGAGCGGCGCCAGGGTGGTCGCGGTGAGGGCCGCGGTGGCCCCGTCAGGCCCGACGATCAGCTGCCGGGAGGAGCCGAAGAGGACGTAGCCGAGCAGCGGCACCGTGGTCGCATACAGCCCGGCCGTGGCCGGCAGCCCGGCGAGGTCGGCCATGCCGAGCGAGCTCGGCAGCGCGACCGCGGCGACGGAGAGGCCGACCAGGAGGTCACGGCGACGGGTCCGGGGCTCCGTCGCCCGCAGGTCGGTAAGGCCGGGCAGCCGTTGCCGCCACGACATCGACCGGACGGCGCGCCACGTGCGGGCGGCAGCGTCGCGGAACTGAGGTCCCGCCGGGTCGCTCACCCCGCCCTCCCTTCCGCGCCTGCCCCGCCCCGGCCCCCGCCGCGTCGCGGCCGTCCTCACGCGCCGGTCGGCGCCTCCGGTCCGGCGCTGCCCGGCGGCGGGGGCGGCGGGGTCGCCTCCAGGTCGAGGAAGCGGACCACGGCCAGCGCCACGAGCACGACCACCACGATCAGGAAGACGACCAGTCCGGTCGGGTAGGACCACAGGGCCAGCGTCAGGGCGCCCGCCGCCAGCACCACCCACATGATCCATTTGCGGTAGCGGTGCACGAACGGCCCGACAGGCCCCAGCTTCATGCCGACGTTCAGCAGCGCGCCGCGCGTCGCGTCGATCCCCGCGGTGAAGACCCCGCCGATCCGCGCGGCCCTGCGCCCGTGACCGGTGAGCCAGAAGCCGAGCCCGACCGCGATGCCCAGCACCACGACCGAGCGGACCGCCGTCCGCAGGAACAGCACCAGCTGGTCGTAGATCGCCTTGGCCGCGGCCTGGTTGACGTCGGCGGGCAGCTTGTCCAGGTAGATCGCCCGGAACACGGTGAGCCCGATGCCGAGCACCAGCGCCCCGGCGGCGATCCCGAAGGCGGCCGCAACCGCGGCGCGCCTTCGTCTGCGGGCCAGCCAGACGCCGGCCACCGCGATCAGCACGCCGATGACGGGCAGCCAGTTGCCGATGATCTGCAGCAGCCGGAAGCCGGTCTTGGCCTTGCCGATGTTCTGCGCGTTCAGGACGGTGAAGTCGGTGTGGATCTCCGGGATCTTCGAGGCGATCGTCATCCCCTGCGACACGAGCCGGTCCTTGACCTGGTCGATCACCGGCGCCAGGTCGATCACCACGGAGTTCTGGGTCAGCTGCACCGCGCCGCCGCCTTGGCCCGTCAGCGCCTTGACCACGGTGGTGTGGATGCGGCGGTTGGCGTTCTCCCAGAAGGTCTGGAACCAGTCGCTGGAGACCACCGTCTTGGTCTGCTTCTGGACGAAGCCCGCGATGGCGTTGTTGATCGGCCCGCTCAGCTTGCCGAGGGCCGCGTCCAGCCGGGGCCGGTCGGCGGGCGCGACCTGCTCCAGCAGCGTGCTCACGTCCACGTGCTCGGAGACCGCCTGGGCGGCGCGGGTCGCGATCGCGTCCTGGACGTCGGGGTTGGCGGGCAGCGGGCCGACCATGGCCACGTAGCGGTTGGTGTCGCCGATGATGCTGGACGCCCAGGACGACACGATGGCGAGCGGCGCGATGATGCACGCCAGGGTGATCAGGACCGCGGAGAGCGCGGACTTCCAGCGCTGCTTCGGCGCCTGCAACTCGGCGACCTGGGCCTGGAGCCGCCGAAGCTCCGCATCGTCCGCCATGCCTGCCCCTTCCACCTGCTCGCCCCGGCGCGTGCAGCGCCGGTCCGACCAGTCAACGGCAGCCGCTCCCGCCCCGCGATCCGGAGCGCTCCGTTCGGGCGATGGGGCGTCCCTGCACGCGGGGCCCGCGTGAGGCTCGCGTGACGCCTGCGGGACGCCCGCGCGGGCTCGCGGGGCGCCTCAGGGCGTGCGAGGGCCCGGGTCGCGGCGGGCGACCCGGGCCGGAGGCGGCATCGAGCCGGTCAGGAGGAGAGGGGGACCAGATCGTGCGTCTCGTCCTGCCTCTCCTGGATCACGCCGTAGGAGGCCTCGGGCACCGCGTTCCACGCCCCGGGCAGATCGCCGAGCGGCTCGGAGACGATCATGCGGGTGTGCGGGGAGAGGCCTTCCAAGGCCTTGATCTCGGGGTGCACCCGGCGTAGAGCGAGGGGTCGACCGCGCGCACCAGCTCACCCTTGAGGTCGAAGAAGTTGTGGATCGCTCCGTTGTGCATCCGGAGCCGGCGACCGTGGCGGAACGGGTGGCAGTTGCTCTCCTGCACCCCGGTCCCCGTCGAGGCGCGGAGGTGCGCGAGGAAGAGCGGCGAGCCGATCCGCCCGGCCAGCTCGCGCAGGTCGGTGTCACTCCAGGCCGGCCCCACCCCGCGGAAGATCGCCGGTTCGGGGCGGTCAGGTTCGTACCGGCCGACGCCGAAGCCGTCACCGTTGCTGGTCTCGACGCCCCTGCGCGCATGCCGGCTCTGGTCGATGAGCGAGTGGGCGGGCTTGGAGAACCCTTCGTCGAGGTGGATCGGGGAACCCGAGTCGGCCGACCACCTGCACATCGCCCTCACCACCATTGGCTCGGCGGCACGCAGGCACGCCGCGTCCGCTTCAGGCCTACGGTTCCCGGGTCCCTCCAGCGTAAGCCAGGCCGCCCCAGTTCTCCCGTCAGCCGTCGGGGCGGCCAATCTCCGCGCTCCGTCGGGCTTCTGCGGCCTTCTGCGGCTTTCCCTTTCGGAGTCCCGAGCCATACTGAACTGACGGCGACAGCAATGACGGCGACAGCCGATCCTCCGATCCACCACACCACCTCGGCCCCCTTCGGCGCGGGAGGCAGCATGCACGTGGGTCCCGTTCACTCGCACGACACGATCTCGCCCACGGTCCCCGCGGAGGCGGCCGCCTGTGGGACCACGCCGAGCCTGGGGGTCGAGGAGGAGTTCCTCCTGGTCGCCCCGGGCACCGGGAGACCGGTGCCGATGGCCGACGCCGTCCGCTCGCTGGCCCTGGAGGAGGACGGGCTGGCCTCGGAGGAGGGCGAGGTGCAGGCGGAGTTCCTCCAGGTCCAGCTGGAGATCGCCACGCCGGTGTGCAGTGGACTGGACGAGGTCGCGGGGCAGTTGCTGCGCCTGCGGCACCTGCTCGGCGACGCGGCGGAGCGGGCCGGCTGCTGTCTGGCCGCTTGCGGCGCGGCGACCGTCTCGGGGAACGACCGGATGGAGGTGACCCCGGAGTCGCGCTATCTGTCCATGCGGGACGACGCCGGGCAGCTCGCCAACGAGCAGCTGATCAACGGCATGCACGTCCATGTCGGCGTGCCCGACCGCGAGACCCGGGTGGACCTGCTCAACCGCCTGCGGCCGTGGCTGGTCCTGATCACCGCGCTGGCCGCCAACTCCCCGCTGTGGCACGGGCGTGACACCGGATTCGCCAGCTGGCGGTCGCTCGTCTTCGGGCGCTGGCCGGTGACCGGCGTGCCGCCCCTCTTCCGCGACGCGGAGGACTACGACGCCAGGGTGGCCGGCCTGGTGGACCGCGGGCTGATCGCGGACCAGCGGCAGGTGTACTGGCTCGCGCGGCTCTCCGACCGGCATCCGACCGTCGAGGTGCGCGCCGCCGACGTCCAGCTGAGGGTCGACGACGCCGTCATGATCGCGGGGCTGGTCCGCGCCCTGGCGATGACCCTGCTGGAGGACGAGTCCGCGCGCCGGGCGTCGGAGGTCTGCCCGCCGGAGGTCCTGGCAGCCGGGGCCTGGCGCGCCGCACGCCACGGGGTGACCGGCGACCTGCTCGACCCGTGGAGCGGCCGGGAGCGCCGGGCCCACGACGTTCTCGCCGACATGGTCGCCTACCTGCGCCCGGCGCTGGGGCGGGCCGGGGACGCACGCGAGATCGTGCCGCATCTCGAACGCCTCATGGACGAGGGCAACGGCGCCGAACGCCAGCGCCGCACCCTGCAGGAACGCGGCCTGACCGGGTTGAACGAGTTCATCGTCTCGCAGACCAGCGCCCTGACCGGCTGACGCGGGCGCCTGCGGCCCGGCGGGATGCTCAGATCCCGCCGCGCGAGACGGTGGGACCGTAGTTGCCGGGCCCGTGCCACTGGATCCACTCCACGCACGAGGCCGGCAGCGAGAACCGCTGCGTCTGCCCGTCGACCTCCAGCTCCACGCTCACCCAGCCGTGTTCGAGCGCGACCAGAAGATCCATCTCGTGCTCGAAGGTCACCGTCTCGGCCTGGACCGGCCTCACGAAGCGGATACGAGCTTCCCGATACATCGCACGACCCCGATTCCGGCGAGTACGTTCCTGCTCTCCAGCCTGCGCGCCGCCGCCGTATCCCGCACGCGCGGTCGCGGTCGCGGTCGGCCGAGGAGACCTGAGCGCCACGGGCCTCCCCGGCGCGGGCCGTGCCGGAACCGACCGCCTGCCCGCTCTCGCACCGAGACGCGGCAAGGATCAGATCCAGCCCTGACGCGTCGCGTGAACGGCCAGTTCGATCCGTGTGGCCACTCCGGCCCGGTCCAGGAGGCTGCGCACCCGCCGCTCCACGGTCCGCTTGCCGATCCCGAGATGGGTGGCCACCGCGCGGTCGGGCAAGCCGGTCACCAGGATCCGGAGCAGCGTCCGGTCGCTCGGGGAGAGGTCGAGCCCCACGTGCTGCTCCGGCGCCTCCTCCGGGCTCCCTCCGGTCGTTTTCCGGCCGGCGGGCAGCGGAGCCGCGGCCGACCAGACCCGCTCGAACAACGCCTCCAGCACCTCGATCAGGCTGCGGTGCCGGATCACCAGGGCGACGGGTTCCTGCTGGGCTCCGCGGTCGAGGGGGATGACCGCCTGGTCGGAGTCGGCCAGCAGCATCTTGACCGGGAGGTGGTTGGCCAGCCGGACCTCCTCACCGCGCCGCACGGAGAAGCCCAGCAGGTCGAACTCCGAGGTGTCGGTGAGCATGGATCGCTCGTACACGGTGTGGTACGCCACCCCCTCGTCCATGCGGGCCAGTTGGACGTCGATGTTGTCCTCGGCGGGCAGCGCGAGCACGGGGGCCTTGACCAGGGAGCGGACGCGGTGCCTGGCGCTCTCCTGGAGATCCCGCAGGGCGGCGGCCAGCGCGTCCCGGCCGCTGATGACCTGGACGATGTCGGCGGCGTCACGCACGGCCGCCGATCGACGGTGCACGTCGGCGAGCCGTTCCACGCTGGTGCGGTCGTCGTCCAGGTCCCTTTCCCGGCGCGCCAGGAGGTCGCGGAACGCCGACTCCGGTGCGCGGGCCCGGAAGTTGCCCTGGTCCACCGCCAGTACCAGCCCGTTCGTCATGAGCGGCGTCAGGGCGGTGCCGACCCGCGACAGTCCGAATCCCGTCGTCTCGGCGAGCTCCGCGACATCCGCGACGGTGCGGGTGAGCAGCGTCATGTAGACGTCCTCGGCGTCCGCCCCGAGGCCGAAGCGGGCGAGCAGCCGCGTCTGGTCACGCGTGGCGTCGGGCAACGTGGCCTCGCTCTCTCTGGCTCGGGATCCGAAGGACAGTCGCCCGGCCTCGGCCGACCGGGCCGGGGTCGGAACGGCCCAACGGCGGGAGTGGTCCGGCGGCGCGGGGAACACCGGGGAGGTCGGTTCCCCGCGCCGGCGGGCGCGGGCGGCTACCTGAACGAGTTCAGGTAGGCCAGGGTCGGGCTGCCGACCCCGGTGGCGTCGTCGTAGCCCTTGGTGGCGTTGAGGCTGGTGTCCTCGCCGAAGGCGACGAGTCGGACGCGGAGGCTGCCCGCGATGACCCCGAAGTCCGCGACGGCGTTCAGCGGCGCCTGGTCGCGGGCGGCGGCCCGGTCGACCACGTCGGTGAAGGCCTTGGTCCCCGCTCGCAGGTAGAGGGCCGGGTTGGCGAAACCGATCGGCTTGCCGTGGCGGGCCTGGACGGCGTCGGCCTGGACCGCGGAGAACTCCGGCGCGGCGACGCTGGTGCCGCCGTAACCGCCTTCGGCGTAGGGGTTGCCGTCGGAGAGGCCGACCAGGACCGAGGTGTAGAGGTCACCGTTCATCGCCACGTCGGGGGTGACCCGCTGCGCGGTGTCACTGTGGGCGCCGGTCATCAGCGTGTGGGCGAGCCGGCCGGGGACGACCTGGGCCTGGTACCAGGGCTGGGCGAAGTCCTCGCTCGTGCCGCCTCCGCCGCCGAAGTAGAACGCGCCGGGCAGCGGGGACCAGCCCGAACCGTCGGGCAGCAGGGTGGAGCGTAGGTTACCCATGTCGGTCTCGAAGCCGTAGCTGCCGCTCCTGTCGGCGAGGCCGAGCGCGGTGCCGCCGACGGAGGTGACCCAGGGATCGGAATCGGGCCAGTCGGCCTGGGCACGGGTGGTGTTCGGGTCGCAGTTGACACCGGTGGCGGCCGCGGCGGGAGAGGAGTCCCCGCAGTCCCCGGCGGAGAAGTCAAAGCCGATGCCCTCGATCGCGCCCTGCTGGAAGACCTGCTCGTAGGCGGCGATCTCGGTGGGGCTGATGTCACCGAAGGTGGCGTGCATGAGGCCGCCCCAGGAATTGGAGACGACGTCGGCGAGGTGGTTGTCCACCACGTCGGAGAGGGCGTCGAGCAGGTCCGCGTCCTGGCAGGAGTCGGCGCCGACGTAGACGACGTTCGCGTCCGGGGACAGACCGTGGACCATCTCGACGTCGAGCGCCTCCTCCCCGGCCCAACCGGCCGGTCCGCCGCAGGAGTCCTGGCTGTTCCACCGCGTCGGGTCGACGAGCTCGGTGTACTGCCCGGCCGCGAAGGGCTTGTCACCGTGAGCGGTCGCGAACCGGTCGGCGTCGGCGAGCATCGTCGAGGAGGCGTAGGCGTCGATGATCGCCACGCGGGCGCCCTTGCCGGTGAGCCCGGAGGCGGTGATGCCGTAGGCCTTGCGCAGCTGGGAGGGCGCCATCGCGCACTGGTCGTAGGTGGTGACGGCCGTGTAGCCGACCGGACCGCCGGTGACCTTCCGCTGCCCCCAGTAGTCGGAGCAGGTGGCGGTGGTGCTGATGCCGCCGGCGGAGGCGGGCGCGGTGCCGGCCCGGTCGGCCGCCCCCGGGCGGATCGGCACCGACTGCGGACGTGAGGTGGCGGTGACGCTGCTGAGGCCGAAGACTCCGAGAACGGCCGACGAAACGCTCGCGGGCAGGACCACGTTGCCGGCGGGGGCGTGCTCGGTCCTCCCCCCGACCGCGTACCGGTGGATACCGGTGCCGAAGGCCCTGGCATGGGCGGCGGCGGGTCCGGTGACCTCGAGGTAGTGGGGGGTGGTCGCGGTGACGGTGAGTCCGGCGCCGGTGAGCCAGGCGCGGACGGCGGCGACCTGCTGCGGAGTCGCGCCGAATCGTTGCCGGACCTGGGCTGCCGTCAGGAAGGCGCCGAACTCGGGGCTGCCCTGGGTGGAGACCGCCTTGGCATAGGCGGCCAGTCCGGCCGGGTCCTGGCCGGCGAGGTAGACGCGCGCGGTGAGCCTGGTGGCGTCGGGCAGCGCGCCCCGGTCGGCGGACGGTGCGGCCCAGGCGGGGTGGGAGCCGGGGAGAACGCGGGCGCTGGGTCGGGGCGCGGCGGAGGAGGGAGCCGCCGCGGTCAGCCCGGTGACGGCGAGGGCCATGGAGGCGACCGCTACCAGTGTCGTGCGGACGCGGGGTGTACGAGGGTTCCGAGTGCCGGTGATGACGGGCTCCAAGGTCTGAAGGTGGTCAGCGGGCGGGCGCGAGCGAGCCGCTCGCTGACACGCGGGGATCCGGGCGGGCCGTGCGGGTGCGCGGGCCGGGGCGGGGTCGAGGCCGGGCGGGGTGACGGGCGAGCGGGCCGGAGGCCGCCGCATCGCGGCTGCGGCCTCCGGCCCGTCGGCTACCTGACGCCGTAGGCCCGCAGGACGGTCTGCGTGACGGTGTTCCCGGCGGTGTCGTGGGCGGTGGCGCGCAGGGACACGTACCGGGCCGAGGCGGGCGCATTGACCGCGACGGTCCAGGTGCCGTGCACGTTCGCGTGCAGGGTCGCGTTCGTCCAGGTCGAGCCGTCGTCGAAGGACAGCTGGAGGGTGGCCCCGTCGACCGTGCCCGCGCCGGTGACGCCGGGGAGCTGCGAGGCGGTCAGCGTGAGCGTGGTGCGGCGTGCCGCGTTGCCGGAGATGTCGGTGGCCACGCCGTAGTCCAGCTGGATCAGCGGGAGGTACGCGTAGCCGTTCCCTGAGGTGAAACCCCATTCGGTTCGGGTGGCCGTCGAGGTCGGGAAGACCGTGCTCTGCGAGGTCTCCGCGACCAGCCGGTACGGCAGCGGGTCCGGGCTCACCTGGGTGTAGACGTTGAGCTGCTGGTGCGGGGTCGACCCGATCAGCGTGGCGCCCTGGTAGAGCGAAACGGTCTCGTGCAGCTGGTCCGGGGTCGACTGCCAGTCTCCGTAGTCGTAGCCGGTGTCCCCGGCGCCGCCGTCGCCCCAGGCGGGGACGTTGAGGGAGAAGAAGTCGCCCTGCCGGTCGGGCAGGATGCTGTCGCCCAGTCGCGGGTGGATCACCGGTGAGAACCAGGTCTTGGCCGCCCTGGTGCCCGCCCCGGGGTCGGCGATCGGAGCGCGCTCCTCGACCACGTTGAGGACGTCGGACTGCTCGTACCAGGTGAACGCCCCGTTGCCCGGGGTGACCCAGTCGGTGCGATTGGTCCCGAGCTGCTGGACGGTGTCGAAGAAGACGCCGTAGGTGTCGAAGTTCTGCAGGTCGTAACGGCCGTTGGAGCCGGGCGTGGTGGCGGACCCGGCGAAGCGCTGGTCGATGCGGGCCAGGCTGCCGGCTGTGGGACGGTACGTCAGATCCGAAGCGGGGATGCGGCCGTCCTTGCGCTCGACCAGGTCGTAGACGTAGGGCGAGTTCGGGGTGGAGGTCACCGTGAGTCGAACCGGTCCGCGCGTGGTCGCGCTGATCAGCGAGTCGGCCTCACCCGTCTCCAGGCCGTCGACCTCGATCCCGCTGGCGGTGGTGAAGTCGGCCGAGCCGTACCAGGTGGACAGGCGACCCACCGTGTCGTTGGCGACCAGCAGCAGCTTGGCCCCCGCCGCGGTGGCGTTCGCCGCCTGTGCAGCGTTGACCTGGGCCTGGCTGAGGTAGTCGGACTGGCGGTCGTACTGCACGACCACCGCCTTGCCCTTGACGTTCAGGCCGTCGAAGTCGGCAGCGGTGCCCTTCCCCGCGTAGACGACGTCCAGGTGGCTGGTGCCGGCGGGCAGTTGGGACGAACCGGGCTCGCGCAGGAGGTCAGGGAAGCTCTCCGCCGGGAACCGGGCCTGAGTGGCCGTCGCCACCAGCGGCGCGACGGTCCTGCGCCAGCGGGTGTCGAGGTGGAAGGTGCCGTCGGTCACCGGCGCGGTGCTCTGCGCCCACAGGCTGGTGTAGACGGACGGCAGGATGTAGTTCTCGTTCAGCAGGCCGCCGCCCGGCGTGGTCCGGTTCCACTCCGCGCGGACCAGCTCGTCCACGGACGCCTGCGGTGTGATGGCGGCGACCCGGTGCGCCTGACGGGCGTCCAGGTTCGCCACCCGGTTCTGGTCCAGCTGGACCTGCGGCACCGACAGCACCCCGAGCCCGAGGTCGTCGGGTCCGCCCGCGCCGGGCAGGTCCGCGTACATCAGCACCGAGTACTCGCCCTTGGGCAGACGCATGGTCAGCGTCCCCGAGGCCGGGATCATGATCTGGTTCGGATAGGGGTCGCCGGTCTTGTAGATCACTGCGTAGCCGGGCAGGGCCTGGCCCGAGCGATCGGTGGCGTTGACGGTGAGGTTGTAGCGCTCGTCCTCACGGTCGATGCCGATCAGGGTGTGCGCGACCACGGCGCCGCTGGGGTCGGCGGCGTCGGTGGCCTCCAGTTGACCGTCCGTCGCGCCGTAGCCGGCGGCGTTCGGGTCGCCGGTGACGGTCACCTGCGCGGTGCCGTGGGCCGGGACGGTGACGCTCGACGCGGACAGGCTGAACACACCGGCGGGCGCCGGGTTGCCGTCCGGACCGGTCGCCTTGGCGGCGAGGTTCAGCGTGACGTCGGCGCCGCCGGTGTTGGTGTAGGTGACGGTCCGGGTGGTGGGCTTGTCGCCGGTGTGCGGCCAGGCGTAGAAGCCGGACCAGGCGGTCGCCGAGGCGTCGACCGTGCCGAGCACGGCCGCCTTGACGTCGACGCGGCCCGCGCCGCCCTGGGTCAGGGGGATGTCCGCGGTCTCGTGGGAGGTGCTGACCAGTGCGTCCTTGAGCTGCTGCCCGGTCCAGTCCGGGTGCTGCTCGGCCAACAGCGCCGCCGCACCGGCGACATGAGGCGTCGCCATGGAGGTGCCGCTGAGACTGATGTAGTAGCCGGAACCACCCTCGGTGGAGTACTGCGAGCGGGCCGCGAGGATGTCCACCCCCGGACCGGTGATCTCCGGCTTCAGGCCGCCGTCGGGCACCCGCGGACCCCAGCTGGAGAACCAGGCCAGGGCGTCGGTCGAGTCCACCGCACCCACCGTCAGCGCGTCCGTGGCGGCACCGGGCGAGCCGATGCCGGCGCTGGACTGGTTTCCGGCCGCGATCACGAACAGCGCCCCGGTGGAGGTGCTCAGGTCGTCGACGGCCTGGCTCATCGGGTCCGTGCCGTCGCTGGGGTCGGTGCTCCCCAGGCTCATGCTGACGACCTTGGCGTGCTCGGTCTGCGCCGCCCACTGCATGCCCGCGATGATCCACGACTCGTCGCCGGAGCCCTCGTTGCTGAGGACCTTGCCGACCAGCAAGTGGGCGCCCGGTGCGACGCCCTTCTCGGTTCCTCCCGACGCCGCGCCCGTGCCGGCGATGGTGGAGGCGGTGTGCGTGCCGTGACCGTTCCGGTCCGTCACGTCCTCGCCCGGCACGAAGCTCTGCGAGTCGGCGACCTGGCCCACCATGTCGGGGTGAGCGGCGTCGACGCCGGTGTCCAGGATCGCGACGTTCACCCCCTTGCCGTCGACGCCCGCGCTCCACGCCGCCGGCGCGCCGATCTGCGCCGTGCTCTCCGCGAGGGTGGACTTGACCTTGCCGTCCAGCCAGACGTGCGTGATGTTCCCGCCGAAGACGGCGGGTGCGGTGGCGTCGGCGGTCGCGCTCCGGCCCTGCGATGCGGCCGAAACGACGCTCGCCGCAAGGGACTTGGCACGGGCGAGCGACCCGGTGGGGGTGAGGGCCTGCCAGACGGCGGTCGGCTGCGCGCGGTTCGCGGTGACGGAGGCTCCGTGGATGGCCGCGAGATCACGCTGCACACTCGTCCCCGGCAGCGCCCGGGCCGCCGCCCGGCTGCCGACGCCTTCGCCGTACTGCACGATGAGGGGAAGCCCGCTGGTGTGCGCGTCGTCGTACCCGTCCGCGATCAGGCGGGTGACGTCGAAGAGCCGCTGGTCCAGCGCGCCCGCGGCGAGATAGGGCAGCGTCTCGCTCGGATAGACGAAGAGGTCCTTGCCGACCGTCGTCATCTGCACGCCGCCGGTCAGGTTCTTCGGGCGCTCGACGGAGGCGACGCTGCGGCCGTCGGCGAGGGTCGTCACGGTGACCCGGTCTCCGGTGATGAGCGTGACCGTGTGGGTCGCACCGGCGGCGGCCGGGGACGACAGGGCGGCAGTGGGAGCGGAACGCGGGACGGCCGCGCCGGCGGACGCGCTCGACGGCGTCACCGCCAGCACGACCATGGCCGCGCCGAGGGCTATCAGCCCGCGACGGGGGGATGAGGGCGACACGAAAAGGCCTCCGAGGGTGGGTCGAGCACCGATGGAATGGGAGGCATTCTGTTCGCCCACGACGCCCAGCGGATCAGGTGGGAATGGCGGCACACCGTCTTGGCGACATGCCGCCGCCGCGAATCGGGCAGAGGGGTGCATACGCAGCCCGACAGCGGCGCGGGCAGCGGGCCGACAGCGGTGCGGGCAGGGCCCTGGCAGCGGGCCGGAAGCCTGGGAGGCGCCTTCGGTCTGCCGACGACAGCCGTCGCGCCGGTCGCCGGGAGCAGCCAGGGGCTCGATGTCGACGAACGACGGCCGGGAGAGCAGGTCCCAGCGGCCTCACCGCCGTGGCCGCGGGGCGGCCCGAAGGCCGTCGCCGAAGGCCGTCAAACGAGTGAAGCTCCAGGCCGGAGGACCGACCTGGAGCTTCACTGCGGAGCCGCCTTCGGGATTCGAACCCGAGACCTACGCATTACGAGTGCGTTGCTCTGGCCAACTGAGCTAAGGCGGCGAACGGGGATTAGTTTACACAGCTCGGAGGGTGCTCCTGCACCACGTTTCGATCACACCATGATCGACCGCCCGCCCGGGCCGCCGGTCAGCCCGCGGAGGCGGTGGCCAGCTTCGCCGCGAAGCCGATGAAGAGGGCCGCGACGCCCGTGGTGAGGCCGGCCGAGAGGCGGCGGCGGGAGCGGAAGACGGCCGCGAGGCGGTGGCCCGCCAGGATCAGGGTGGTGAGGTAGGCGAAGCTGAAGAACTGGATCGTGCCGCCGAGGATGGCGAAGGAGAGGGCCGGGCTGGAGTAGGACGGGTCGACGAACTGCACGAAGAAGGAGAGCAGGAAGAGGATCGCCTTCGGGTTGAGCAGGCTGATGACCAGGGCCCGGCGGAAGGGCGAACCCGACGCGGCCGGCTCGGCCGCGGCTGCGGCTGCGGCCGTCTCCGGGGTCTCCCTGGTCTCCGAGGGCACGGCCGCGTCGTGGCGGTCGCGCCAGAGGGCGCGGGCGGCGCGGAGCATCCCCCAGCCGATCACCAGCAGGTAGACCGCGCCGATCAGCTTCACCGCGTCGAAGACCAGCGGGGTGGCGCGCAGCAGGGAGGCCGCGCCGAGCGAGGTGAGCAGGATCAGCGTCGTGTCGCCGACGAAGACGCCCGCCGCCGCGCGGTAGCCGGTGGCTATCCCGCTGCGCGCGGCGACCGAGAGCACGAAGAGCGAGTTCGGGCCGGGCAGCAGAACGATCAGCAGAGCACCCAGCACGTAGGTGGAGTAGTGGGTCACGCCGAACATGGCAGTGCGGCCTTTCGTCGACAGGGGGCGTCAGGAAGACGGACGGGTCGAAAGAAAGGATCGTCGAGGGCGGTCACTCCTGACAACCGCCCCGACGCGAACTGCTGGGCCGGGTCAGTGGCAGACGGTCCCCTTCGGCGGGACGCGGCCCTCGAGCAGGTAGGAGTTGACCGCCTCGTCGATGCAGCTGCTGCCGCGCGAATAGGCGGTGTGGCCGTCGCCGTCGTAGGTCAGCAGCGAGCCCGAATCCAGCTGCGCGGCCAGGCCCTGCGCCCAGGCGTAGGGGGTCGCGGGGTCGCGGATGGTGCCCACGACGAGGATGGGCGCGGCGCCCTTCGCCGGGATGACGTGCGGTGCGCCGGTGGCCGCCACCGGCCAGTACGCGCAGGTCAGGCCGCCCCAGGCGAGAGTGGTGCCGAACTGCGGGGAGGCCTTCTCGTACGTCGGCGCCTCCTGGCGGACCTGGTCCGGCGAGGTCGCGGCGGGCGGCAGGTCGAGGCAGTTGACGGCCGAGTTCGCGTACATCAGGTTGCTGTAGGTCCCGTCGGGGCCGCGCTCGTAGTACTGGTCGGAGAGCGCGAGCAGCGCCTTCCCGTCGCCGTTGTCCACGGCCGCGGTGAGGGCGAGCCGCAGGTCCGGCCACTGCGTCTGGTCGTACATGGCGGAGATCACACCGGTGGTGCCCAGCGCCTCGTCGAGCTGACGGCTCTGCCCGGTCGGCAGCGGCTTGCTGTCGAGCGAGTGGAAGAAGGCGTCCAGCTTCGCCCCGGCCTGCTCGACGGTGCCGGTGCCGAGCGGGCAGCCCGACCGCTTCACGCAGTCCGCGGCGAAGGCGTCGAAGGCGACCTCGAAGCCGCCCGCCTGCTGGCTGTTCAGCTGCATCGCGTTCAGCGACGGGTTCATCGCCCCGTCCAGGACCATCGTGCCGACCTTCGAGGGGAACAGGCCCGCGTAGGTCGCGCCGAGGAAGGTCCCGTAGGACTTGCCGAGGTAGTGCAGCTTGGCGTCGCCGAGCAGTGCGCGGAAGACGTCCATGTCGCGCGCCGACTCGACGGTGCTGACGTGCGCCAGCAGCTTGCCGGACTGCGCCTGGCACGCCTTGGCGAAGGTCTTGTCCGCCGCGACGAGCTTGTCGACGTCGGCCTGGTTGTCCGGGGTGGTGTCGACGGCGGTGAAGGCGTCCATCTGCGCGTCGGAAAGGCACTTCACCGGGGCGCTGCGGGCGACGCCGCGCGGGTCGACGCCGACGATGTCGTAGGCGGCGCGGACCACGGTCGGGAAGCTCATGGCCGCGTACTCGGCGTAGTCGACCGCCGAGCCGCCGGGTCCGCCCGGGTTGACCAGCAGCGACCCGATCCGTGGGATCCCCTGGCCGGTGGCCGGCTTGCGGACCGCCGAGAGGGTGATGTCCCCGCCGGCCGGGTCGGAGTAGTCCAGCGGGACCTTGAAGGTCGTGCACTGGAAACCGGAGTCGCAGCTGTGCCAGGAGAGCCGCTGCGCGTAGTACGGCTGGAGGTTCGCGGCGACCTCGGTGGGCAGCGGCTGCAGGGTGGCGGCGGCGTTGCTGCTGGGGGCGTTGTCGGCGGAGGACGGCCCGCTGGAGGCGGCCGTCGCGCCGCTTCCGGCGGTGGAACCGGGCGCCGGGGCCGAGGAGGTGCAGCCGGCGGCCAACGCCGCCAGACCGAGGGCGGTCAGTGCCGTGACGGCCCTGGTCACGGGCGTTCTCTTCATGCTCTCCCCAAGATGGACGCGTCGGTCGACGCGGGAGGCGACGACCGGCTGGTGGTGCCGGTGGTGCAGCTGACGAGGGTGGTGCGGCTGACGAGGGTGGTGCTGCTGGTGTCGACGGCGATGCTGGTGCGGGGCGGCTCGGCGGAGAGGAGGCGTCAGCGGTGGGCGCCGGCGGCGAACTCCTCGGTCAGATAGTTTGCCGCCATTCTGACCAGACGAAAGCGCTCACGGTCGGGGGAGATGTCGCGGACCACCGCGGAGAGACGGATTCCGGCGTCCGGCGCGCCGGTGAGCGCTGCCCGCAGCCGGTTCGCCTCCGCCTGGGCGGGCAGGTCCCGGTGCGCCTGCGCGAGCAGCAGCCGCACGCCTGCGGGCACCGACCCGGCGGCGGGATGCGGGAGCGTGCCGCCGAGCGCGACGGAGCCCGCGTAGGTGTCCGGGTGGGCCAGCTCGGCGGTGGCCGCGCAGGCAGCGCCTGCGTCCATGCCCAGCTCGGCCCAGGAGCGGGCCCGGGTGGCGACGTGGAACTGTGCCGCGACCGCGCGACGCAGGGCGGAGTCGTCCCCGGCAAGTACACAGGGGTCGGCCGGGGCGACCGCGATGAACGGGTTCGCGTGCCCGCCGGCCACCGCACCCGCCAGCCCCTCCCAGACCTCCGACAGCTCACTCTCTGGAGCGCGGACGACGAGCGCCTGCAACCCGGCTCCCGCCGCTGCGGCGGCACCGGCCGGAGCGGCGGCGTGCGCGGCGTACTGCGCGGGCAGCCAGACCCTCACCTGGCCCGGAACCCCGGGCAGGCCGCCCTGGAGCAGCCGGCCGCCCGAGGACGTGCCGACGGCGGTCAGCGGGGCCGACGCGGCGTGCACGCGGTCGGAGGCCGAGCCGGAGGAACCCCGCCCGGAGCCGGACGACGCCCTGGCCGCCGCACCGCCGGGGTTCGCGCCCGGCGTCGAACCGGGTTCGGCGGAGGAGAGCGCCCGGGAGTCGGCGACGGTGCGCTGGCCCCCTGATCCCGCGGCGAACACGCCGCCGGCCAGGGCGCAGGCCAGGGCGAGCGCGGCAGCGACCGCCCGAAGCGCCGCGCCGAGGTAGCGCGGCGTCAACTCGTAGACCTGCCCCGCCCGTTCCTCCCGCCATGCGCCGAGCGCACTGCCCGCGAGCCAGACACCGACCGTCGCCCCGGCAGCGATCAACGCTGCGCTCCACCACAAGGTCATCCTGACCGGATCCCCCATCGGAGGGACTGTGATCACTCTCCGGTCCATTGCCACCCGAATGAGCGAAGGCCGGATCGTGCGAGGTGACGACGGGCTGACGCCCAAGGGTCGACGCGGTGGCGGCCGGTGTGTCGGCAGGGCGGCACGGGGCCCAGGCAGGACGGCAGCGGCGCCCAGGCGGGGGCGGCGCGGGGACGGCTCAGCCCGCGCGGAGGGCGACCGTCATGGCCTCGACGGCGAGCAGCGGCGCCACGTTGCGCTCGATCGCGTCGCGGCAGGCCAGCACGGACTCGATGCGGCGCAGCGTGGCCTCCGGCGTGGACTGCGACGCCAGACGCTCGACGCCCGACCGCAGGTCCTCGTTGGACAGCCCGCCGCCGGCCCCGAACTGGACCGCCAGCACGTCGCGGTAGAAGCCCGCGAGGTCGAGCAGCGCGAGGTCGAGGCTGTCCCGCTGGATACGCGTCGCCCGCCGCTTCTGCCGGTCCTCGAGCTCCTTCATCGCGCCCGCCGTACCGCGAGGCATCCGCCCGCCGACACCCGCCGCCGCGCCGAGGGCCGCGCGCAGCTCCTCGGTCTCCTTCGCGTCGACCTCCTCGGCGACCTGCTTCGCCTCCGCCGTCGCGGCGTCCACCAGCGCCTGGGCCCCGGCCAGGCAGGCGCCCAGATCTCCCACCGTCAGCGGCAGCTTCAGCACCTCGGCGCGGCGCGCCCGCACGGACTCGTCCTGGGCCAGCCGGCGCGCGCGCCCGATGTGCCCCTGCGAGGCGCGGGCCGCGAAGGCCGCGAGCTCCGGATCCACGCCGTCACGGCGCATCAGCACGTCCGCTACCGCACCGACCGCGGGCGAACGCAGCACGAGCAGACGGCAGCGCGAGCGGATCGTGGGCAGCGCGTCCTCGACGCTCGGCGCGCAGAGCAGCCACACCGTGCGGGGCGCGGGCTCCTCGATCGCCTTCAGCAGGACGTTGGCCGCGCCCTCGGTGAGCCGGTCCGCGTCCTCGATGATGATCACCTGCCAGCGGCGGCCGGCCGGCGACATCGACGCGTTGCGAACCAGCTCACGCGTCTCCTTGACGCCGATGCTGAGCCCGTCCGTCCGCACCGTGTTCACGTCGGCGTGGCTGCCGATCAACGCGGTGTGACAGCCGTCGCAGAACCCACAGCCGGGCACACCGCCCAGGTCGATGTCGGGCGAGGTGCACTGCAGCGCCGCCGCGAACGCGCGCGCGGCCGTGGACCGCCCCGACCCCGGAGGCCCGGTGAACAGCCAGGCGTGCGTCATGCCCGACGCCCCCGTAGCCTCCCCCGCCACGACGGTGCGGGCTCCCTGGGCGGCGGAGACGAGCTGCTCCACCACCTGGTCCTGGCCGACCAGGTCGTCCCACACGCTCACGTCACGCCGCCGCTCTGCCGCTCTCCGACTCTCTCCCTGCTCCCGGCAGCCTAGCCGCCGACGCCGACAAACGACGGCCCCGGCGTCAGGGACGCCGGGGCCGCGGGAACGGTCGGGGCCGGACCAGCCGGAGGGCCGGGGGCGGAGGCTCAGCGGTGCCGGCCGGGGCCGGGGCCGCGGCCGCGCTGGTCGTCCGGGCCCTCCGGCTGGTCCGGGTGCTCGGCGTGCCACTGGGCCCACTCCTCGCGGGTACCCAGCAGCTGGTCCGTCAGCGTGGGGAGGTCGTCCAGCGGGGTCTCCTCGGCCCAGTCGTAACGGCCGCCGGAGGCCGGGGTCTCGCCCGCCGGGGTCTCCGCGTCCTTCGGCTGCTCCGCCGAGGGCTCTGCGGCCTCGGGCGACACTGCGGCAGGCAGGATCGGGATCTCGCTGGTCGGCGCCTCGGAACCGGCGCGACCCGGCTGCGGCCGGAACAGCCAGTCGGGCACCCTGTCCTGGACACTCTCCGCGCTGCGCGGCGAGGCCTCACGCCAGGAACGCGGCAGCGGCGTCTGGTCGACGGGCGGGACGATCGGCATGACCGTCGTCTCGTCCATGGACGAAGCAGTGGGCTCGGCCGAGGCCTTCCGCGACAGCCGGGGCCGCCGCGCCTTCGGGGACTCGGGTTCGGCGGCGGGCGTGCCGACCACCGGCGGCTGCGCCGGGAACGGCGGCAGCACCATCGTCTCCTCGGCGGACGAGGCCGGGGCGGGCGACGCCGTCGGGGCGGTGGCCTCGGCCTCCTCGGTCTTCGCCTTCGCCTGGGCGCGCGCGGCCCGCGCCGCGCGGACCCTGGCCAGCGGGGAGCCCCCGGTGTCGGCGGCGGCCTCGGCCTCGGCCTGCGCGCCGGCGGCGTCGGTCGCCTCGGACGCAGGCTCGGGCTCGGGCACGACGACGGGCATCACGGCCGTCTTCTCGGCCGAGCCTTCGGCGGTCGTCTCGGCTGCGCCCTCGGAGGCGGCCGCGGGGTGGATCTCGGGGTCGCTCTCGGGCCTACGCTCGGGCTCGGGCCCACGCTCGGACGCGGCGGCCCGCTCGGGCTCGACGATCGGGAGCACCGCCGTCGCTTCCGCCGCCGACGCGTCGGCGGCTATGTGGCCGGACGGGCCGTCGGCCGACTCGCGCTCCTCGGTCTTGGGCTCGGCCGGACCCGCCGCGGCGGTCTCCGCGGCCGTGGCCGCCTCTGCTGCCTCCGCCGCGAGGCGGGACTGCTCGGCACGGCGCAGGGCCTCCTCCGCGCGGCGGCGCTCCTCCGCTCGCTTCTCCTCGCGCTGGCGCTCCAGCTCGGCCAGCCGGGCGGCCTCGGCTGCAGCCGCGGCGCGCGCGGCCTCAGCGGCCCTGCGGCGCTCCGCCTCCTCCTCGGCGCGGCGTGCGGCCTCCTCCTCGGCCTGGCGGCGGGCGGCCTCGGCCGCCGAGCGCGCCGCCTCGGCGGCCCGGCGGTCCTCCTCGGCCTGGCGGGCCTTCTCGGCCTCCTCGGCCTCCAGCCTGAGCCGCTCCAGCGTCTCCTGGCGCTCGCGCTCGGCGCGCTCCTCCTCCGCCTTGCGGCGGGCCTCCTCCTCGATCCGGCGTGCCTCGGCCTCGCGGGCGAGGCGCTCCTGCTCGGCCAGGGCCGCCTTCTCCTGCTCGGAGAGCGGCAGCTCGCGGTCGAGTCGGTGCCGGATCGCCGTCGTGACGGCGTGCGGCGGCTGGCCCGCGTCGACCACCAGGTAGCGCGCCGGGTCGGCGGCCGCGAGGGCCAGGAATCCGGCCCGCACCCGCTGGTGGAAGGCCTCGGGCTCGGACTCGAGCCGGTCGGGGCCTCGGTGAAGCGCTCGCGCGCCGCCGAGGGGGCGACGTCGAGCAGCACCGTCAGGTCGGGCACCAGGCCGTCGGTCGCCCAGCGGTTCAGCCGGGCGATGTCCGCGCCCACCAGGTCGCGGCCCGCGCCCTGGTAGGCGACGGACGAGTCGGAGTAGCGGTCGGTGATGACGACGGCGCCGCGTGCGAGCGCCGGGCGGATCACCGAGTCCACGTGTTCCGCCCGGTCCGCGGCGTACATCAGCGCCTCGGCACGGTGCGAGATGCCGGTGTTGCCGACGTCCAGCAGCATCGCCCGCAGGCGCTGGCCGATCCCGCTGCCGCCCGGCTCGCGGGTCAGCAGCACCTCGTGGCCCTTGCTGCGGATCCACTCCGCCAGCGCCTGCGCCTGGGTGGACTTGCCCGCCCCGTCGCCGCCCTCCAGGGCGATGAAGAAGCCGGTGCCCGCGCGGTACGCGGGCGGCTCGGCCCCGCCCCGCAGGGCCTCCCAGACGTCACGGGGCAGCGGCGCGACGCCCTTGCGGTCGTCGGTGCGCAGCAGCGTCACGACGCCGGCGAGCAGCAGCGCCAGCCCGGCGACCGAGACCGCCAGGCCCGCGCCGCCGTGGTCGAAGGTCAGGGTGGTGCCGCCGAACTGCTCAGGGCCGAAGGCCGCGCCGACCAGCGGACCGGCGACCAGCGCGAGCGCGACGGAGACCCGCAGCATCGCGTGCAGGTGCTCGTCGACGCGCGGAAGGCGTGCCTCCTCCGTCTCCAGCGCGAGCAGTGCCCGTGCCGTCCTGAAGGCGACGCCGCCGGCGATCCCGGCCAGGGTGAACAGCACGAGGGCGAGCACGTAGTCCCTGACCAGCCCGCCGAGCAGCAGGGCCAGGCCCGAGGTGCCCATGGCCAGCGGCAGCAGCCGGCGTCGGCTCAGCGTCGGCAGGACACTGCGGGTGATCCGCAGGCCGAGCGGCAGTCCGGCGGTGAGCGCCAGCACCAGCAGCCCGTAGCCGATCTCGCCCGCGAGCAGGTCGAAGGCGTGGACGTAGGCGACCGACGCGGCGGCGGCGACCCCGGCCACGACGGCACAAGCCGCGAAGCTGAAGGTGAGGGAGGAGCCGGTGCGTCCGCGGGCGCCCAGGCCGGGGGTGACGTCGGCGGGAGCGCGCAGGTTCGTCAACGGCGAGCGCGGCTCGAAGGCGCGGGCGCCCTCGGCGGCGCGCTCGGGCAGTTCCTGCCCGAAGGAGAGGGTCCCCGCGGCGACGAAGAGCGCGGCGGCGCCGAAGCCCGCCAGCGCGAGGGAGTGGGCGGCGAGCCACGGGATGCCGTGGCCGACGCCCTGGTCGAGCAGGGTCAGCAGCACCAGCGCGAGCGCGCCGTAGGGGACGGCGGCGTAGCTGGTCCGCAGGTCGATGTGACGCAGCACCGGTCGTTGGTCGACCGGCGGGTGGCCGGGCGTGGCGGTGGGCAGCAGCGCCGGGGCGATGGACTCGCGGGTGACGGTGACGACCCGTTCGAGCGCGGCGGCGGCGAAGACGGTGACGAGCAGCCAGATCCAGGCCTTGCTGCCGACCCAGGTCACCCAGAACACGGAGCAGCCGATGAGCGCGGCGCGCAACGCCTCCGCGCCGAGAAGCAGCTGTCGCCGGTCCAGACGCTGCGTCAGCTGTGCCAGCGGGGCGAGCAGCACGGCGCCGAAGAGCACCGTGCCGACGAGCCGGGCGCCGAAGACGGCGGCGATGGCGAACAGCGCGGCGGTGTATCCGCCGCCCAGCGCCTGCGCCCCGACCACGGCGACGACGGTCAGGCCGAGCATCGTCAGCAGGGCGAGTCGGTCGCCCAGCGTGCCCACCGCCTGCGCGCGCCAGGCGCGGCGATAACCCCGCACGCGCAGCAGGGCGCGGGCGCGTTCCGTCAGGCTGACGCCGACGGGGGACGTGTGGGGGCTTTCCGGGGCCCCGTTTCCGGGCTCCTGCGACTCGGCGCTCATACGGCCAGCCTAACCGGAGCCCAGGACAGCGGATGCGGCCTTGTCCTCGTTCATGACACGCCTGTGACCAAGCGCTCACAAGAGGCACACGAGTCCTTCAAGGGGCGCGAGGCTCCGCCTGGTCGGACAGAGCCCGGCGCCCCTGACCGGGCGCCCGGTGACCGGGCGCCCTACTTCTCGGCGGTCGTCTTCTTCGCCGCCGGCGCCTTCTTGGCGGTGGCCTTCTTCGCCACCGTCTTCTTGGCGGCCGTCTTCTTCGCCGGCGCCTTCTTGGCCGGGGCCTTCTTCGCCGTCTTCTTGGCCGGGCCCTTGGCCCGCTTCTCCGCCAGCAGTTCGAAGCCGCGCTCCGGGGTGATCTCCTCGACGGAGTCGTCCCGGCGCAGGGTCGCGTTGGTCTCGCCGTCGGTGACGTACGGGCCGAAGCGGCCGTCCTTCACCACGACCGGCTTCTCGCTCACCGGGTCCACGCCGAGTTCCTTCAGCGGCGGCTTCGCCGCGGCGCGGCCGCGTGCCTTCGGCTGGGCGTAGATCGCCAACGCCTCTTCGAGGGTGACGGTGAACATCTGGTCCTCGTTCT
Organism: Streptacidiphilus rugosus AM-16; assembly: GCF_000744655.1. Classification (NCBI taxonomy): domain Bacteria; kingdom Bacillati; phylum Actinomycetota; class Actinomycetes; order Kitasatosporales; family Streptomycetaceae; genus Streptacidiphilus; species Streptacidiphilus rugosus. The sequence continues at coordinate 874,018 of NZ_JQMJ01000003.1, read as the reverse complement.
CGAGCGAGCGCGAGTCCGTGCCCTTCTTCAGATACGGGCCGTAGCGCCCGTTCTGCGCCGTGATCTCGACGCCCTCGGCGTCGGCGCCGACGACCCTCGGCAGGCCGAAGATCTTGAGCGCGTCCTCCAGGGTCACCGTGTCCAGCGACATGGAGCTCAGCAGCGAGCCGGTCCGCGGCTTGACCGCGTTCTTCCCGGTCTTGGGCGTGCCCTCGGGCAGGATCTCGGTGAAGTAGGGGCCGTAGCGGCCGTCCTTCGCCACGATCGCGTTGCCGGTCACCGGGTCGTTGCCCAGCTCGCGCTCGCCGCTCGGCTTCGCCAGCAGCTCCTCGGCCAGCTCGACCGTCAGCTCGTCCGGGGCCAGCTCGTCCGGGACGTCGGCGCGCTGCTCGCCGCGCTCGACGTAGGGGCCGTAGCGGCCGACGCGCAGCACCACGTCCGAGTCGGGCAGCGGGAAGGAGCTGATCTCGCGGGCGTCGATCGCGCCGAGATCGGTGACGAGCTCCTTGAGACCGCCGAGGTGGTCGCCGTCGCCGTTGCCGGCGTCGGCCGCGGAGGCGGCCGACGCCGGGACGTCGCCCTCGCCGAAGTAGAAGCGGCGCAGCCACGGCACCGACTCGGCCTCGCCGCGCGCGATGGCGTCGAGGTCGTCCTCCATCTTGGCGGTGAAGTTGTAGTCGACCAGGCGGCCGAAGTGCTCCTCCAGCAGCCGGACCACGGCCAGCGCCAGGAAGGAGGGGACCAGCGCGGTGCCCTTCTTGAAGACGTACCGTCGCGCGATGATCGTGTCGATGATCGCCGCGTAGGTCGACGGGCGGCCGATCTCGCGGTCCTCCAGCTCCTTGACCAGCGAGGCCTCGGTGTAGCGGGCCGGCGGCTTGGTGGCGTGCCCGTCCGGGTTGATCTCCTCGGCCGTCACGCCGTCGCCCTCGGCGACCTGCGGCAGGCGGCGCTCGCGGTCGTCCAGCTCGGCGTCCGGGTCGTCACGGCCCTCGACGTAGGCCTTGAGGAAGCCGTGGAAGGTGATGATCTTGCCGGAGGCGGAGAACTCGGCGTCCCTGCCGTCCGCGGAGGCGCCGCCGACCTTGACGGTGACGGACTGGCCGACCGCGTCCTTCATCTGGGAGGCGACGGTCCGCATCCAGATCAGCTCGTAGAGCTTGAACTCGTCGCCGGAGAGACGGGTCTCGGCCGGGGTGCGGAAGCGGTCGCCGGAGGGGCGGATCGCCTCGTGCGCCTCCTGGGCGTTCTTGACCTTGCCCTGGTAGACGCGCGGCGCGTCCGGCAGGTACTCGCGGCCGTAGAGCTGCTCGACCTGCGCCCGGGCGGCGTTGACCGCCGTGTCCGAGAGCGTGGTCGAGTCGGTACGCATATAGGTGATGAAGCCGTTCTCGTACAGCCGCTGCGCCACGTCCATCGCCCGCTTCGCGCCGAAGCCGAGCTTGCGGCTGGCCTCCTGCTGCAGCGTGGTGGTGCGGAACGGCGCGTACGGGGAGCGGCGGTACGGCTTCGACTCGACGCTGCGCACCCGGAAGTCGGTGTCGGCGAGCGCGGCGGCCAGCGAGCGGGCCGACTGCTCGTCCAGGTGCAGGACCTGCGCGGCCGAACCGGCGGAGCTCTTGAGCTGCCCGAGCGAGTCGAAGTCACGGCCGGTCGCGACGCGGCGGCCGTCGACCGAACTGAGGCGCGCACCGAAGGTACCCGGGTCGCCGGCGGCGGCAGCCTTGCCGGAGAGGGCGTCGGCGGTGGCGAAGACGGCGGTCAGGTCCCAGTAGGAGGCGGAACGGAACGCCATCCGCTCGCGCTCCCGCTCGACGACGAGGCGGGTCGCGACGGACTGGACACGGCCTGCCGACAGCTTCGGCATGACCTTCTTCCAGAGCACCGGGGAGACCTCGTAGCCGTAGAGGCGGTCGAGGATGCGGCGCGTCTCCTGTGCGTCGACCAGAAGCTTGTTCAGCTCGCGCGGGTGCCGCACGGCCTCCTGGATCGCGTCCTTGGTGATCTCGTGGAAGACCATCCGGTGCACCGGCACCTTCGGGCGCAGCACCTCCTGGAGATGCCAGGCGATCGCCTCGCCCTCGCGGTCCTCATCGGTGGCGAGGAAGAGTTCGTCGGCGTCCTTGAGAAGCGCCTTGAGCTTGGAGACCTGGGCCTTCTTGTCCGAATTCACGACGTAGATCGGCTCGAAATCGTGGTCCACGTCGATGCCGAGCCGGCGGACCTCGCCGGTGTAGCCCTCGGGTACCTCCGCCGCCGTGCCGGGCAGGTCGCGGATATGCCCGACGCTGGCCTCGACCACGTATCCAGGGCCCAGATAACCCTTGATCGTCTTCGCCTTGGCCGGCGACTCGACGATCACGAGTCGACGTCCGTCGCGTGCGGTCTCGCTGGTCGGGGACACCTTCGCTCTTCTCTCCCGGTCGGGTAGGGGTGGTGTCGTCACTGCGTGCGGCGACACGATCCTGAGTGCAGTCGTGACTGCGGTCCTTGAATGCAGGTCCTGAATGCGGAGTGTGACCGCATCCCAGTGCCCCTTGTCAAACGGACGGATCCCGACATGTCACGGACGGGGGCCCTCCGCTGTCACTCGAACGGTAACCCGAAGGCCTCCGCTCCCGCTGTTCGGGACGGCGTCGTACGTGGTCACACGGATACGCGAACACGTCCGCCGACACTGGCAGGGGCGGGCCGGACAAGCCGGATCATAGGACTGGCCGCATGGCGCACGACGCAGAACCCGACCCTTTCGGCGTGTCTCTGCCCATCCGGACGCACAGCCATGCACCCATCTGATAGGACCAGCCGTCACAGCATGGCAGTCGGAGCTCGATCGGACCTGGGGAATCGGTCGGATCGACGTCGGGCCGAGATCGGGTGGGGCGTGGGTGCCGGACGCGTCCGGGCCCCGGCCGGAGCCCGGACGGAGCCCTGCCGGATGCGGGCGCCGGCGGAAGCGCCGGATCGCCCTCGGGCGTCGGCCGCGGACGGGCTGCGGGCGGGATCGCGTCAGAGCGCGAATGCGAGCAGCGTCACACCGCAGCCGGCGAAGGCGAGGCCGAGAAGGAGCCAGAACACGTCGCTCCGCCCCTGGGGCGTGCCGTCCACCACGACGAGCGTCGGCTGGGACGGGTCGTAAGAGACCGGCACCAGGGAGTCGACCGCGAGCGTCGGCACCCGTCTGATCGAGGTCCAGCCCCGCGGGCGCGTCACGACCTCACCGTGGCCCTCGACCTGGAAGCTCAGCATCGGCGCGGTGTCGGCGTGGTCGGTGGCCTCGTCGAGATCGACGACGACACGGGCCATGCCGCTCACGCCAACGCGCCGCAGGGTGCGCCGAGCGCGCACCTCTGCGGCGCACCACCACAGGACAGCGCCGCCGAACAGGAAAAACCACGCCCCCGTGAACAGACCCAGTGGAGTTCCCACGTTCGCCCCGCCCCCGCTGGCTCAGCCGCTGTGATGGTCGATCAAATGATCGGTTGCGGGGTCCAGATTTCCAGCGCGTCGGCAACGTGCGGCCTACTGCGTCCGTCGCATGGGCAAACGTGCGGTGAACGCCGGTGGTTCGGTGTGATGTTCACCCGATGCCGCCCGGCCGCGCGGGTCAGGCGGGTCGCAGGAATCCCTGCTCGACCAGCAGACGGATCTGTTCGGGCGCGCGGTCGCGCAGCACGACCGGGTCCTCGTCGAGCAACCGTGCGATCGCGTCCAGGATGTCTCCCGCGCCCAACGAGCCGTCGCAGACTCCGACGAAGCCCGCGCCGACCGAGTCCACCTTGGTCGCCCGTCGCATGCCCCGGTTCTGACGCAGGATCACGTGCTCGGGGTCCTCCGCGCCGGGCACGCCGACCTGCTCCTGGACCACCTCGTCCGCGAGCAGGTAGTGCGCCGCCAGCAGGCCGGCGTCGTCCTGGGCGCGCAGGAAGTCCTGGCGCTCGAACCACTGCTCGATGACCGGCCCGAGCGGCTGCTCGACCGGATGCGGCCACTCCTCCGCGACCAGGATCGGCTTGACGTCCGCGCCCTGTTCGGGGAGCCGGCGGAGCGTGATCCAGCCGAAGCCCACACCCTCGACGTCGGCCGCCTCGAAGGCGTCCAACCACTCGGCGTAGCGCCGCTCGTAGTCCGCGCGGGGGCCGAGATGGTCGCCGCCGTCGCGCAGCCACAGCTCCGCGTAGGTGGTCACATCCTGGACGTCACGCTGGACCACCCAGGCGTCGCAGCCGCTGCCGGAGACCCACGAGGCCACCCGGTCCCGCCAGTCCTCGCCGCGCACGTGCTGCCAGTTGGCCAGCAGTTGGCAGTAGCCGCCGGGCTCCAGATGCGCTCCGGCCTGCGCGACCAGGCTGCGGCAGAGCTCGTCGCCGGCCATGCCGCCGTCGCGGTAGGTGAACCGCTCCCCCGGTGAGATCACGAACGGCGGGTTGGAGAGGACGAGGTCGAAGGTCTCGTCGGCCTGGAGGGGCTCGAACAGGCTCCCTTCGCGGACCTCGATGCGGTCGCCGAGCCCGGAGATTTCGGCGCTGAGGCGTGTGAAGTGCAGGGCCCGCGGGTTGACGTCCGTCGCCACGACCCGGCCCGCGTGGCGGGCGGCGTGCAGGGCCTGGATCCCGGACCCGGTGCCGAGGTCCAGGGCACGCCGGACCGGCCGCCGGACGGCGATGTTGGCCAGCGTCGTCGACGCCCCGCCGACGCCGAGCACGAGCTCGCCGCGCGACACGCCCTGGTCCGTCGCCGCCCCCGAACCGATCCCGCCCGCTCCGCCGACGGCACAGCCCAGGTCGGAGACGATCCACGCCTCGGCCGCGGCCTGCTCGCCGGCGATGTCGTTGGCGTAGGGCCTGATGTCGACCGTCGCGCGCACGTCGCTCTCGCTCGTCCGCACGAGCCAGCCGTCCGCGAGCGCCTCCTCGACCGGCAGTGCGGTCGCGGCAGCCGGGTAGGAGACGGCGCGCTGGAGCAGGAACAGACGCACCAGCGTCTGCAGCGCGCCCGCTCCGGTCGTGGCCCGCAACGCGGGCACGCTCTCGCTGCGCGCGAGCGCGGCGTACGCGGCGGCGCCGAGCAGTTCCAGGCAGCCGTCGGCGGTGTAGTCGGCGGCGACGAAGGCCTCGCGCAGCCGCGCGATCCGCGTCGGCTCGAGCACGGGCAGCGGCGCGCCTGATCCGGCCTCGGCAGCGCCGCCGGGGGAGGCACCGACGCCGAAGGCCGCAGGGCGGGAGGCCGCAGGGTCCGAGGCCGCACGGTCGGACGGGGTGGACGCGGAGTTCGCGCTGGACGGAGTGGAAGCTGCGGAGCTGTTCACCCGGCCATTCTCCCCGACACCACCCTCCCGTCACCCCAGGCGCACGGCCCGCCCGGCCCCTGGCCGGTCGAGCCTGTGCGGGACGAGCGGGTCGGGGTCAGTGCGCGGACGTCGAGGGCTTGGGCGACGTGGAGGCGCTGGGCTTGGCGGACGTGCCCGCCGAGGCGCCGGCGCCGGCCGGGGTGGATGCGGACGGGGAGGACGAGGTCGCGGCGCTCGTCGCCGGCGTCGGCGTGCCGCTCGGCTGGGCACAGCCCGGCTGGCGCTTGAGAGCCGCGCCGAGTTCGCCGGTCTGGAGCTTCTGCAGCGCGCCCGACGACAGCGTCGAGAGCTGCTGGACCTGGTCGGAGACCCCGCGCAGGGACGCCGCGAAGCGGGCCTGGTCGGTGACCGGCAGGGCCTTCACCGTGGCCTGCACCTTGGTGTAGCCCCCGGCTGCCTGGTTCAGCTCACTGACGGCGTCCGCCTGCAGCTGCGCACCGCCGCTGGTCTTCGGTGCGCCCGCCGCCTGCACGGCCTGCGCTATCTGCTGGTTGCCCGTGGCCAGCTTGCCCATGTCCGCCGCAAGACGCGTCTGCAGGGCGGCCGGGGTCTCACCCGCGATGATCTGCCCGGTGTCGCTCTGCGCCGACTGGACCGACTGGATGGGCGCGGCGACTCCGCCGCACACACTCTTGGCCCAGGAGTCCAACTGCGCCGTGCTGTCACTGCCGCCACAGGCGCTCGCGCCCACGACGACCGCCGTCATCGCGGCCGCAGCCGCCGCACGGCCGGCGCGCCGACCCCGTATCGACCGATCCGTCCCACTCACCGGGTCCCCTTCCCACGTTCCGACCCAGCCTCGGAACCTACACGCTGGCCCCTTTCCGCCGCACAATTGTCCCGATACCGTACCGACCAGTCAGTACGTACCTCAGCCTGCGCCACGAACCACCGGGAGGGCCGCATGCCCCGCGCTCACGTCCACGAACTCGAGCTGGAGTACGAGACCTTCGGGGATCCCGCGAGGCCCACACTGCTCCTGATCATGGGCTTGGGCGCTCAGCTGACGGCCTGGGACGAGCGGCTCTGCCGCCAGCTCGCCGATCACGGATTCCACGTCGTCCGCTTCGACAACCGGGACTCCGGCCTGTCGAGCCACCTCGACGCCGGGCCGCAGCCCGATCTCGGCGCGGTCCTCGGCGGGGACCCGGCCAGCGCGCCGTATCTGATCGCGGACCTGGCCAGGGACGCGGTCGGCCTGCTGGACGTCCTGGGCGTCGAGCGCGCGCACGTCGTGGGGGCCTCGATGGGCGGCATGATCGCGCAGCAGATGGCGATCGACAGCCCCGAGCGGGTGCTCAGCCTGTGTTCGATCATGTCCCGCCCCGGCGACCCGGCGACCGGCCTGTCCACGCCGGAAGCCACCCGGATGCTGCTGCGTCCGCGGGCGATCGGGCGCGAGGCAGTGATCGAGTCGGGCATGGCCGCCTCCCGGGTGATCGGCTCGCCGGACTACCCGCGCGACGACGAGGAACTGCGCGCCTACGTCTCCGCGACCTACGACCGCAGCAGCCGCGCCGACGGCTTCGCGCGCCAGCTCACCGCGATCCTGGCCTCGCCGGACCGGACGCCGGGGCTCAAGAACGTCGGCGTGCCCACCCTGGTCGTCCACGGCGAGGCCGACCCGCTGGTGGACGTGAGCGGCGGGCACGCGACGGCCGCAGCCGTCCCGGACGCCAAACTGCTGACGCTGCCGGGCATGGGCCACGACCTGCCGCGTGCGCTCTGGCCCCGGATCATTCCCGCGATCGCCGCCAACGCCCATGCGGGCGGCGGGCCGACCGACCTCGGGTGATCACGGGATCGAGGGATGGAGCGATCGAGGGATCGAGGCTGTCGAGGGGTCGACGTAGCCGCGTGATCGGACGATCCGGGAGCCGGTGAAGTCCCCGCGCTGACGCGGGGCGGCGCGGGTCAGCGGGCCGGTGAGGCGACCCCCTGCCCCTGGTCGGGGACCGTCGCTCCGGCCGCCTCGGCCGCCGCCCCGGATTCCGCGCCCATCGCGATGCCGCGCCGCTTGGAGACCCAGACCGCGCCGACCACCACGGCCAGGCAGAGCACCGCGATGCCCACGCGCAGTGCGGTGTTGGCGTGCGCGCCGAAGCCCAGCTTGACGATCGCCGGGGCGATCAGGAGCGAGACCAGGTTCATCACCTTGAGCAGCGGGTTGATGGCCGGTCCTGCCGTGTCCTTGAACGGGTCGCCGACGGTGTCGCCGATGACCGTCGCCGCGTGCGCCTCGCTGCCCTTGCCGCCGTGGTGGCCGTCCTCCACCAGCTTCTTGGCGTTGTCCCAGGCGCCGCCCGAGTTGGCCAGGAAGACCGCCATGAGGGTGCCGGTGCCGATCGCGCCGGCCAGGTAGGAGCCGAGCGCGCCGACGCCGAGCAGGAACCCGACGGCGATGGGCGCGAGGACCGCGAGCAGACCGGGCGTGGCCAGTTCGCGCAGCGCGTCCCTGGTGCAGATGTCGACGACGCGCCCGTAGTCCGGCGTCTCGGTGCCGTCCATGATCCCCGGCTTGGACCGGAACTGCTCACGCACCTCGAACACCACCGAACCGGCCGAGCGGGAGACCGCGTTGATGGCCAGGCCCGAGAAGAGGAACACGACGGCAGCACCGAGCAGCAGCCCGACCAGGTTGTTGGGCTGGGAGATGTCCAAGCTCAGGCTCAACCCCTGGGCCGCCGAACCGATCTGCTTCTCGGCGGTGTTGATCGCGTCGGTGAACGAGCCGAACAGCGCCGTGGCGGCCAGCACCGCGGTGGCGATGGCGATGCCCTTGGTGATGGCCTTGGTGGTGTTGCCGACCGCGTCGAGTTCGGTCAGCACCTGCGCGCCGGCCCCGGTCACGTCGCCCGACATCTCGGCGATGCCCTGCGCGTTGTCCGACACGGGCCCGAAGGTGTCCATCGCCACGATGACGCCGACTGTGGTCAGCAGCCCGGTGCCGGCGAGCGCGACGGCGAAGAGCGACAGCATCAGCGAACCGCCGCCGAGCAGGAACACACCGTAGACGGCCGCGCCGATCAGGACCGCCGAGTAGACCGCCGACTCCAGGCCGACGGAGATGCCGGACAGGATGACCGTGGCCGGGCCGGTGAGCGAGGTCTTGCCGACGTCCATCACCGGGCGCCGGTTCGTCTCCGTGAAGTAGCCGGTCAGTTGCTGGATGGCCGCGGCCAGCCCGATGCCGATCGCGACAGCGGCGAGGGCGAAGACGCGGGGGTTGCCGCTGTGCGAGGAGATGGTGGAGGAGACGCCCTTGAGCGCCGAGAAGCTCCCGGGCAGGAAGGCGAAGACCGCGACCGCGACCAACGCGAGCGAGACGACCGCGGACAGGAAGAAGCCGCGGTTGATCGCCGTCATGCCGGAGCGGTCGCCGCTGCGGGGCGAGACCGCGTAGATCCCGAGGACGGCGGTGACGACGCCGATGGCCGGCACCAGCAACGGAAAGGCGAGCCCGACGTCGCCGAAGGCGCTCACGCCCAGGATCAGCGCGGCGACGAGCGTGACGGCGTAGGACTCGAACAGGTCTGCGGCCATCCCCGCGCAGTCACCGACGTTGTCGCCGACGTTGTCGGCGATGGTCGCCGCGTTACGCGGATCGTCCTCGGGGATGCCCTGCTCGACCTTGCCGACCAGGTCGGCGCCGACATCGGCGGCCTTGGTGAAGATGCCGCCGCCCACGCGCATGAACATCGCGAGCAGCGCGGCCCCAAAACCGAAGCCCTCCAACACCTTGGGAGCGTTCTCCCTGTAGAGGAGGACGACGACCGAGGCCCCCAGCAGGCCGAGTCCGACGGTGAACATGCCGACCACGCCGCCGGTGCGGAAGGCGATCCGCATGGCCCGGTGGGAGACCGACCGGACGTCGGGGGCCTCGCCCCCGTCCTCGGAAGGTGTCGCCGCGCGCGCCGCGGCGGCCACCCGGACGTTGCTCCGTACCGCGAGCCGCATGCCGACGTAGCCGGTGACGGCGGAGAAGACCGCGCCGACGAGGAAGAAGAGCGAGCGTCCGATCCGCTGCGACCAGTTGTCGGCGGGCAACAGCAGGAGCATCGCCGGCACGAGGACGGCGAACACGGAGAGGGTGCGGAACTGGCGTGCGAGGTAGGCGTTCGCGCCTTCCTGCACGGCGGCGGCGATCTGCTTCATGGTGTCGGTGCCCTGGTCCGCTGCCAGTACCTGACGGACCAGCAGCCACGCGACACCAAGCGCGGCTGCGGCGACGACGGCGACGATGACGACCACGACCCGGTCCGAACCGGTGAGCACGGCGGTCACCCCTGATGGAGCGCCGGAGAGGTAGAGCCCGGCCATTCGTCCTCCTTGACGTCTGGCTCGTGCGCCGGGCGGGTTCCACGCGTCATGGGACGCGTGGAGGCGCGGACCGCTCGGCAGCGCGGGCAAGGTGGCAGGCGGCGATTGTAGGAATCGGGCGCATGATCAAAACAGGGTATGTGCGGCAATTGGTACAGGTGGCACGTGATGTGACGGAATAGCTGATCGGGACGACGCGGAGCGGTCCGCCGACGGACGCGACAGGAGTTCCCAATCGGGAGGGGTGGGGCTGGAGTTGCTCCGCCCTCGTGCGCCGAGCGCCTGCGTTGACGTGGGTGTTTGCGGCGGCGTGGAGATGCGTGGGCCCGTGGGCACCCCCTGGGTCCCCGTGAGGCGGTGGAGCACGGGCGGCGTAGCGGGGCCGGACGCGACCGGGCGTGCCGACGTCGGCTCGGAGGCGGCGCCCCGGCGAACCGCTCAGGAGGCTGCCGCCGCACTCGGCGGGCCACAGGCGATGGAAGATCGCGGGCTCGGAGCGATCCCGGTCGGGGCGATCCGGTCCGGGCGGATCCGGTCCGGATCAGCCGCAACCGAGGCCGCCACCGCCGGACGACCGAATCGGGCACGCGAGGGCGGCCCGGGGCGCCTTCGACCGGCCCGATGCGCCGTCGATGCGGGCAGAGCCGTGGATGCGCCGAGGCCGGACCCGCCGCGGAGCCCAGTACCCGGGCAGGGTGGACGGGCGGGCGGCACGGGGATCCCGTCCGCCCGGCGCGCCGCGTGCGGTTCGGTCCGGGCTCAGCCCAGGTGGTCTGCCGGGTCGGCGACGGGCCAGCTCATGCGGATCAGGCCACCGTCGTCATCGTGTCCGATGACCAGGTCGTCCACCAGGCCGCTGATGACGGCCAGACCCATCGTGTCGTCGGAACCGTGGTCGCCGCCGTTCGCCTGGTTTCCGGCCCCGGCCTCGGCGGCGAGAGCGAGCGCGTCGACGCCGCTGCTGTCGGCGTGCGAGGTGGCCGGCGTCGGAACGCCGTCGCCGACCTCGATCAGGAACCGCTTCTCCTGCTGGATCAGTTTGACCCTGACCGGGTGCGAGACGCCGCTGCGCACATGCAGGCCCACGGCCCGTGAGCAGGCTTCGCCCACGGCGAGGCGGACCTCGTCGAGAACGGACTCGTCGACCCCGGCCTGTCGTGCGACCGCCGCGGCGACCAGCCGCGCCGTGCGCACGTGCGCCGGGAGCGCGCTGAAGCGCAGTTCGACGGTGGCCATATATGTCCCCCTCGAAAGGTTCAGGTTTTCGGACCGGCCCCGGGAGCGGCGGTCGCGCGGCCGCACGGGTCAGTTGCCCGCTGTACCGCGCCGACCGCTCCCGGGCGCACCACCGCTCAGTCGTTGGCGGCGACGGCCTCGTCCACGGAGCCGTGGATGGGGAACACCTTGGTCAGTCCGGTGATCCGGAAAATTTTGAGAATGCGCTCCTGGTTGCAGACCAAACGAAGCGAACCCTCATGGGCGCGTACCCGCTTGAGCCCGCCGACGAGCACGCCCAGCCCGGTCGAGTCCAGGAAGTCCACGCCTTCCATGTCCACGATCAGGTGGTAGTGACCCTCATTGACGAGCTCGACGAGCTGCTCGCGCAGCTTCGGGGCGGTGTACACATCGATCTCGCCCCCCACGTCGACGACCGTGCGGTCGCCGACGGAACGGGTCGACAGGGACAGGTCCACGGAACCTCCAGCACCTTGCCTTGCTTCCATGCCGATGGCGGGGCCCTGGCCCCGTTGCACGGCCGCGATGGCATTCAACCACTTATCGCGAGGCCAGCACGACGCCTTGGGGCGAATCTCCATCGGCGTGATGACAGACTTGAGGCCGATGAAGCCGCACCCGGACCCGTCGGAGGCCGCTCTCGACCGCCTCGTGGGCACGCGGGGGCGGCAAGATCGGCTCACCCATATGGAGCACATTCCCGCCCGGCCCGCTCAGTATGCGGACTGGCCGACCGGCCTTCGGACGGAGGTTCTGGAGGCGGTCGCCGCCGCCGGAATCGCCCGCCCTTGGTCGCATCAGGCCGAGGCCGCGAAACTGGCGATAAACGGACAGAATGTGGTGATTGCCACAGGCACCGCCTCGGGCAAGTCGCTCGCGTACCTCGCGCCTGTGCTGAGCGCCCTGCTGGACGGCACCGAGGCCAAGAACGGCCGCGGGGCCACCGGCCTGTACCTGGCGCCGACGAAGGCACTGGCCGCCGACCAGTTGCGCCGCCTGGGCGAGCTGCGCAGCGCCGCGGGACCCGAGTCTCCGCTGTCGCGGGTCCGCGCGGCCGGCTACGACGGCGATACTCCGTTCGAGGAACGCGAGTGGGTCCGGCAGTACGCCTCGTACGTGCTGACCAACCCGGACATGCTCCATCGCGGCATCCTGCCCGGACACACCCGTTGGGCCTCGTTCCTGCGCGCGCTGCGCTACGTCGTCATCGACGAGTGCCACAGCTACCGGGGAGTCTTCGGCTCCCACGTCGCGCAGGTGCTGCGGCGCCTGCGCCGGCTCTGTGCCCGCTACGGCGCGAACCCGGTCTTCCTGCTCGCCTCGGCGACCGTGGCCGATCCGGGACAGAGCGCGGCGCGGCTCACCGGCCTGCCCGTGGCGGAGGTGACCGAGGACGGCTCGCCGCGCGGTGCGACGGTCTTCGCGCTGTGGGAACCGCCCCTGACCGAGATGTCCGGCGAGCACGGAGCCCCCGTACGCCGCTCGGCCACCGCAGAGGCGGCCGACCTGTTGACCGACCTGGTGCTCGACGGCACCCGCACCGTCGCCTTCGTCCGCTCCCGGCGCGGTGCCGAGCTGATCTCGGTGATCGCCCAGGAGCGGCTGGCCGAGGCCGCCGGTCATGCGGCGGCCCGTCGCGTGGCCGCCTACCGGGGCGGCTACCTGCCCGAGGAACGGCGGGCGCTGGAGCGCGCTCTGCACTCCGGAGCCCTGCTGGGCCTCGCCTCGACCAGCGCACTGGAGCTCGGCGTCGACGTGGCCGGTCTGGACGCGGTGCTACTGGCCGGCTACCCGGGCACCCGGGCGTCGCTGTGGCAGCAGGCGGGCCGGGCGGGCCGGGAGGGACAGGGCGCGCTCGCGGTGCTGATCGCCCGCGACGACCCGCTGGACACCTACCTGGTCCACCATCCCGACTCGCTGTTCCGGCAGCCGGTGGAGTCGACGGTGCTGGACCCGGACAACCCGCACGTGCTCGCGCCGCACCTGTGCGCGGCCGCGGCGGAGCTGCCCCTGACCGAGCCCGAGGATCTGGAGCTCTTCGGCCCGTCGGCGCCGATACTCCTGCCCCAGCTGGAGCGGCGCGGGATGCTGCGCCGACGCGGGGGCGCGTCCTGGTTCTGGACCCGCAGGGAGCGGGCGGCGGACCTGGTGGACATTCGCGGCGAGGGCGGCGCCCCCGTGCGCGTCGTGGAGGCCGACACCGGTCGCCTGCTCGGCACGGTCGACGCGGGATCCGCCCATACGTCCGTCCACACCGGGGCGGTCCACCTGCACCAGGGCCGCAGCTATCTGGTCCGCGAACTCGACCTGGACGAGTCCGTCGCCCTGGTCGCCGAGGCCGATCCGCCCTACAGCACCGTCGCCCGTGACACGACCGCGATCACGGTGCTGGGCACCGATCGCGAGGTGGCCTGGGGGGAGGCGCGGCTGAGCTTCGGCTCGGTGGAGGTGACCAACCAGGTCGTCTCCTTCCTCAAGCGCCGACTGCTGACCGGCGAGATCCTGGGCGAGACCAAGCTCGACCTGCCGCCGCGCACGCTGCGGACGCGCGCGGTCTGGTGGTCGGTGACGGAGGACCAACTGGAGGACGCGGGAGTGCTTCCCGAGGAGCTTCCCGGTGCCGCGCACGCGGCGGAGCACGCCTCGATCGGCCTGCTGCCGCTCTTCGCGACCTGCGACCGCTGGGACATCGGCGGCGTCTCGGTGCCGCTGCACCCGGACACCGGCCTGCCCACGGTCTTCGTCTACGACGGCCACCCGGGAGGCGCGGGCTTCGCCGAACGCGGCTTCCAGCGCGCTCGGGCGTGGCTGTCGGCCACCCTGGAGGCGATCACCGCGTGCGAGTGCGAACGTGGCTGCCCCTCCTGCATCCAGAGCCCGAAGTGCGGGAACGGCAACGACCCCCTGGACAAGCCCGGCGCGATCCGCCTGCTGACCCTGCTCCTGGCGGGAGCACCGGACGCTCACACCGCCGGTGGCGGCGACGGCGCCCCGGGCCCTACCGAGAGCGGCGCGGGCGGAGCGAGCCCCATCGGAGGGAGCCCCGTCGGAGGGAGCACGGCGACGGACGGCGCGATCGGTGGCAGTTCGGTCGGAGGCGCGGTCGGTGGCAGCGCGGTCAGCGACGACGGGGCGCCGGGCGCCGAGTCGGCGGAGGCCAAGAGGCTCTGACCGGCCGCACACATGCGGGGCCGGGCTACATCGGAGCCGTGACCGGCCCGGCGCGCGAGCGGGCGTGGGCCGGAGGGAGGCCGGGCACGAGGGTGATCCCGGTGGGGACGGTGACCTCGACCTCGACGCTGTCCTCCAGCGCGTCGGCGCGGATGGTGCAGGACCGGAGCGTCGCGCCCTGAGCGGAGGCGATCACGGCCGCACGGGCGCAGGCCTCCCCCGGGTCGAGCAGCAGCCGTCCCGCTGCGGCGAGCGCCGCGAGGTCGGCGGCCGACTCCGCCCGGTGGCGGGCCGCCACCGCGCCCGCGACCCCCAGCGCGGCTGTGGCCGCGAGGGAGACCAGCAGCAGCAGACCGACCAGCCAGACCGTCGCCGATCCCACGTCGTTCCACCGCCCGGCTCCGTCGCTGATCCTGCTCCTGTGACCGGCCTTGGTGGGGCTCACGGCCGGGCTCCCGGCTCGCCGGGCTCCCGCTCCGCGATCGCTGTGGCGGCGACCCGGACGGAGAGCAGACCGCCGGGTCCGCCGCTGACCGCGGACACCTCGGCCCGGACCAGGTCGCCTCCCACGCTCACCGAGACCGAGGCGCCGGACGGGGCTGCGGCCCGGCCCAAGGAGACGGCCTGCGGGTCCCCACGGGCCGCCGCGCGTGCGGCCTCCCTCGCGGCGTCCACGCAGCGCACCTGCGCGGATCCGACCAGAACCGCCCACAGCAGCAGTGCGGTGACCAGCACCAGCGCCGGCAGCGCCACCGCCGCCTCCGCCGTCGTGTATCCCAGCTCGCGCCGGGCACGCTCAGACAGCACCGAGCGCTCGCCTGATCAGGCCCTGAAGGGCGGCGGAGACGGCCCCGCTGGTGACCACCTTGTAGAGCAGGGCGGCGAAGCCGCACGCGGCGACGGTTCCCACGGCGTACTCTTGATGGTCATTCCCGCGTCCGGGGCGAAACGGCGCAGGCGGCAGCGGACGACGTGCGCGCCGTGCAGGAGCCATACCTGCGCCACGCACAGCAGGAGCGAGAGCGTGGCCCGGGGACGCCGCAGGCACAGCCCGATGAAGCGGACGTGCCCGACGGGGCTGCCGGGAGCCGCGGCGCTTCGGGGAACGGCACGGGGAGCGGACGTGGTCATGGGGTTCCTCCGGTCGGGGGTGAACGGCGCTGAGTGCGCCGTCTGATCGAGTCGGCGGGCGAGTTGATGCACTCGGCCCACTCCGGCCGACGAGCCGGTCGATTGGTCGATCGAGCGAGGGGTCGATCGACGGGCGCAGTCGGTCGGCCCGGCTGCACGACGGGATCGGGACAGTCGGGGACGACAGGCGGGACCGCCGGTCGTCCGTGTGCCTCAGAGGCGGCCGAGGAAGCTTCCGGCCAGCCCGGTGACCACCGGGACGACGCCGACGAGGACGAAGGCCGGCAGGAAGCAGAGGCCGAGCGGTGCCGTGGCCAGGACCCCGGCACGACGGACGCGTGCCTGCGCCTCGCGTGCGGCTGACGCCCGTTCGGCGTCGGCCAGGCGGGCCAGGCCCGCCGCCGGGGGTGCGCCACTGGCCGCCGCGCGGGCCAGGCAGCGACCGAGTGGGGCCAGAGCGGGCTCGGTGTCTCCGAGCCGCTCCCAGCAGGCCTCCGGGTCTGCTCCTATCGAGAGCTCGACCGCCGCCGTGGCCAGTCGGCTCGCGATGGGCTCGGCCACGGCCGTGGCCACCGCCGTGAGGGCGGCGTCCGGCGGACACCAGGAGGCCAGGCAGCCGGCCAGCAGATCAGCGGCCAAGGGCAGTTGGGATCGCAGCGCGGCGGCCGACCGGCGGCGCTGCTGCTCGGCGCGGCCCGGCGGAGCGGGCAGGAGCCTGAGCCCCAGCGCTGTCAGCGCGACACCCAGCACCCAGCCCGCCTGTCCTCCCACCAGCGCGACTGCTCCGGCGCCGATCAGCATCGACGCCAGCCGGGGCACCAGTCGGTCCCGCTCGGCTGCGCGCCCCTCCGAGCGGACCGACGCCGCCCATGACGCCGGGCTCGCTGCCCGGCGAGCGGCAAGGCGCACCACGGGCAGCTTGGCCGACGGAGTTGCCGCTCCCGCGCCGCCCTGCGGAGCGGTCTGCAGACCGAACCGGCCCGCGCGGCGGCGGATCAGTCCCCGCCGCCGACGCACCGTCAGGCCGACGGCGAGCGCAGTGCCTCCGCTGAGCGCAGCGGAAGCCCAGACCAACCCGCCGCTCACGTCAGGCCCTCCGCCGTGCGGGCGATGCGCGCTGTCCAGGCCAGCCCGGCGAACTCCAGTGCCGAGCCGAGCAACAGACAGACCAGGCCCGGCGTCGTGTGGAGCAGCACCTGCAGCGGGTCGGCCCCGAGAGCCGCGCCCAGGGCCAGCCCGAAGAGTGGCAGGAGGGCCAGCAGGACGGCGGTCGAGCGAGGACCGGCCAACTCGGCACGCACGGTGTCGCGCAGCGCCCGCTCGGCGCGCAGTCCTTCGGCGACCCGGTCGAGCCCTTCGGCCAGACCGGCCCCGCTGGAGGAGGTGACCCGCCAACACGCGGCGGCTCCTGCGGCCCCCTCTGCGCCGGGCAGCTCCGACAGCAGGATCAGGGCAGATTCGACGGACCCACCGAGCCGCACGGCGGCCAGCAGACCGGTCAGATCCAGGGCGTCCCCGTGCGGGAGGCCCTCGACGGCCATTTCGACCGCCTGATGCGGGGTGGCCCCCGTGCGGAGCTCCCCGGCCAGTGCCGAGCAGAGCTCCACCACCGCGACCCTGCGCCGCTCCCGCGCCTTGGCCGCGCGCCGACGGCGCCGGAGCCGCAGCACCGGCCAGACAGCTGCCGCACCGACCAGTCCCGGTACCGGGGAGTCGGCCAGCCATGCGGCGGCCGCGCCGAGCGGGACCAGCCCCAGCTCCACCGGCAGCCGCGCCCGGAGTCGTCGGGCTCGGCGCTGCCACGGACCGACGCTCCGGGCTGGGGCTCCGGGGTAGAGCAGTCGCTGGCGGCGCACCGCCTCGTCGCGCCGGGCCAGCCACCAGGCTGCCCAGCCGAGCAGGCACATCACCGTTCCCGCCATGGTCGCGTGCAGCAGCGGCCATGGAAGCCCCAGCGCCCTGGGCGGCAGGAGCAGCCCGGGTGGGCCGGGCAGCGCGAGATGGAGAGGAAGTGCCGGACGGAAGGGAAGAAGCGCCGAGCGGAGGGGCAGCCCCCGCACCGGCCCGAGGGGCAACCCCGGATGGCCGAGAAGCCCCGGCAGACCGACCGGCATCGGCCCCGCCCTCACTGCGCCTTGCCCCACGGCGCGCGCAGCCCGCCGCAGCGTTCGGCCAGGTGCGCCCATCCGGGGCCCGGCTCCTGTCCGCCCGCAGGCGGGAATCTGACGGCGGGAACGGCCGTCACCAGGCCTCCGCCGCCCCGTGACAGGACGCAGACCTCGGCCACCCGACGCCGGCCGCCCGGCCCTCGGACCAGGTGCACCACGGCGTCCAGCGCGGAACCCAGCTGGCTGTGCAGGGCGTCCCTGCCGAGCCCGGCCGTGGCCGCCAGCGCCTCCAGCCGGGCGGGAACGTCGGCCGCGGTGTTCGCGTGGACGGTGCCGCAGCCGCCCTCGTGACCGGTGTTCAGGGAGGCGAGCAGCTCCAGGACTTCCTCGCCGCGCACCTCGCCGACGACGAGCCGGTCGGGGCGCATCCGCAGCGCCTGGCGGACCAGCTCCCGCAGGGCCACCCCGCCCGCGCCCTCCTGGTTGGGCGGACGGCCCTCCAGTCGCACCACGTGCGGGTGGTCGGGGACCAGCTCCGCCGAGTCCTCGACGACGACGAGGCGTTCATGCGTGGGCACCAGGCCGAGCAGTGCCGCCAACAGGGTGGTCTTCCCTGTGCCCGTGCCGCCCGAGACGAGGAAGGCGACCCTGGCACGGACCAACGCGTGCAACAGGGCCGCGCCCCAGGCGGTGAGCGAGCCCGCGGCCGTCAGCTCCTCGAGCGTGAACGGCCGGGGTCGGCTGACCCGCAGCGAGATCAGCGTGCAGCCCACGGCGACCGGGGGCAGCACCGCATGCAGACGCACCCCCTGCGGCAGCCGGGCGTCGGCCCAGGGACGGGCGTCGTCGAGACGGCGTCCGGCCGTGTGAGCGAGCCGCTGTGCCAGCCGCCGTACCGCGGCTTCGTCGGCGAACCGCACCTCGCGGGCGCGTTGGAGCCCGTGGCCCCGATCGACCCACACATCGCGCGGGCCGTTGACGAGGACGTCGCTGACCTCCGGATCGGTCAGCAGGCGGTCGAGCGGACCCGCGCCCACCATCTCGGCGCGCAGCTCCCTGACGATCTCCAGGACCTCGGTGTCGCCGTAGGGACGGCCCTGGGCGCGGAGGGCGGCCGCGACATCGGTGATCGTCGGTTCCGCGCCCGCCTCGGCGAGTCGCAGCCGGACTGCGTCGAGCAGGGCCGCCGAGACCGCCCCTCCGCCGCCGGCACCTGCGGGGCGTCCTGTGGCGGGGTGGTGGACGCGATGGACGCCCGTCGTGCGAGCCGTGCTGGTGCTCCTGGTCATGCTGCCACTCCCCCACCGTCAGTCAGCCCGGCTCCTGCCAGAGCCTCGGTCAGAAACGCTGTGCAGAACCGGCCGAGGGGCCCTTTGGGCCTTGCCCCGGGCGGACGGCCGCACTCCAGGTCCGCGGCCAGCCCCGGCTCGGCGGACAGCTCGCCCGCCAGGGGCAGGCGCAGCCCCCGGGCGACCTCCTCGCCCGTCATCCCGCTCGGCGACGGGCCGCGGACGACCGCGCGCAGGTCGCCGAGCCTCAGCGCGACCCCGGACGCGACCCGGCTCGAGGCCGTCATCGCCCGGAGCTCGGCCGGTACCACCAGCAGGCCGAGGTCTGCCTGTTCCAAGGCCTCGGCCGCGGCCTCGTCGATCCTGCGGGGCAGGTCGAGAACCACCACGCCGCCGCGCCGCCGCGCGGCGCCGAGGACGGTCCGCACCGCCTCGACCGGGATGGTCAGCGTGTCACCGCGGTCCCAGCTCAGTGCGGACAGGCGGTGCAGCCGGGGCAGGGCATGCTCCAGCTCCACGGCGCTGACCCGGCCTCGGGAGGCCGCGAGATCGGGCCACCGCAGGCCTGCGGCCTCCTCTCCGCCGAGCAGGACGTCCAGACCGCCGCCCAGCGGATCGACGTCGATCAGCAGGGTCCGGTGCCCCTCTCTGGCGGCGGTGACGGCGAGGGCGCAGGCGAGCGTCGACGCCCCCGCGCCGCCACGACCGCCGAGCACCGCCACCGTCAGCGCCGGGTGGCCGACGCCCTCGGCCGCGTCGGCGACCCGGTCGAGCAGCCAGGCATCGCTGTCCGGCAGGAAGACGACGTGCTCCGCGCCGATGGTCACGGCCTTCTGCCAGACCTCGCTGTCGTCGAGATCCAACCCGACCAGGAGGACGCCCGGACGCCGCGCGAGGGTGGCCATGCGATCGGCGACGTCGACGCCGACGAGCACGAGCGGGGCGGCCTCCCAGGCCTGGCGTGGTGGCGGTGCCCCGCAGACGACCTGTGGGGTCGCCCCGGCGGCGGCGCAGAGCTTGAGCAGCGTGTCGATCAGGCCGTCGTCCTCGGTGACGATCAACGGCCCGCTGGGGCCGGGGAGCGGAGCGGCGGCCGGGATCCTGGCCGGGTTGTCGGCCGGACCGCCGGACGGACCGGCGGGTGGGTCGGTGGGTGGATCGACGGGCGGGCGTGCGGCCATGACGGCTCCCCCTCGCGAAGTACTGGACCCCTCACGGAGTGCTGGACGCGCCGTGTGCGGCGCGGAATCAGAGTGCGCGGAATTCGCAAGAGGCGTCTGATCCGGGCGGCAATCTGTGGACAACCAAGGGGGTGTGGAAAACTTCGCTACACGCGAGAGTGCATTATGTGTCAAGAAGTTGACGCATCGCCGGATCGAACTGCGGGAACCTTCTCCGCAGCGAGTCGCGCGTAGAACTGATCGGGAATCGTGCCCAGGTCCGAGCAGCGACGCTTCCGGGGGCAGTTCTTCCGGAAATCGCACTTCGGAGGCTCCGGAGCTCCCGGCCCCGGACATGCGACGACCCCCGCCGGGGGGGAGAGCGGGGGTCGTCCTCCACAGCCCGACTCGGGGGGGAGGAGTCGAGCTGGGTTAGCACGGTCGCGAACGATCCGTGACTTCCATGGTGTACCCGAAGCCCTTCTCAAGCAAACCCACGCGCCGGGCCTTGAGCCGAATGGTTGGCACTTATCCTCGACCTCGTGGATAACCACTCGCAGCCCCGCCGCCCCGCCCGTCAGGCCGCCTTCTTCGACCTGGACAAGACGGTGATCGCCAAGTCCAGCGCGCTCGCGTTCAGCGGTCCGCTCTATCGCGGCGGGCTGATCAACCGCCGCGCCGTGCTGAAGAGCGCCTACGCGCAGTTCGTCTTCCTCGCCGGCGGGGCCGACCACGACCAGATGGAGAAGATGCGGCAGTATCTCTCCTCGCTCGCCCGCGGGTGGAACGTGGCCCAGGTGCGCGAGATCGTCGCCGAGACGCTCCACGACCTGATCGATCCGCTGATCTACGACGAGGCCGCCTCGCTGATCGAGGAGCATCACGCGGCCGGCCGCGATGTCGTGATCGTCAGCAGCTCGGGCTCCGAACTCGTCGAGCCGATCGGCGAGATGCTCGGGGCCGACCACGTCATCGCCACCCGGATGGCCGAGGCGGACGGCCGCTACACCGGTGAGATCGACTTCTACGCCTACGCCGCCAACAAGGCGGTCGCGATCCGGCGCCTGGCCGCAGAGGAGGGCTACGACCTGTCCCGCAGCTACGCCTACAGCGACTCCGCGACCGACCTTCCGCTCCTGGAGGCCGTCGGCCACCCCTTCGCGGTCAACCCCGACCGGGCGCTGCGACGCGAGGCAGTCGCCAGGGCCTGGCCTGTCCTGGTCTTCACCCGTCCGGTGCAGTTGCGCGAGCGCAGCGCCTCGTTGGCCGTCACCAGCCGACCCGTGCTGGCCGCGGCGGCTTTCGGCGCGGCGGTGACGGCGGCCGGGTTGGTCTGGTACGCCGCGCGCCGCTCCACCCGCACCGGCTCGGCCTGACTGCCCCAGCTGCCGACGACCCGCCGCCCGACCGCCCTGCCGGCGACCGCACGCCCGAGTAACGAAACGGGTAGGAAGCCGGGCAAAAGGTAAAGAACTGCGCCCCCGGGTTCCGCTTCGGGGTGATCCGCGCTACAAAGGAGTTACGGCCCGCGAGACCAGATGGCTCACCTCCGACGGCAATCGCCGGCAGGACCCATCGAAGCGTCAGGCCACACGGACCGCGCACAGCTTCGGGCACCCACGTGCAGCCGACCCGCGATCTGGGCCGCCGCACCCGGCGAACGGGCAGAGATCCCCGCCGGATGGGCACATACAGGCGTACGCATGGTCACCCGGACCCTGTGCCAGCGGCGGCATCCATGGATGCCGCCGCAACCCTTTCCCGGCCGTGCCGTCCACCCACGACCGCCGGCCTCGGATCGGTCAGGCCATCCCGCGCTGCATCGCCTCGCAGACCGCCGTGCTCTCGCGCACCCCGAGACGCATCGCCTGAGCGCAGTGCGCGATCCACGCGGCCATACCGGCGGCGGTGCCCGAGGCGTAGCCGGTGAGCGCCGCGCGGTAGGCGTCGGTGCCGAGTTCGGCCAGGCCGACCTCCACCGGGCAGATCGCCTTCGGGTCCAGCCCCTCGGCGATCAGCACGATCCGCGTGGCGGCCCGGGCGACCAGGCCGTTGGCGTTGGTGAAGGGGCGCAGCGTGAGCAGCTCGCCGTGCACCACGGCGGCCACGACCAGAGCCGGCGCCGTTCGCTCGTTCGGGTGCTTCGCGCCACCGCGGCTGGCCAACAGCTGCGCGAGGGTGTCCAATCGTGCCGACACCTCGGCAGCTGCGGGCGCCGGGGGGAACGTCAGGTCGGCGGGCAATTCCGTCTCGACCTTCTCGGTAGCGGCCACCCGGTGCCGGAAGAGCTCCTCCGCGGGTTCTCCGGCCTGGCGGGGCCGCCCGACGGCAGGGCCGTCCGCGTCGCCGACGGCCAGCAGGTGCAGCCGGGCCAGCACCTGCAGCGGCGAGTGCCGCCAGGTGCCGAGCAGCTGCCCGGATTCGACACCAAGACGCAGCGCACCACCGACGGTGCGGGCCTCCAGGTCCCGGCCGAAGTCGGTACGACGGCGCACCTCCTCCAGTGGCCAGTCCGCCCCGTCGAGCGCGGCGGAGGCCCTCGCCCCGCGCAGCGCGGCTTCGGAGGTGACCTCGTCGGCACGGCGTCGCATGACGCGGTGCCCGTAGAGGCGGTCGACGGCCCGACGGGTCTCGGCCACCGCTTCGGCGACACCGGGGAGCTCGCCCAGGGGCGCCAGCGGGTCGGCCGACCCGGACGCGGGGCCGGACGGGGATGAAGGGGTGCTCGTGCTCACCGCAATGACATTACGGAACGCACGGGGTCCGGGAGTGCGCCCGGGGACGTGGGGTGCATCACCCGAAAGAGTCAAGGAACTGTGAAAGCGGATCTCCCGTCGGCTACGCCTGGCTACGATGACCACTATCGGTGACGATAACGGTTCCCAATAAGCCCCCTTCCGTCCCATCAGGCCCCGTCCGGAGCACTCCATGAAGATCGCCTTCGTCGGCAAGGGCGGCAGTGGCAAGACCACGCTGTCCTCCCTTTTCATCCGCCACCTCGCCACCGCCGGGAGCCCGGTGATCGCGGTGGACGCAGATGTCAATCAGCATCTGGGCGCAGCCCTCGGGCTCAGCGAGGAGCAGTGCGCGACGCTGCCCTCCCTCGGCGCCCAGCTCCCGGCCATCAAGGAGTACCTGCGCGGGGAGAACCCCCGGATCGCCGACGCGGCGTCAATGATCAAGACGACCCCGCCGGGACGCGGCTCCAGGCTGATGCGCATCGTCGAGGAGAACCCGGTCTACCAGCTGTGCGCGCGGCCGATCACGGTGGACGGCGCCTCCCTGCGCCTGATGGCGACGGGGGCCTTCACCGAGGAGGATCTCGGGGTCTCCTGCTACCACTCGAAGGTCGGCGCGGTGGAGCTCTGCCTCAATCATCTGCTCGACGGCCCCGGCGAGTACTGGGTCACCGACATGACGGCCGGGGCGGACTCCTTCGCCTCGGGCCTGTTCACCCGCTTCGACCAGACCTTCCTGGTCTGCGAGCCGACCCGCAAGGGCATCTCGGTGTACCGGCAGTACCGGGACTACGCGGCCGACTACGACGTCCGGCTGCACGTCATCGGCAACAAGATCCAGCATGACGACGATCTCGCCTTCCTCCGGGAGGAGTTGGGCGACGCACTGCTCGCCGGCTTCGGACAGTCCGCCTGGGTGCGCCGGACGGAGCAGGGGCGCTCGCCGGCCTTCGACGAGCTCGAACCCGCCAACGCCGCCGTCCTGCGGGTCATGCAGGAGACCGCGGACGCCGCCCACTCGCGGCGCGACTGGGTTCGCTACACCTCCCAGCTGGTCGCCTTCCACCTTCGCAATGCCGAGAGTTGGGGCAACGCCAAGACCGGCGCCGACCTCGCCGCCCAGGTCGATCCGGACTTCGTTCTCGGCGAGGACCTGTTGCCCCTCCCCGAGCCGCTGGGGGTCTGAGCAGGAACGGCCATGACTCGCACGGGTGAACTTGGGCAGCTGGAACTGCCCGGACGGTAAAGAACTCATTACTCTTCATTTACCGATTCTTGGCTCATTCGTGGCACACCCGCCGCGCCGTCCTACCCCACAGGAGACGCGACCCATGCACAGCACGCCGAGCACCGAGACCAGTCCGCTGTCCCCACAGCCCCAGCCGCCGTCCGCGACGCAGTCCCTGTCGCGGCCACGGCCGCAGTCGCGGCCCCAGTCGCCGGACGCCCTCACGGGCGTCCGGGACTTCCAGCGACACACCGCGCCCCTGCTCCGTCCCGAGCTGGCGCGGCTGGCCCGGGAGGGCCAGTCACCGGACCAGCTCTTCATCACCTGCGCCGACTCGCGCATGGTGCCCAATGTGATCACCAACAGCGGCCCCGGCGAGCTGTTCACGGTCCGCAACATCGGCAACCTCGTCCCGCCCGCTGCCGACGACAGCGTCTTCGCCGCCGTCGAGTACGCGGTGGACGTCCTGAACGTCCGCTCGATCACCGTCTGCGGACACTCCGGCTGCGGCGCCATGCAGTCGCTGCTCCACGGGGCCCACCGTCGCGACGGCCGGGCAGGGACGCCGCTGACCCGCTGGCTGCGCCACGGCCAGGACTCCCTGCACCGGGTGCGCCACACCCCCGCCCGCTTCCATGGCCGGCCGCCGTCGACCGACCCGCTGGAGCGGCTCTGCCTGACCAACGTGGTCCAGCAGTTGGACAACCTCCGGGCGCATCCGAGTGTCGCCCGCAAGGCTGACGCCGGAGCAGTCCGGTTGACCGGGCTGTACTTCGAGCTCACGACGGCGCAGAGCTACGTGTGGTCGGCGGGCAACCAGGCGTTCCTGCCGGTACGACCGCAGGTGGGCACCGCGGCCTGAGCCGGAGAGTGCCCTCCAGGTGTCCAAAGGTCTACACCAATTTGGGCCAGGGCCTTGTCAGCACCCCCATTGACCTGGTGAGCTATCTCACGGTACCGGGATGAAATCGATGAGGAGTGTTGCGTTGAGCAGCAATGAGAGCCTGGCGAACCTGCTGAAGGAGGAGCGGCGGTTCGCCCCGCCCGCAGCGCTCGCCGCAGCCGCGAATGTCACCGCCGACGCGTACGCGGAGGCCAAGGCCGACCGCCTGGCGTTCTGGGCCGCGCAGGCCCGGCGGCTGAACTGGGCCACGGAGCCCACCGAGACGCTGGACTGGTCCAACCCGCCCTTCGCCAAGTGGTTCGCCGACGGCGAGCTCAACGTCGCCTACAACTGCGTGGACCGCCACGTCGAGGCGGGCCTCGGCGACCGGGTCGCGATCCACTTCGAGGGCGAGCCCGGCGACTCCCGCGCGATCACCTACGCCCAACTGAAGGACGAGGTCTCCCAGGCCGCCAACGCGCTGCTGGAGCTCGGCGTCGCCAAGGGCGACCGGGTCGCCATCTACCTGCCGATGGTGCCCGAGGCCGTGGTCGCGATGCTGGCCTGCGCCCGGATCGGTGCCCCGCACTCGGTGGTCTTCGGCGGCTTCTCGGCCGACGCGGTGGCCTCCCGGGTCCAGGACGCGGACGC
Organism: Streptacidiphilus rugosus AM-16; assembly: GCF_000744655.1. NCBI lineage: Bacteria > Bacillati > Actinomycetota > Actinomycetes > Kitasatosporales > Streptomycetaceae > Streptacidiphilus > Streptacidiphilus rugosus. The sequence goes on along the minus strand of NZ_JQMJ01000003.1, from coordinate 848,753 downwards.
CAAGCTCGTCATCACCGCCGACGGCGGCTACCGCCGCGGCAAGGCGACCGCACTCAAGCCGGCCATCGACGAGGCGCTGACCCAGTGCCCGCAGGTCGAGCACGTCCTGGTGGTCCGTCGCACCGGGCAGGAGACGGCCTGGACCGAGGGCCGCGACGTGTGGTGGGACGAGATCACGGCGCGTCAGTCGACCGAGCACGCCCCCGAGGCGCACGCGGCCGAGCACCCGCTGTTCATCCTCTACACCTCGGGCACCACGGGTAAGCCCAAGGGCATCCTGCACACCACCGGCGGCTACCTGACGCAGGCCAGCTACACGCACAACGCGGTCTTCGACCTCAAGCCGGAGACCGACGTCTACTGGTGCACCGCCGACATCGGCTGGGTCACCGGCCACTCGTACATCGTCTACGGGCCGCTCTCCAACGGCGCCACGCAGGTCATGTACGAGGGCACCCCGGACACCCCGCACCAGGGCCGGTTCTGGGAGATCGTGCAGAAGTACGGCGTCACGATCCTCTACACCGCCCCCACGGCGATCCGCACCTTCATGAAGTGGGGCGACGACATCCCCGCGAAGTTCGACCTGTCCTCGCTGCGCCTGCTGGGCAGCGTGGGCGAGCCGATCAACCCCGAGGCGTGGGTCTGGTACCGCGAGCACATCGGCGGCAGCCGCACCCCGATCGTGGACACCTGGTGGCAGACCGAGACCGGCGCCATCATGATCAGCCCGCTGCCCGGCGTCACGGAGACCAAGCCCGGCTCCGCCCAGGTCGCCCTGCCCGGCATCGCGGCGACCGTGGTCGACGACGAGGCGCACGAGGTCCCCGACGGCTCCGGCGGCTACCTGGTGCTGACCGAGCCGTGGCCGTCGATGCTGCGCACCATCTGGGGCGACGACCAGCGCTACATCGACACGTACTGGTCCCGCTTCGAGGGCCGCTACTTCGCCGGCGACGGCGCCAAGAAGGACGACGACGGCGACATCTGGCTCCTGGGCCGCGTGGACGACGTCATGCTGGTCTCCGGCCACAACATCTCCACCACCGAGGTCGAGTCCGCGCTGGTCTCGCACCCGCAGGTCGCCGAGGCCGCCGTGGTCGGCGCCACCGACGCCACCACCGGTCAGGCCATCGTCGCGTTCGTCATCCTGCGCGGCACCGCCCAAGACAGCGACGAGCTGACGGCCGAGCTGCGCGACCACGTGGCCAAGGTGCTGGGCCCGATCGCCAAGCCCAAGCGGATCCTGACGGTCAGCGAGCTGCCCAAGACCCGCTCCGGCAAGATCATGCGGCGCCTGCTCCGCGACGTGGCGGAGAACCGGGCCGTCGGCGACGTCACCACCCTGGCGGACTCCACGGTGATGGACCTGATCCAGAGCAAGCTCCCCTCCGCCCCCAGCGAGGACTGAGCCGCAGCGCTCCGATCGGACCGGGTCCCCGGAGCGTCTCCTGCCGGCCCACGGCGGGGGACGCTCCACCCTTCTGTCGCATTTCCGTAGCATGTGCCAAAACGGATGTATGCGACAGAAGCGAGGTATGCCCGAGTGAGCAGCGCCCCGACGCCGCCGCCGCGCCGCCAGTTCCTGGCCCGGCTGCCCCTGCCGGAACGCGCTTTCATCGCCGACGCGCTGCGAGCGGAGACCGTCGGCGGCGTCCTGCTCCTTGCCGCCGCCCTCGTGGCACTCGTCTGGGCGAACGTCTGGCCGCACTCCTACGAGACGGTCGTCGAGTTCACCATCGGGCCCAGCACGCCACTCCACCTGAACCTTCCCCTGGAGGCCTGGGCCCAGGACGGACTGCTCGCGGTCTTCTTCTTCGTCGCCGGGATCGAGCTCAAGCGTGAGCTGGTGGTGGGCGAGCTGCGCGACCCGCGCACGGCCGCGCTGCCCGTTGTCGCCGCAGTCTGCGGAGTGGCGCTGCCCGCGGTCATCTATGCGCTCGTCAACAGCGCGCCCGGCGGCCACCCCGGCGGGTGGGCCATTCCCACCGCCACCGACATCGCCTTCGCGCTCGGCGTGCTGGCCGTGGTCGGTTCACATCTCCCGTCCGCGCTGCGTGCGTTCCTGCTCACCCTCGCCGTGGTCGACGACCTCATCGCGATCCTGATCATCGCGATCTTCTACAGCAGCGGCGTCAAGCTGTGGGCGTTGGGCCTGGCCCTGCTCGGCCTCGGGGTCTTCTACCTCCTGAACCGGGCCCGGGTGCACGGCTGGTACCTCTACGTGCCGCTGGCGCTCGTGATCTGGGCGCTGATGCACGAGAGCGGCGTCCACGCCACCGTGGAGGGTGTGGCCATGGGCCTGATGCTGCGGGTCACCAAGGACCCGGGCGAGGAGCACTCTCCCGGCGAGCACATCGAGCACCTGGTGCGACCGTTCTCGGCCGGCTTCTGCGTCCCCGTCTTCGCCCTGTTCTCCGCGGGTGTGTCGATCAGCCCCGAGGCGATCGGCCAGGTCTTCACCGAGGCGGCCCCGCTGGGCGTGGTGCTCGGTCTGGTCCTGGGCAAGAGCTTCGGTGTCTTCGGCGGTACCTGGCTGACCGCCAGGTTCACTCGCGCGGAGCTCAACCCGGAGCTGGAGTGGGCCGACCTGTTCTCGGTGTCGGTCCTGTCCGGCATCGGATTCACCGTGTCGCTGCTCATCGCCGGGCTGGCCTTCCCCGACGACCTCGAACTGGTCGAACGGTCCAAGGCGGCCGTACTGGTCGGCTCGTTGCTCTGTGCGGTGGCGGCCACCCTGCTGCTGCGTCGGCGCAACAGGAAGTACCAGCGGTTGTGTGACGAAGAGGACGCGGAGACGGCGTAGTGTCCGGTGGTGACGTACCGTCGAGTAGCGGCATGATCTGATAGAGCAACAGCCAGCACGTCACAGGATGAGGAGACGCGAGATGGTCGCTCCCGAGACCGGGACCGAGCGTACGGTGGGTCAGCTGTTCGCCTCGGCGACCGCGGACCTTTCGGCTCTGGTGCACGACGAGATCGCGCTGGCCAAGCAGGAGATCAAGAAGGACGTCACCCGCGGCGCGATGGGTGGCACCGCCGGCGCCGTCGCGGCGGTCATCGCCCTGGCGTCGATCCCGATGTTCAGCTTCGCCGCCGCCTACGGGCTGCACGCCACCGGCCTCGGCCTGGCCTGGTGCTTCCTGATCGTCGGCGGGGCCTTCGTCCTCATCGCGGTCATCGCGGCCCTGCTCGCCGTGCGGTTCTTCAAGAAGCTCTCGCCGCCGGAGCGGACCATCGCCTCGACCAAGGCGACCGTGGACGTGCTCAAGACGGCCAAGCCGCGCCCGGCCCCGATCACCACCCCCGAGGGCCACAAGGTGCTCACCCGCTAGGGCTGGTCCGACAGCTTCGGCCGCACGACCGCCGGACCGACGGCCTGGCCGACCGCCTGACCGAGCGCCGGACCGACCGCCCGGGGGTCGCAGGAGGGCCCCCTACGGTCCGAGCCGCTGCCCCGTCGAGGGCCGCGGGTGTGACACCCTCTCCCCATGGCCTTCGATCCCGCCACCTCCAGCAGCGAAGCCTTCGATCCCCGCATCGAGGGCCCCTGGACGCACCGTGACGTCGCCGCCAACGGCGCGCGCTTCCACATCGCCGAGCTCGGCGAGGGCCCCCTGGTGCTGCTGGTGCACGGCTGGCCGCAGTTCTGGTGGACCTGGCGGCACCAGCTGACCGCCCTGGCGGGGGCCGGCTACCGCGCCGTCGCGGTCGACCTGCGCGGCGTCGGCGGCAGCGACCGGACCCCTCGCGGCTACGACCCGTCGAACATGGCGCTGGACCTCACCGGCGTGATCCGCTCCCTCGGCGCGCACGACGCGACCGTGGTGGGGCACGACTGGGGCGGCTTCCTCGCCTGGACGGCGGCGGCCATGCGGCCGGCCCTCGTCCGGCGGCTCGCGGTGGTCTCCAGCGCCCACCCGCGCCGGTTCCGGCGCTCGCTGCTGACCGACCGGCGGCAGATCGTCGCGGCGGAGCACCTGCTCGGGTTCCAGCGGCCCTGGGTGCCCGAGCGGCAGCTGGCGGCGGACGACTCCGCGCTGGTGGCGGAGTACCTGCGGGCCTGGACCTCCCCGCGGCACCAGCCGGACGAGGCGGACCTGCGCACCTACCGCCAGGCGATGCAGCTCTCCAACACCCGGCACTGCTCGATCGAGCCCTACCGCTGGCTGATGCGCTCCATGGGCCGTCCCGACGGTCTGCAGTTCTCCCGGCGCATGAACCGGACGCTGCACGTTCCCACGCTGCACGTGCAGGGTTCGGACGACCCGGTGCTGCTCGCCGACACGGCGGCAGGCTCGGGCGACTACGTGGACGCCCCGTACTCCTGGCGGGTGCTGGACGGGGTGGGCCACTACCCGCAGGAGGAGGCGCCCGACGCGTTCTCCGGTCTGCTGCTGGACTGGCTGAAGGACGCCTCGGCCGGCGGCTGACCGGGTACGACGGTCTGTCAGCAGGCAAATACGCCACGCGCATAGGCCAATTGGAACCTGTGCTCGAGGTTACCGATGGGCCAGGGCGGGCACCTTCGCAGTATGAGCTGGATGCACGATCGCGCCGTCGCGCCCCGAAACCGTCGCCGCTCGCAGCAGACCACAGCGGTGACCAGCTCCCCAGGCATTCCCTCCGGGGCCGCCCCCGAAGAGGTGGCCGGCCTGGCCGTCGGGCTGCTGGAGCCCCTGGGCCACGTCGGCATCCCCCGCATTCTCGGCCGGCGCGCCAGGTGGGTGACCTCCCGGCTGCGCCAGCGCTGACCGGCGCGGGCCCGGGCCGCCGACCGCGCGCCGCAGCAGCGGCGGAGCGGTCGGCCCCCGGACCGGCGGCTACAGCGAGTGCGGTGAGAGCGCGGTGAACCAGAGCAGGGCGATGGTGCCGACGCCCATCAGCGGTACGAGTATCTCCGTCTCGAGCTTGTTGCCACTGCTCTTGATGATCTCGATCTCGTAGCGGGTCTTGATCGGCCAGAGCCAGGGCGCGCCCATCTTGGTGATGGAGTCGCCCAGCAGGTGCGCCACGCAGCCGAGGCCCACCGCGTACGGCAGCCAACCGGGCGCCGAGGGAATGAACTTGGCGATGACGCCGGTGCCGATCGCCGCCATGGCCACGACCGTGCCCCAGGCGTTGAAGCCGTGCCCCGGCGGGCAGAGGTTGAGCGCCCGCACGGCCATCGCCAGCAGGAAGAACGTCATGCCCAGCGTGAAGCCGCGCCCGACGTAGCTGACGCCCGCCCAGGTGCCGACCGTCATCAGCGCGACGAACAGGAGGGAGTGCGTCGCGTGGCGGTGGCCGCCCGATATCCAGGCGATGAAACGGCACAGCAACTTGCTGATCGGGCCGAGGAAGTTCGCGATCGTCCCGTCGTGGTGATCCAGATCCGGCAGCAGCGCCGCGCCCGCGCAGAGCACCGTGCCCATCAGGATCTCCTGCGGCTTCAGGTGAGCGTGCATCACCAGCGGAGGCAGATAGGGCGAAGTGGCCGCGAAGAGCAGTGCCCCGCTCACCGCGTGCGAGTGGCCCATCATGACTGGTCGTCCTCCCGGTAAGTGACGTGTTCTCACGATCGGGCCCGACCGTACCAGGAAGATCGCACGGGCCGAGAGGCCACGGCATACGAAGGACTGCGGCGCACGGAAGCACGGCGCGCAGACCGGGAGCGAGCGTCCACGCCTGGGGCCCCCGGGCGCGGGGCGGGGGGCTACAGGGCGCAGGACTGCGTGTTCACGCCCGACGTGAGGCTCGCGCCGCGCTCCGCGTCGGACCGCACCTCGTCGACGGTGAGGGCGTAGCCGGTCTGGGCGTCGTCCAGCGACTTGGCGAAGACCACGCCGTAGACCTCGCCGTCGGAGGTCAGCAGCGGGCCACCCGAGTTCCCCTGGCGAACGGTCGAGCGGATCGAGTAGACGTCGCGGCTGACCGTGCCGCGGTGGTAGATGTCCGGGCCGTTGGCCTGGATCCGGCCGCGGACGCGGGCGGCCTGGACGTTGAAGGGGCCGTTCTCGGGGAAGCCGGCGACGATCGCGTCCGCGCCGGTGCGCGCGCTTCCGGCGAAGGTGAGCGCCGGGGCGGTGAGCGAGGGGACGTCGAGGACCGCGATGTCCCGCTGCCAGTCGTAGAGGACGACCCGCGCGTCCAAGGTCCGGCCGCCGAGACGCACGGTCGGGGTGGTGACGCCGCCGACGACGTGGGCGTTGGTCATCACCCGGTGCGGCGCGTACACGAAGCCGGTGCCCTCGATGACCTTGCTGCAGGAGGGCGCGGTGCCGATGACCTTCACGATGCTCTTCTGCGCCGTCCGCACCGCGGCACTGTTGGCCAGGGCCGGGTCGGGGGCGGGGACGTCCGTGATGGGCTCGTTCTGGAACGGGTCGAAGACCTGGGGGAAGCCGTTGCGGGCCAGGGTGGATGTGAAGTCCGAGAACCAGGAGGGCGCGTCGCCCGGCAGGGCGTCCTGCACGCTGCTCAGCACCTTGGAGGTGCGGACCTGGTGCGCCACCGTGGGCAGGGAGGTGCCGGCCAGGGCCGAGCCTATGAGCCAGGCGACCAGCAGCATCGCCAGCACGTTCACCAGGGCGCCGCCGATCGCGTCGGGCACCCTGGCCCGGCTGCGACCGATCCGGCCGCGGAGCTTCCAGCCCCAGTGGGTGGTGAAGGCCTGGCCGAAGGCCGCGAAGACGATGACCACGACCACCGCGACGACGGAGGAGACCATGCCCGGGGAGAGGTGTGTGAGCAGCAGCGGCAGCAGTTGCACGGCCAGGACCCCGCCGCCGAGGAAGCCGATCACCGAGAGCACGCCCACGACGAAGCCCTGCCGGTAGCCGCTCACAGCGAATCCGACGGCGGCCAGGATCAGCAGGACATCGAGGACGTTCACCCGGCTACCTTGCCACGCCCACCCGAGTGGGCGCAGGCCCCCTCCCCAGCCTGTGGACAACTCGTGACACGTCGGCGCGTGGCACGAGCCGCCGCCCGCAGCCGTCCCGTCCGGGGCCGCCGCGCGAGGTGGCCCCGTGACGCTTACCTCCGGACACCCGCCGGGCGAGGCCGCCCCTGCGGATCAGGCTCCTTCGCCGCCGCCCCGCATCAGGGCGCGGGCGCGTTCCTGCTCCTCGCGCGAGGCGAAGACGGCGGAGTCGCCGAGCTCGACCTCGCGGGCGCCGTCCCACGGCTGTTCCCACCCCGCGTGATGGAGCAGGCGGTCGATGACGCCTGCCGTGAAGCCCCAGACGACATGGCCGTCGACAAGGAAGGCCGGGCCGCGGAACCCGCTCGGATGCCGGAGCCTGGCGCGGTTCGCCGGGTCGGCGAGCTCGGCGACGGGGACCCGGAAGACCTCGGCCACCTCGCCCTCGTCCACCGGACCGACGGGAACCGGTGAGTGCCACCAGCCGAGCACCGACGTGACCACGAAGTCACTGACCGGGATGTAGAGGTCCGGCAGAACGCCGAAGACCTGGACGCCCGCCGGGTCCAGTCCGGTCTCCTCGCGCGCCTCGCGCAGCGCGGCGCGGATCCGGCCCTCGCCCTTCGGATCGCCGTCCTCGGGGTCCAGCGCACCGCCGGGGAACGACGGCTGCCCGGCATGCGAGCGGAGCTGTCGGGCGCGCTCGATCAGCAGCAGGTCCGGGCCGAGGCCCGGCTGCTCCCCGAAGAGCACCAGCACCGCGGACCGCCGCCCGCCCTCGGCGGGCGGCAGGAACCGGCTCAGCTGTCGCGGCTCGACCGACTCGGCGACGTCGCGTACCGGCAACAGCCAGTCCGGGATCCCCTCCCGGACGACCCCCACCTCGGCCGCCGCGCTCACCCGGCCGCTCCGGCCCGGTCCACGTCGGCGGCGTCCGGTCCGACCCCGCCGGTGGAGGCCGCGCGTGCCGCGGCCTCGCCGGGGTAGTCGGCGGGCGGCTGCAGGCGTTGACCGGGCTGCCCGCCCTTCTCGTACTTGAGCAGCTTCTCCGCCTTCACCGGATCCGTCTCGCCCTCTCCGTAGGAGGGGCAAAGCGGCGCGATCGGGCAGGCTCCGCAGGCCGGCTTGCGGGCGTGGCAGATCCGGCGGCCGTGGAAGACGACGCGGTGCGAGAGCATGGTCCACTCGCTCTTCTCGACCAGCGCGCCGACCTCCTGCTCGACCTTGACCGGGTCGTCGGACTCGGTCCACCCGAACCGCCGGGCGAGCCGGCCGAAGTGGGTGTCGACGGTGATGCCCGGCACGCCGAAAGGTTCTCCCGTTTTAGGATCACGTGCGTTTCCGAGGACGACGTTGGCCGTCTTCCGCCCCACGCCGGGCAGCGTGACCATCTCCTCCAGCGTCTTCGGCACCTCACCCCCGAAGTCGTCCCGCAGCGACTTCGACAGCCCCAGCAACGACTTCGCCTTGTTCCGGAAGAACCCCGTCGGCCGGATCAGCTCCTCCAGCACCTCCGGATCGGCGTCCGCCATCGCCTCGGGCGTCGGGTACTTGGCGAACAGCGCCGGCGTCGTCTGGTTCACCCGCAGGTCCGTCGTCTGCGCCGACAGCACCGTCGCCACCAGCAACTCGAACGGCGACTCGAAGTCCAACTCCGGATGCGCGTATGGGTACACCTCCGCCAACGCCCGGTTGATCCTCCGCGCCTGCCGCACCTTTGCGATGTGCGTCTTCGGGAACGCTGCCTTCTTGAACCCCGGCCCACCGGCAGCACCAGCGGTCACGGACACGCCACTCTTCGCCATACCGAGAGCCTACGACCCGACCCTGTCACGCTTGGCCAGGTCGCGGCGTTTACCGATCGGGCAGCGCTCATCGACTGAGCCTGCAGGGTGCACAGCACCCACTCCCGACCCAGCGGCCCGGTGCTCCTCGCGTTCGCTGAGTTCTGAGCCATCGGCCTGGACCGGAAACAAGAAGACCGAAATGGGGACCCTTCACCATTGGCAGGCAGGGGCATGGCTCTCGCGCGGCGGTGTGCATTAGGTTGGATGACAGCGATACTGTCATCCGGGAGCAGCGTGGACGAGAAGACCTTCAACGAGGGCCTTGGAGCCCGCGTGCGCGCCGCCCGGCTGCGAGTTTCGCTGACCCAGGAGCACCTGGCTCGGCGAGCCGGACTGACCCGCGGCTCGATCACCAATATTGAGTCAGGGGCTCAAGCGCCTCCACCGTACCGACTGGCGCTACTGGCGGAGGCGCTGTCCGTAGCTCCGGCTGACCTGCTCCCACCGCTTGTGGAGACGGGACCGACCGCAGGCTTGCCGGAGGCCTGGGCAGATGCCGTCCAATCCGTCATGTCCGCAGCAGACGAGCAGGCCTCCGGGCCGTTGAGTGATCTACCGGGCGGCTGGGCAGACGCTGTCCAGTCCGTTATGTCCGCGGCAGAGGAACAAGGGAAACGCGATGGCCAGAGCTGACGTCGAGGCTCAGAGCCTGCTCCGCCGTTTCGGAGTCGAAGAACCGCCGATTGAGCCTGAAGAGTTGGCCAAGCGCCTAGGGGTGCTGGTCGTTTACCAAGACATGCAGAACGACGTGTCGGGCATGCTGGTCCGCCGAGGCGACGAGCAGAAGGTCATCGGCGTCAACGAGGCCCACCCTGCGGCCCGACAGCGCTTCACTATCGCCCATGAGCTCGGACATCTGCTGCTCCACCGGGGCCGACCGCTGATCCTCGACACTCAGACCCGTGTCAATCTGCGAGATGCCGTCTCAAGCGCCGCGACGGACCGCGAGGAGATCGAAGCCAACCGCTTCGCCGCAGCACTCCTCGCCCCAGAACAGATGGTGCGACGGGCCGTTCGCGACATGCACGTCACCACTTCTGAGGAACTCGTCGCGAAGCTCGCCAAGCGCTTCTCGGTGAGCCAGACAGCTATGAACTACCGACTCATGAACCTGGGCATCATCTCCGACCCCAGCTGAACACCAACACACAGAGGGGCCCGCCCAGGCGGGCCTTCTTTGTAGGAATCTACGACAGCTAAACTGTCCCTCAAAGGGCTTGTATCACACGCACTCCGAGTCGTTTCCTGGAACCAGGCGTTCCGACTCATCAGCCACATGAGCCCCGGATGCCACCCGAGCGATCCCCGTCCGAACAAGGCGCCAGCGCGTCAGGCATACGTCACCCCTGGCGACCGCTGACACTCGAATCCCCGCAGGAGTCATCAGATGCCTCAGAGCGACCACGAGCACCCGTCCGTCGCGATCATCGTCAACGCCCGCCCGCACACCTGGAGCGAGCGAGCCATCACCTTCGAGCAGGTCGTCGAGCTCGCCTACCCCGGCCAGCCGCCGACGGACCAGGACACGTACACCGTCCGGTACAGCCGCGGCCAGGACGGACACGGTTCGGGCAGTCTCACGGCCGGCCACAGCGTCATTGTGAAGAACGGGATGGTCTTCGATGTCCTCCGCACCTCTCGTTCGTGACCCTGACCTGTCCCGCCTGCTCGACGACGGGTACGACGTCGTCGTGCAGGCAGGGCACCTCATCGTCAGGCGCATCCCCTACGTCACCGATGAGCGGGAGGTCCGCTACGGCTTCCTCGCCTATCCGGTGACGGTCAGCGGTGACCGGGTGGTGTCGGACACCGACCACCGCATTTGGTTCGGCGACTCGGCACCCTGCGACGAGCACGGTCGGCGACTCCCCATGGCCAACGCCGAGACCCGGGTGATCGGCGAGGGTCTGCGGGCGGAGTTCATGCTGTCGTCCAAGCCCGGCCCGTCGGGGTATCCGGACCAGTACTCGAAGGTGACGGCCTACACCCGGATGATCGCCGACCAGGCACAGGCGGTGGACCCGACGGTCACAGCCACGCCGGGCGCGGCCTGGCAGGAGATCGAGGACGATTCCCCGTTCGTCTATCGGGACACCGCGACGTCGCGGGCAGGACTCGCGGCGATCAACCGCCGCTTCCGAGGACACCGGATCGCGATCGTTGGGCTCGGCGGCACCGGCGGCTACATCCTCGATCAGGTCGCCAAGACCGAGGTTGACTCGATCCTTCTCATCGACGGCGACCATTTCGACAACCACAACGCCTTCCGTGCGCCGGGTGCGGCTTCGCTGGAGATCCTGCGTGGCCGACCGAACAAGGCGTCCTATTTCGCCTCGATCTACTCCCAGATGCATCGGGGCATCACGACGTGCGAGGAGTTCCTCGATGAGGAAAACCTCGGCGTGCTCGCAGGTGCGACGTTCGTGTTCCTCGCCTCAGACGACGCTCTGAGCAAGGTGGCCATCATGAACTGGTTGGACGCCCGAGACGTGGCGTACATCGACGTCGGCCTGGGCGTGGAGGAAGTCGACGGCCAACTGACCGGCCTGCTGCGAGTCTCCACCATGCTGTCGGGGCGCCGGGCACAGGCTCGCAGCCGGATACCGGCCCCTGCCCCGGAGCGCGACGACTACGACCGCAACATCCAGACCGCCGACTTGAACGCGCTCAACGCGATACTCGCAGTTGTACGTTGGAAGCGATACCTGGGCGTCTACGCCGATGCAACGGAGGAGGCGTTCTCAACCTTCTCGCTGATCACCAACGAAATCGCCAGCGAGGACCTGCCGTGAAGGCCGTCAACTTCCTCCGTCCGCAGTTCGTTGACACCTTCCCGCCGGTCATGGACACCGGGGTTCTCTACGTATCGATCCCATACTCCACCTGCGGGCACTTGTGCGCATGCGGCTGTGGGGAAGAGGTCGTCACCCCGCTGAATCCCGCGCAGTGGGCACTCACCTACGACGGCGAAACCGTGTCACTCATGCCGTCCATAGGGAACTGGGGTTTGCGTTGCCGGTCCCACTACTGGATCACCCAAGGAAAGGTGCTTTGGAGTCGCCGTTACACGGCACACGAGATCGACGTCAACCGCGAACGCGACCGCAAGGTCCTTCAGCAGCAACTCGGCGAGAGTCGTTACGGCCGGCTCGACCGGCTCTACCGTCGGGTGCGAGGCCAAGGCGGCTGAGGCAGAGGGGTGGCCTGCGCCCGATGTCCGGGGGGCCACCCTGCACCCATCCAACCGCGCTCCCGCCCAGGTCAGCGCGGCGGGCTTACGGCTAGCAACCGGACCCATCCACGAGCCTGCCCGTTCCGTCCTCGTCCTTCGTCACGCTCGACCCAAACGTCGGGCCGTCCGTCGGCCTTTCAAGCCTGCGCTTGTACGCAACACCCGCGCCAGGTGCCTCCTTACCACCGCCGCTCTGAGCAGCGCGCTGTGCGAGAGCCCACATCCCGGAGGCAGTCGGACGTCACGGGAGCCGAGGCCCCACGAACCATCACCTCCCAACCACCAGCCCATGACGGTACCTTGGCACCTCCCGGGCAAGCGGCCCCCGCCTCTAGAAGGGTGCATGTAGTGCCATCTAGGCTTCATCCTCTCCAGGCTCCCCTGGACAACCTGATCGACTACATGCGCGACGGGCACAACATCGAGCAGGTGCTCCTAGAGTTGCTCGGACAGACCGCTGAAGCCCGGCGGGCTCAGGGCAAGACTGGCGCCGGAAACCCTGGGGTAAAGCACCCGTCGCTCAACCGTGCCGCAGTAGTCGCCACCGTCGGGGCGCTGGAAGCGTTCAGCGAAGACCTAGCAGTCACAGCCCAGGCCCTGGACCCGCAGGCAAATCCGCCGACGGCCTGGTACAAGATCACCGGAGGGGGCGGGATGGTTCAGACGCCAACCCCCGAGAACCTGCGCAAGATGTTTTGGACCTTCTTCCGGTTCGATCCAACTGCCAACTGGGAGTGGGCTGTCGAAGTATCGCCCTCGGAACTCGGGCCAGGTAGCAACTGGCGCGGCCCCGTCCACCGATACACCGGACGGGACACGTCCAAGTTCCTCAACGCCATGGTGAGTGCTCGTCACGGCTTTGCACACCAGGACAAATCTCAGAGCAGCTCTGGATTCCCTGGGATCGTCACACTGACTCCCGGCGGCAAGATCTCGATCCACTCGCACCATGCATCCAACGCGCTAAGTGTGCTCCTGCAGATGGCGATTCTCACAACGCACGGACTGTCCGATCACCTACAACTCCAGGGCCAGTTCCGGTGGTCAAGAGCTATGGACGACGCAGATTGGGCACGGCGGCTCAAGGACACAACGGCAGGTGCCCTCGCGGCCAAGGCGTGGAGGAACTCACCCACACTCTAGGACGCCGCGCCTTCGAGCACCTGAGTGCTCTCAACTATCAAGCATCCGAGCTGGATCGCCACTCTTGTTGGCAGGTCCCGCCGAAGGTTCTCCGCAATCAAGAACGACAGCGCGGACAGTTGCCCGTGCTCAGGCAGCTGTCATGCTGGCGAAGCCGAAGGCGTTGCCGAGCACGACGTTGGCGGTCTTCCTGCCGACGCCCGGCAGGGTGACCAAGTCCTCCAGCCGCCCGGGGACCTCCCCGCCGAAGTCGTCCCGCAGGGCTGCGGAGAGTCCGAGCACCGCCTTCGACTTGGCCCGGAAGAACCCGGTCGGGCGGAGGATCTCCTCCAGTTCCTCGGGGGCGGCGGACGCCATGTCCTCGGGCGTCGGGTACTTCGCGAACAGCGCCGGCGTCGTCTGGTTCACCCGGAGATCCGTCGTCTGAGCGGACAGCACCGTCGCGACCAGCAGTTGGAAGGGGTTCTCGAAGTCCAGCTCCGGATGCGCGTACGGGTACACCTCCGCCAGCGCCCGGTTGATCTTCCGCGCCTGCCGCACCAACCCGGTGTGCGTCGCGGGCACCTTCGCCTTCTTGAACCCCGGCCCACCAGCAGCCCCGGCCTTCACGGACACGCCACTCTTCGCCATACCCGCCAGCCTACGACCCGGCACGGACGCCCAACGGCGATGCGGGGCAAGATCGCCCGACCGCGGTCCGACCCGGTCTCCCCGCAGCGCCCGACGCGTGCCGCCCGCGGCGCGTCACTGCGCCAGGTAGCCGCCGTCGACGGGAAGCACGGCACCGGTGATGAACGAGGCCGCGTCGGAGGCCAGGAAGGCGATGGCGTGGGCGACCTCCTCGGGCTCGCCCAGGCGGGCCATGGGGTGGGCGCCGGTGACCTCCCGGAGGTACTCGGGGCCGCCGGGCTCGTCGTCGAGGCGGAGAACGCGTTCGGTGCGGATGGTGCCGGGGGCGACCGCGTTGACGCGGACGCCTCGCGCCGCCCACTCGACGGCCAGGTGCTTGGTCAGGCCGGTGGCCACGAACTTGGCGGGTCCGTAGGCCGCCTGGCGCGCCTGGCCGGCCATGCCGGAGATCGAGGAGACGCACACGACGGAGCCGCCGGGGCGCTCCTGGGCCTGCATGGCGGCGATGGCGTACTTGCAGGTGAGGAACATGCCCCTGCCGTCGACGGCCATGACGGCGTCCCAGTCCTCGGGGCTGGTCTCCTCCAGACCGGAGAGCGGCAGGATGCCCGCGTTCGCGACGGCGACGTCGAGTCGGCCGAAGGCCCTGACCGCGGCGTCGACCATGCGGCGCACGTCCTCCGCACGCGTCACGTCGCCCTCCACGCGGGTCAGCGCCAGGCCCTCGGCGTCCAGGGTCTGCACCAGCCCGGCGAGCCCGGCGGCGTCCCGGTCGGCGGCGACCACCCGGGCGCCCTGCCGGGCCAGGAGCGACGCGGTGGCGCGGCCGATGCCGCTGGCCGCCCCGGTCACCAGACAGGACCTGTCCCGCAGCCCGTACCCCTGCTGTGCCGCCGTCGTGGTCATCGTCAGCCTGCCTTCACCTCGTCGGCCGGGGCGGTGCGCCCGCAGGGGTCGTCGGACGCGAAGGTCGACGCGGCCGTACCGCCCTGTCTAGCAACATCCCCGCGCCGGTGGCCTCCTGTGCGGTCCTCCGGCCGCCGACTTCACCCGGACGGGGAGGGGCGGGGAGGCACGGGGAGGGACGGGGAGGGGCGGGGCGCGCGGGGAGGCACGGGGCCGCGCACGTCAGAAGTTCTTCGCCGCCGCGGTGATCGCCTCGCGGATGCGGTGGTACGTGCCGCAGCGGCAGATGTTGCGGATCTGGTCCAGGTCCGCGTCGCCGATCTCATGGCCGGCGGCGCGGGCCTGGAGCACCTTGGCGACCGCGGCCATGATCTGGCCGGGTTGGCAGTAGCCGCACTGGGCGACGTCGAACTCCAGCCAGGCCTCCTGCATCGGGTGGAGGTCCTTGCCGACGGTCGCGGGAAGGCCCTCGATGGTGGTGATCTCGTCGGTGGGCTGCAGGTCGGAGACCGGGACGCTGCACGGGTTGAACGCCTTGCCGTTGACGTGGCTGGTGCAGGCCTGGCAGACCCCGAGCCCGCAGCCGTACTTGGGCCCGGTGACACCGAGGACGTCACGCAGCACCCAGAGCAGCCGGACGTCGTCCTCGACGTCGACGGTGACCTGACGTCCGTTCAGGACGAAACTGTGCTGCGGCACTGGGTGGCTCCTTCGGGACGTGCGATGACGTGCGATGACGAGCGATGACGGCCGACGACGACCGGGGCGGGGCTCAGTAGGCGCGGCTGAGGCCGTCGGTCGGCGAGGCGGGGATCGGCGGAACCGTGGGCAGCGGGGTGAAGCCGAGCGGGCCCCCGTGGTTGATCGGGAAGCTGGTCGGCATGGTGCCGGTGGCCCGGCCGTAGGCGCAGGCGACGGCCGCCATCGCGCCCGCGACGGCCAGCTCGCCGGCGCCGCCCGGCGTCCCCGTCGTCGGCGGCATCACGATGACCTGCAGCTCGGGCGGGGTGTTCCACTGGCGGGTGTAGAAGTAGTTGTCCCAACTGCCCTCCAGGAAGACACCGTTCTGCAGGTGGAGGCCGGCGCTGAGGGTGATCGCGATGCCGTCCATGATGCCGCCCATCATCTGGGCCTCCAGGCCGCGCGGGTTGACGGCCAGCCCGACGTCGACGGCGCAGACCACCTTGGTGACGCGCGGTCCGGTGTACGCGTCGGGAATCGTGCGGCCGGTGGTGGCCGCCGTGCAGTCGATCTCGGCGAGGACGGCGACGAACCCGTGGTACTCAGGGTGCAGTGCGATGCCCTGGGCCGTACCGGGCGCCATCGTGCGCCCCCAGTTCCCCGCCTGGGCCACCTGGTCGAGGACGGCGCGGGCACGCGCGTCCTTCAGGAAGGCGCGCCGGAACCGGTACGGGTCCTGGCCCATGCCGGCGGCCAGCCGGTCGACGACGAGCTCCTGGGCGCAGCGCACGTTCGGCGAGTAGATGTTGCGCATGCTGCCGGTGTTGAAGCCCTTGTCGACCTCGCTGAGCAACTGCGTGGTGACGCCGAACTCGTAGGGCGTCTGCTGGGTCAGCTCGAAGATGGTCTCCGAGAAGCCGATGTCTCCGACCGGCAGCTTGGCGGCCATGGCGGTGATGATCTCGCCGAGCCCGTGGCTGAAGTCGGTAGCGACGGAGGTGTGCCGCTGTTCGTAGCTGAGCACCTGGCCGAGCGAGTAGGTCGCGCGCACCCTGGAGGTCGCCATGGGGTGGGTGCGGCCCTGGCGGAAGTCGTCGGTGCGGTGCCACATCAGCTTGACGGGCTTGCCCATCGCCTGCGACACCTCGGCGGCCTCCCTGGCGGCGTCGAAGAAGAGCTTCCGGCCGAAGGAGCCGCCGCCCTGGGTGACGTGGACGGTGACGGCGGAGACGGGCAGTCCGAGCTGCGCGGCGATGTGCTCCTGGGCGACGACGGGCGACTTGAGCGAGGCCCAGATCTCCGCCGAGTCGGGCCGCACGTCGGCGATGGCGCAGTTGGGCTCCAGGGCGCTGTTGCTGGCGAAGTGGAAGGTGAAGCGCGCGTCCACGGCCTCGGTGAGCAGCGGCAGCGGCGGGACGACCAGCGGCAGTTCGGCGGCGGCCAGCTCCGCCAGGACACTCGCGTCCGAGGCGTTGTCCTCGGTGCCCGGCCCCCAGCCGACCTGGAGCGCGCGGACGGCGTCGATGCACTGCCCGAACGTTGCGCCGCGCACGGCCACCCCGGTGGAGACGACGGCGACGTCGGTGATCCCCGGCATCGCCCGCACCGCGGCCAGGTTCTGCACCGATCGGACCGTCCCGTTGATCGTCGGCGGGCGGCAGACCATGGTCGGCAGGGCGCCGGGCACGGAGAGGTCCATGGCGAACTGCTTGCGGCCGGTGACGGCGTCCAGGGCGTCGATGCGGTTCTGCGGTGTGCCGATGACGCCGAACCGCGCCGGGGCCTTCAGCGTCACGGACACCTGGGTCGTGGCCACCGCAGCCGCCGGGACGGCCAGTTGGGCATAGGTCAGGCTCGCTCCGCTGGTCGCGGTGATGACTCCGGCGCTGACCGTCAGTGCGGCGAGCGGCTCGCCGAGCGCGGTGGCGGCGGCCTGGAGCAGCCGGCCCCGGGCGATCGCAGCGGCGACCCGGATCGGGGTGAAGGTCGAGATCGTGGTGTTGGACGCCCCGGTGAGCTGGTTGAAGAGCAGTTCGGGCCGCGCGTCGGCCAGGGTGACCCTGACCTGGTCGAGCGGGAGGTCCAACTCCTCGGCGATCAGCATGGCGGAGGAGGTGGTGATGCCCTGCCCCACCTCCGCTCGCGGCAGGGCGAGGGTGGCGATGCCGTCCGCGCCGACCTGGACGGTGATCAGGTCGGCGGTGGGCAGCGCCGCGTCCGTGAGCATGTCGTTCAGGTCGTAGATCTCGGACGGTTCCGGCAGGGACGGCACCACGGACGGAGCCATGGCCGGTGTCGTCGTGGTGAGCGCGGCCGCCGTGGCCTGCGCGGGGGCGACTCCCGCCTCGCCGAGCGACGCCGCCACGGTGAGCGTCGAGGCGGCGAGGACGTAGCCGAGGAAGGTGCGCCGACCGATCCCGTCCACGGACTCCGGCTCGCGTTCACCCTGCACCTGTTTCCCCCGCCCGCTCCACGGCCGCCCTGTCGGGCCGGAGCCTGGCACAGGGCGGTCCGGCTCCGCCAGACCTGTTGTGACCGAAGCCCGTCAACACCGATATCCGGACGACGGCGTCCGATATACGGCCTGCGATCGATCGACCGTCCCGGCCTCCGGCCCGCGCACCCGCCGCCCCACCACCACCCCACAGAAACGCGCCGCCCCGACCGACAGGCCGCCGCACCACCGGCGCCACCCCGCCACGGCAGAACCGCGCCGCCAGGCCCGACGGGCCGGCGGGCGACCGACGGCGGGCAGCACGTCGGCGTGCCGTTCCGGGTTTGGGATTGCATGATCATGCGGTTCGATGCATACTCGTGCACATGTCCAAAGTGCTGTCCTCCCTGCCCGTCGGTCACCGTGTCGGTATCGCCTTCTCCGGGGGCCTCGACACCTCGGTAGCGGTCGCGTGGATGCGCGAGAAGGGTGCCGTGCCGTGCACCTACACCGCTGACATCGGGCAGTACGACGAGCCCGACATCGCCTCCGTGCCGGGCCGGGCCACCGCCTACGGCGCCGAGATCGCGCGGCTCGTCGACTGCCGGGCCGCCCTCGTCGAGGAGGGGCTCGCCGCCCTGGCCTGCGGCGCGTTCCATATCCGCTCGGGCGGTCGCTCGTACTTCAACACCACCCCGCTCGGCCGGGCCGTCACCGGCACGATGCTGGTGCGCGCGATGCTGGAGGACGACGTCCAGATCTGGGGCGACGGCTCCACCTACAAGGGCAACGACATCGAGCGGTTCTACCGCTACGGGCTGCTGGCCAACCCGGCGCTGCGGATCTACAAGCCGTGGCTGGACGAGGCGTTCGTCAGCGAGCTGGGCGGCCGCAAGGAGATGTCGGAGTGGCTGCTGGCCCACGACCTCCCCTACCGGGACAGCACCGAGAAGGCCTACTCCACCGACGCCAACATCTGGGGCGCCACCCACGAGGCCAAGGCGCTGGAGCACCTCGACGTGGGCGTGGAGCTGGTCCAGCCGATCATGGGCGTCCGGTTCTGGGACCCGGCCGTCGAGATCGCCGCCGAGGACGTCACGATCGGCTTCGAGCAGGGCCGCCCGGTGACGATCAACGGCCGGACCTTCGCCACCCCCGTGGACCTGGTCCTGGAGGCCAACGCGATCGGCGGCCGGCACGGGCTCGGTATGTCGGACCAGATCGAGAACCGGATCATCGAGGCCAAGAGCCGCGGGATCTACGAGGCCCCCGGCATGGCCCTGCTGCACGCGGCCTACGAGCGGCTCGTCAACGCGATCCACAACGAGGACACCGTCGCGGGCTACCACAACGACGGCCGCGCCCTCGGCCGGCTCATGTACGAGGGCCGCTGGCTGGAGCCACAGGCGCTGCGGCTCCGCGAGTCGCTGCAGCGCTGGGTGGGGGCGGCCATCACCGGCGAGGTGACGCTGCGACTGCGGCGCGGCGAGGACTACTCGATCCTCGCCACCAGCGGCCCGGCGCTGAGCTACCACCCGGACAAGCTGTCGATGGAGCGCACCGAGGACTCGGCCTTCGGCCCGGCCGACCGCATCGGCCAGCTGACCATGCGCAACCTGGACATCGCCGACTCCCGCGCCAAGCTGGAGCAGTACACCTCCCTCGGCCTGATCGGCTCCGGCGGCCCCGCCTCCGAGACCCCGGCGCTGGGCGCCTCGACCGCGCTGCTCGGCTCGCTCCCCGAGGGTGGCGCCGAGGCGATCGCCTCCCGCGGCAAGCCGGCCGGCAACGACGAGCTCCTCGACTCCGCCGCCATGGAGGCGGGCACGGACTGACCGGTCCCGCCTCGCTCCGGCGGAGTCAGCCGGACGCCGCCGGACCCCACCGGGCTCCGCCGCATGCCGCCAGACCTGTGCCCGGCCGTACCCACGGCCGGGCACACCTGTCTGACCTGGAAAAACAGGTGCGGCCCCGACACCCCGGTCCGCATACTGGCGCGACGACGGACCAGAACGGAGGTGGGAGCGGTGAAGCTGGCGGAAGCGCTGGCACAGCGCGCGGACGCGACCCGACACGTCGAGCAGTTGCGGGCCCGGACCGTGGCGAGTGCCCGGTTCCAGGAGGGGGAGGAGCCTGCGGAGAACGCGGCGGAACTCCTCGGCGACGCGGACGCCGTACTCGACGACCTCGAGTCGCTGATCCGCAGGATCAACCGGACCAACGCGAGCGCGCGGATGGTCGGCGGCGGCACGCTCACCGACGCTCTCGCCCGCCGGGACGTGCTGCGACTTCGGCACGCGGTGGTGACCGCGGCGGCGGACGCGGCCGCGGGCCGGGACCAGCGCGGGATGGGTCGCCAACTGCGGTCCGAGCTGAGGATGCTCTCCGCGCTGCCGGTCGCGGAGCTGCGCGCCAAGGCGGACGTGCTGGCCCGCGAGATCCGCGAGACGGACGTGGCCATCCAGCGCACCAACTGGGAGGTCGACCTGCTGGACTGACCCTCCGGCAGGACTCAACTGTCCGGTGTGGAGCAGGTAGTCGTCGCGGAGGCGTGCACAGACCGCGGGCCGGCGGTCAATCCGGCCCCTTTCCTGGCGCGTGGAGAGCAGCGCGGGGGTTCGAATCCCCTGGTCACACCGCAGCTCAGCACTCCGTACACGTGACCGTGCACAGGGAACAGCACATCACCGCGTGCAGATCCGCGACGACGAGGGCGGGCTCGGGGCCTCCACACCGGCGACGCTCGGCGCGCGCACCCCATCAGGTGCGCGCGCCGCGTGCTTCCGGGCCCGGAGGCGCGCCCGTCGGCGATCGCACCCTCAGGCGGCGGACAGGGTGGCGGCGCCGCCGGTCAGATCGATCAGCAGGGCGTCCGGCCGGACGGTCACCGCGGTGGCGTGCAGGCCGAGCGGGTACGCCGGCTGCGGTCCCGACCCCAGCGCGGCGCCGCCGAGGCCGGTCGTCCGGACCGGACGGCCGAAGACGGTCAGTCCTGCCACCGCCAGCGTGAACCTGCCGTCCTTGACCTGCGGATGCAGCGTCAGCTGCCCGATACCGCCGGGACCGACAGCCACCAGGATCGTCCCGTTCGACGGTTCGCCGGTCACCGAGGAGACCGACACCGTGGGTGCGGCGCTCCGGATCGCCTCGGTGATCGAGTCGGTGGACACGGTGACCCGGGCGTGCGTGCTGCCGACCGTCGGCCGGGCGCCGCCGAGGCGGATGTCGTCCAGGCTCGCCCGGACGGCCACATGGGAGAGCGGGCCGAGGGTCGCGTCGTCGCTGCTCAGATCGAGACGGGCGATGTTCTGACTGACCAGGTCCCACAGGGCGAGGTCACCACCCTCCCCGACGGTCAGGTCCCCGCCCAGCGCATGGGCCGAGCCCGCGATCCGGTCCCGGATCAGCTGACGGGCGGCCAGTTCCCCGCTGACGGCCGTGATCACGAACACCGCGCACACGGTGACGACGATCGCGCGGCGCCGGCGCAGCGAGGCCCGCGTCCTGGCGAAGCGGCCGCTCATCGCTGCCCCTGCCCGGCGAGCTCCGCGGCGGACGAGGGGGCCTCTCCCGCGGTGCCTTCCGGGTCGAGGTGCGGCAGGAGCCGGTCCAGCCAGGCCGGGATCCACCAGTTGGCGTTCCCGAGCAGGTACATCGTCGCCGGGACGAGCAGCAGCCGGACGACCGTGGCGTCGATGATCACGCTCACCCCCAACCCCAGCGCGAGCATCTTCACCACGACGTTCGTCGACAGCATGAAGGCCAGGAAGACACTGGTCATGATGAGCGCCGCACAGGTGATGACGCGCGCGGTGGCCGCCAGGCCGGTGGCGACGGAGGCGCCGTTGTCGCCGCCGTGCAACCACGCCTCGCGGATCCGGGCGAGCAGGAAGACCTCGTAGTCCATCGAGAGTCCGAAGACGATCGCGAACATCATCATCGGCACGTAGGACTCGACGGGGACCTTCTCGGCGACGCCCAGGAACGAGCCGCCCCAACCCCACTGGAAGACCGCGACGACCACGCCGTAGGCCGCCCCGATGGAGAGCAGGTTCAGCAGCGCGGCCTTCAGTGCGACCAGCGGACTGCGGAAGACGGTGAGCAGCAGCAGGAACGCCGCGGCCACGACCACGCCGATGATCAGCGGCAGCTTGGACACCAGCGTGTCCGTGAAGGTCTGCCCTGCCGCGGTGACACCGGTGACGAAGCCGACCGCGCCGCTGCCGGAGAGCGCGTGCGGTACCGCGTCGTTCTGCAGGGTGTGCAGCAGGGTGGCGGTTGCCTGGTCCTGCGGGCCGGTGGTCGGGGTGACCGTGGCGATCAGCAGGTCGTCGTCGGGGCTGGTCTTCGGCGGCGTCACCGAGGCGACGCCGGGCACGGCCGCGAGGTCCTGCCGCAGGGTGTCGGCGAGTGTCTGACGTTGCGTCTGGTCAGCGGCCAGGTCGCTGTCGAGCTGGGCGACCACGGTGATCGGGCCGTTGGCGCCGGGGCCGAAACCCTCGGTGATCAGGTCGTACGCATGCCGATCGGTGCTGCTGGTGGGCTGCGCGCCCGCGTCGATGTGGCCGAGCCGCAGCGAGGCGGCGGGGACGGCCAGGATGCCGAGCAGCAGCAGACCGGCGGTCAGATGGAGCCACGGCCGCCGCCCGACGGTCGCGGCCCAGCGGTGCCAGAGGTCGCCGTCGCCGGTGGGCTCGGCGACCGGCGTGCGGACGCGGAGGCGGTCGATGCGGCGGCCGAGCAGGCCCAGCAGCGCGGGGGTGAGGGTGAGGGAGGCGGCGGCCGCCACGACGACGGTGAGGCCGGCGGCGACGCCGAGCGTGCCGATGAAGCTCATGCCGGAGACGTAGAGTCCGGCGAGCGCCATCGCCACCGTCGCCGCGGCGACGAGGACGGCCCGGCCGCTGGTGGCCACGGTGCGGCCGACCGCCTCTGCGGGTTCGAGGCCGTCCTCCAGCAGGGCGCGGTGGCGGGTGGTCAGGAAGAGCGCGTAGTCGATGCCCACGCCCAGGCCCATCATCGCGGCGAGTGTCGGCGCGGCCTGCCCGAAGCTGACGTGCGCGGCCAGCAGGCCGAGTCCGCCGATGCCGACCGCGAGCCCGAGGATCGCGGTCACCAGCGGCAGCCCGGCCGCGGCGACGCTGCCGAAGCCGATCAGCAGCACCAGTACGGCGACGGCCAGGCCGATCGCCTCCGAGGTCCGGTCGGCGGACTTGGGGGCGGCGAGCTGTCCGAGCGGGTCGCCGTACTCGACGGTCACGTGGTCGGCGCGGAGCGGCGCGACGGCGGCGTCGACCTGGGCGATGTAGGAGTGGGGGAAACTCGCCGGGTTGCTGCTGAAGTGGACGGCGATCTGCCCGATGTCGCCGGAGGCGGACACCGCCCCGGTGGTGAGCGGACTGCTCGCGGACAGGACGTTCGGCAGGTGCGCGAGCTTGTCCACGGCGGCGTCGACGGCCGCCCGGTGTTCGGCGAGCGAACCCTGGCCGGACCTGATCACGATCGGTGCCGCGGTCCCCGACAAGGTCGGGCCGCCGTGGGCCTTGAGCAGGTCGGTGCCGGTCTGGGTGCTGGTGCCTGGCAGTGAGAAGCTGTCGACGAAGTCGCCGCCCCAGCGGGCGTCGGCCACGCCGAGTCCGACGAGCAGCACGAGCCAGGCGGCGACGACGCGCAGGCTGTGCCGGGCGCACCAGCGACCGAGACGGTGCAGGAGCCCTGGGCCGCGGACGGCGCCCGATGCGGTGTTCATGAGCGCTGACTCTGGGGCACGGGTGTAAGGACGGCGTTGGCGGATTGTTCGGGGAGTGTACGGGCGCGCGTTCGGCAGGCCGCACAGCGGCGGAGCGTCGTGCCCCTGACGGTGCGACCCGGCGCGCAGCTGTCAGGTGGTCGGCGCGGGCGGCAGGGTGACGGTGAAGGCGGCGCCGCCTTCGGGGCCGTGCCCGTGGGCGGTGATGACGCCGCCGAGGCGGCCGGAGAGGCGGTGGGCGATGGCCAGGCCGAGACCGCTGCCGACCGTGCGGGTTCCCCGGTAACGCTCGGTCAGCACACCACTGTCGAAGGCCACCGCGACGTCCGCCTCGGTGAGCCCTGGTCCGCCGTCGCGGACCTGGAGTTCCGCGCCGCCGTCCGGGGCGGGCCGGACGGCGAGCACGAGCGGCGCGTCGGCAGGAGTGACCCGCAGCGCGTTCTGGACCAGGCCGTCGATCAGCTGGCGCACCCGGAAGGCGTCGGTCGTGACGACGACCGGCTGCCCGGGTTCCTCGAACCGCAGCTCGACGCCCTGCCGTTCGCACGGGCCGGTCCAGAACGCCGCCGCCTCGCCGACCAGCGCGGCAAGATCGGTGGGGGCAGGTTCGAGGCGGAAGTCGTCGGCCTCCAGCCGGGCCAGGTCCAGCAGGTCGGCGAGGAAGCGGTCCAGTCGGCGGGTCTCCCCCGCCAGGATCCCGCCGACCTCGGGCAGCCGGTCCGGTTCGACCAGTCCGTCGGCGAGCGCCTCGGCGTAGCCCTGGAGGGCGGTCAGCGGGGTCCGCAGCTCGTGCGAGACCGAGAGCAGGAACCGCCGTTGCCGGTCCTCGCTGTGGGCCAGGGCTTCCTCCAGCACGTTCAGCGCCCGTCCGATCTCGGCGGCCTCACGCGGGCCGTCGACCGGTGCCCGGACGCCGCGTTCCCCTGCCGCGAGACGGTGCGCGACCCCGGCGGCCGAGACCAGCGGCCGGGCGGTCCTCCGGGCCAGCAGCGCGCCGGCGAGGCCGGCTCCGAGCATGCCGACGAGCAGCGGCAGCAGGGTGTTGCGTCTGATCCGGTCCACGTCGTCGCTGACGATCGTGTAGGGCTCGGTCAGCACGACGGCCCCGCCCCGCACGCCGGGCTCGCCCACCAGCAGCACCTTCTGACCGGCCAGCAGACCGGTCCCCGAGACGGGCCGCCCCGCGAGCAGCTCCGCCCTGGAGGTCGTGTCGACGGCCGGTCCGGCCGTTCCCGTGACGGTGCCGTCCGCGGCGATGACCGCCAGCTGCGTGCCGTTCGGCCCGCCCAGCAGCTGGCCGCCGGCGAAGATCACCCCCGAGAGGGCGGGCAGACTGCTCAGCACCTTGGCGTGCCGCGCGAGCTGGTCGCGTTCGCGCTGCTCGGCGCCGTGCGCGGCGGTCTGCCAGGCCACCAGCCCGGTGAGCGCGACCGCCAGGGCGGCCACGAGCGTGGTCAGCGCGACGATGTTGCGCGCGAGCGAACCGCGCCGACGCCCGGCGCCCTCGGCCGCCGTCATGCTCCGGGGTCCTCGGAGCCATGGCCGGTGCCGGTGCCGGCGCCCGTACCGGGAGCCTTCGCGCCGGGCTCGCCCACTCCCGGGTCCTTCGCGCTGTAGCCGACGCCGCGCACGGTGCGGATCGGGCTGGCGTCGCCGAGCTTGGACCGGAGCTGGGAGACGAAGACGTCCACCATCCGGGTGTCCCGATAGCCCGCGTAGCCCCAGACCTGGGCGAGCAGCTGCTCCCGGGTGAAGACCTGGCCGGGGCGCTGCAGCAGGTGGGCGAGGAGGTTGAACTCGGTGGCGGTCAGCTCCACCGGCTCGCCGTCGCGGAGCACCGTGCGGGCCGCCGCGTCCACGCTGAGCCGACCGAGGCGGCCGACGGGCTGCTCCGGCGGGCCCGCCGCCCGGCGCAGCACGGTCTTGAGCCGCACGACCAGCTCCCGCGGCGAGAACGGCTTGGTGAGGTAGTCGTCCGCCCCCAGCTCCAGACCGAGGATCCGGTCCGCCTCCTCGCCCCGCGCGGTCACCAGCAGCACCGGCGTCCAGTCCCCCGCCTCGCGCAGGGTCCGGCAGAACTCCAGGCCGTCCAGTCCAGGCAGGCCGATGTCCAGCACGATCGCCACCGGGCGCATCCGCCGGACCGCCGCCAGCCCGGCGGCCCCGTCGCTCTCCACGTGCACGCCGTAACCCTCGCGGGCCAGATAGAGCCGCTGGACGTCGGCGATGTGCCGCTCGTCCTCGACGACCAGGACCAGGCCCCGGGACTCCGTCATCGTCGCCTCTCTCACCTGCGGGAACGCCAACGATGCTAACCACCTCCCGCATCCTTCCCCACGAGCGCGCCGCAGCCCGTACGAAGCCCGAACAATCCCGAACAATGGGGGCCCGCGAACGCTCGCGGCCCGGGCGTCAAGTACGGGGTGAGACCGCCGCCGGGCGGTCGGAGACGGAGACTCCGTGGAACCGCACCATCGCGCTCCCGACGTCCCCGGTCGCGAAGGGAGCGACGCGGGCGACGCGGGCGACGCGGGCGACGACGCCCAGCTGGTCCGCTCGGCCGACGAGGCCGCCGCTTTCGCGCCGCTGGTGGAGCAGCACTCGACCGCTCTGCACGGCTACTTCGTCCGCCGGGCGCCGCACGCGGCCGACGACCTGCTCGCCGAGACCTGGTTGCAGGCCTTCACGGCGCGCCGCAGCTTCGACCCCGCCCTGGGGACCGCACGCGGCTGGCTCTTCGGGGTGGCCCGCAACGTCCTGCTGCTGCACCTGCGGCGCACCGCGCGGAGCACGCCGGCGCCCGCGCCGGAGGTCGCCGACCCCTGGCAGGCGGTCGACCAGCGGCTGGACGCCGGCGCGCTGGCACCACAGCTGCGTCGGGCGCTGGCCGATCTGCCGGCGGAGGAGCGCGAGTTGATGCTGCTCATCGCCTGGGAGCAGCTCACGCCCAGCGAGGCCGCCGCCGTCGTGGGCATCCCGGCCGGGACGGCCCGCTCCCGGCTCCACCGCGCCAGAGGCCGGATGCGTGAGCGGCTGACGCCCTCGTGGCACCCGGCACGCCTCAGCGTGACCGGTGAACCGGCGTGAGGCGCCGCACCCGTCCCGCCCCGCCCCTCCTTCCCACTTCCTCTGCCCCGAAGGGACTCCCCACCGAGATGAACGAGACCTCGACCTACCTCGACTTCCCCGGCGCGGACGCGCTGCAGGCCGCGGGCCGTGTCGCCCCGCCGTCGGCGCAGGCCGTGGACCGGGCCCGCGCCGCGGTCCGCGCCGCGACCGCGGCAGAGGCGCGGCCGGCCGGAGCGGGGGCGGCGGACGGCGGACGCGACCTGGTGGTCACGCCGGTCCGGACGCGTCGCCTGATGTCCGGCCGACGGATCGCGGCGGTGTTCGCGCTGGCCGCCGCGGCGGCGGGCGTGGTCGTCGGCACGAACGGCGTGACGTCCGCACCGACGGCGCAGCGCCCGAGCGCGACCGCGCGGCAGTCGGCGTCGGAGGGAGCAGCCACGTTCCTGAACGGCGTCGCCGAGGTGGCCGCCACCCGGTCGGCCTCCACGGCCCCGTACTGGAAGGCGCAGACCAGGGCCGTGACAGGCACTCGCACCAGCACGGTGACCACGTACGTTTCGCGTCAGGGCTACGTGATCCTGAGCCGCGGCAAGATCTACCACAAGGGCGCGCCCTCCTGGAGCGTCGGATCGAAGCTCGTCGACTGGAACGGCCTCGACCGCCTCCCGACGGACCCGGCGACGCTGCTGTCGATGATGTCCGTCGCGCAGCCGAGCCGTGGCGAGGGCGTCTTCGAGCAGGCAGGCAGCATCCTCGCCCTCTCGCCGGCCGACCCGGCGCTGCGAGCCGGGCTCTTCAAGGCCCTGGGTCGTCTGAAGGGTGTCAAGGTCGTCGGCCCGGTCAAGGACAGCGTCGGCCGCAGCGGCACGGAGCTGGCCTACGGCGACCCCCAGGGCAGCGAGGCCGTGATCATCGACCCGAAGACGGCCACGGTGCTCGAGACGGTCTTCTGGCAGGCGGGCAGTGTCTCCCGCGCGACGATCCTGTCCGTCGGCCCGGCCATGTCGATCGGCTGACGCCACCGCCGCCACCCTCTCCTGCCGCCACCGCCTCGCGCTCCCGCCTGTCGCTGCAGGCGGGAGCGCGAGGCGGCGCGGAGAATGGGCGTGAACCGTCCCCGGACGCACGATCCGGTCGAACGAAGGAGAGTCCGCGATGGCGAACGCCCTCCGCCTCGCCCAGAACCCCGAGGCCGACGCGCTGCTCAGCCGCAGTCCGCTGGCCGCGATGATCGGCATGCTGCTGGACCAGCAGGTGCCCATGGAATGGGCGTTCACCGGCCCCTACACGCTGCTGGAACGCCTGGGCGGCGAGGATCTGGACGCCCACGCGATCGCGACCCTCGACCCCGAGGCGTTCGCCGCCGTCTGCGCGGAGAAGCCTGCGGTGCACCGGTATCCCGGTTCGATGGCGAAGCGGATCCAGCAGCTGTGCGCGTTCCTGGACGAGCGGTACGACGGTGACGTCACCCAGGTCTGGAGCGGGGTCGGCAGCGGAGCGGAGCTGTTCGACCGGCTGGTCGAGCTGCCGGGCTTCGGCAAGCAGAAGGCGCAGATCTTCCTCGCGCTGCTCGGCAAGCAGTTGGGCGTCCAGCCCAAGGGCTGGCGCGAGGCGGCGGGCGCCTACGGCGATAAGAACAGCTTCCGCTCGGTCGCGGACATCACGGGACCGGAGTCCCTCACCAAGGTCCGCGCGTTCAAGCAGGAAGCAAAGGCCGCAGCCAAGGCCGCGAAGGCCCCGTAAGGGGCTTCCAGGGGCGCGAGGAACTGCGCGAGAAACCACCTCCTGCGAACGGGCCCTGCGCACCGGGGACCACCCGCACGCCGGTGGCTCGGCCGCACCCACGCGCCGGGGCAGAGCTCGCGCCCCTGCGGTGGTGCACCCGACCCCTCAGAACCAGGCTCGCGCCCGCGGCGCTCGGCCGCGCCCACCCGCCGGAGCGGCACATCGGCAGAGCCCCGCGCCCCAGAACGCTACGCGTCGAAGAGGCCGTTCAGCTCGCCGAAGCCCAGGCCGGCGTCGAGGGAGGTCAACGTGCCCGGGCCCAGGAGTTCTGCGGCGGCCTGGCGCGCAGCGCCGTACGCGGACTGGGCCAGGGCCGTGCCCGCGCTGACGCGGCGGACGCCGGTCGCCGCGAGCTCGGGCACGGTCGGACCGCCTGGCACCAGCATCGCGTTGACCGGGAGCGGCGACGCCGCGCACAGCTCGCGCAGGGCGTCGAGATCGAGCAGGCCGGGGACGAAGATGCCGTCCGCGCCCGCCGCCGCGTAGGCCTTCGCGCGCAGCAGCACGTCGGCGAGCCTGTCCTCCGGCTCGCCGATGCCGAAGAGGAAGACGTCCGTGCGGGCGTTGAGCCAGAACTCGGGCAGGCCCGCCGACGTCGCCGCCTCGCGTGCCGCGCGCAGCCTCGCGGCCTGGTCGTCGGCGGAGAAGAGCGGGCCGCCCACCGCGCGGGAGTCCTCCAGGTTGGCGCCGACCGCGCCCGCCGCCACCAGCGCGGTCACCGTCGTCGCCACCGCGTCCGGTTCGGCGCCGTAACCGCCTTCGGCGTCGACGGTGACCGGCACGTCGACCGCCGCCACGACCCGCCGCGCCGCGGCGACCATCGCCTCCCGGCTCGCGTGCTGGCCGTCGCCGCGGCCCAGCGACCAGGCGACGCCGCCGCTGGTGGTGGCGACGACGGGCGCGCCGGTCGAGGCGATCACCGCCGCGCTGCCCGCGTCCCACGCGTTCGGCAGGACGAGCAGGGAGGAGTCGGCCAGGGCGCGCAGGCGCAGCGCCTTCTCCCGGGTCCCGGGGGAAGCGTCAACAGACATGGGAAGCAACCGCCTTCGCATATGGAGTGGTACCTCGTGCGTCGTGCTCGGTGGGCCGTGCTGGGTGCGTCGTGCTTGGTGCGTGATGCGGGACCATCGTGCAGCCCGCGACCCGTACCGCTCCACGGATTAGGCTGTCGCCGAATCCTTTCCGCCCTCGCCAGGCCCAGGAGTGACCGTGCAGGCAGAATTGGTGTTCTCCACCGGGGATCTCGCACAGACCCGCTTCGCGGTCTCGCCGCTCTGGGAGACCGTCACCGGCCTGCGGTCTCTCGCCGCGCCTCCCGCCCACACGCCGTCCCTGCACCGTCGCTGGGCCGCGCAGGTGCGGCCCCGGCTCGCGGCCGCCGGGCTCGACCGCGGGCGGCTGGCCGAACTGGTTCCGGAGTCGGGCTACCTGCCGGACTTCCTGAACCCGACCCCCGCCTCGCCCGCGCCCACCCTCGCCGAGGAGCTGGCCGACGTCCGGGCCACGCCCGCCGGGACGGTCCACCGCGACCTCGACTTCCTCGCGCAGAACCTCGGCGGCCGACTGCCCGCCGGCGCCCGTACGCTGCGCCGGGATCCCGAGGCCGGGCTCGCCCGGCTGGCGGCGGAGATCGAGAGCTACTGGCAGCTCGCCGTCGCGCCCTACTGGGCCAGGATCCGCGCCCTGCTGGAGGCGGACATCGCCCGCCGGGCCCGGCTGGTCGCCGCGCAGGGGGCAGGCCGGCTGCTGGACGAGCTGCATCCGGCGCTGAGCTGGAAGGACGACACGCTCACCCTCAGCGGCCGGAACTGCGTCATCTCCCGTACCGGGACGGGTCCCGGGCTGCTGCTGATCCCCTCGGTCTTCGCCTGGCCGTGCGTGCTGACCCGCGCCGTTCCCGACGCCCCGCCGCAGATCGCCTATCCCGCCGACGGGATCGCCACGCTCTGGGAGCGGCCCGAGCGGGGCGGTGACGCCGGGTCGGCCGTCGCCGGGGTCCTCGGCCGGACCCGGGCGCAGCTGCTGACCGAGCTGGACGCGCCCGCGTCGACCACCGAGCTCGCGGCCCGGGCCGGGCTGTCCGCGCCGAGCGTGTCCGAGCACCTCACCGCGCTGCGCGCGGCCGGCCTGGCCACCGCGCACCGCGCGGGGCGGTCGGTGCTGTACGCCCGCACGCCGCTGGCCGACGCCCTGCTGGCCGGGCCTGACTCCGCCTGAGTCGGCCGCCTGAACCACCCGCCCGAGGCGGCCACCCCACGACCGGTCGCATTCGCCGGCGCACGTTCACACGTCCCGCGCCGGCTGCCGCCGAGGCGGACCTCCGGCAGCGCGCCGCCGACGGCCCCGGCCGTCACCCGCCTGCGCTCCGAGCCGCACGCGCGCGACCGGGTGCAGCGCGTGATCACCGCCTACGAGGCGGGGCCGGCGACGGCCCGCTCCCACCCACCGGCGCCCTGCCGCGCCATCCGGTCCGCCAGCTCCTCCGCCAGGCGGGCGGACGGGCCGCGACGGCGGCGGGAGAGGGCGAGGCCGAGATGGCGGACGGGACTGGGCGCGGCCAGGGGGACGACGGCGAGGTCGGGGGCGTGGGAGAGCGCGATCTCCGGGATCAGGGCGATGCCGATGCCCGCGCGGACGAGGGACTGCGCGAAGGCGTAGTCGGTGGAGCTGCACGAGACGTGCAGCTCCACCCCGGCCAGGTCCGCGTGGTGCGCCAGCTGCGCGGCCGACTTGAGGCAGCCCAGCACCCAGCGCTCCTCGGCCAGTTCGGCCAGGTGCAGCACGTCGCGGCCGGCGGCGGGATGCGCGCGCGGCAGCACCACGCGGAGCGGGTCCGCCCGCAGCGGGGTCCAGTCCAGGCCGGAGCGGTCGCCGGGGCGGGCGGGCGGCGGACCGCCGAAGTGGTAGGCGAGGGCCAGGTCCGCGCGCCCCTCGCGGACCGACGGCAGGCTCTCCTCGGGCTCCAGCTCCAGGACGGTCAGCTCCACCTCGGGATGATCGACGACGAAGTCCCCCAGCGCGGACGGCAGCAGGTGGCGGCCGCCGCTGGCGAACGTCGCCACCGTGAGCGCGGCACGCGGGGCGGTCAGCCGGTCGATGCGCTGCTGGGTGTCGACCAGTTCGGCGGCGATCGCGTCGGCGGCCTCGACCAGCAGCCGGCCCGCCTCGGTCAACGTCACACCGCGGGTGCTGCGTTCGACGACGGCGGCGCCCAGGCTGCGCTCCAGCGCGGCGATCTGCTGCGAGACCGCGGAGGGCGTGAACCGCAGCTCCGCGGCCGCACGGTTGAAGCTGCCCTGCCGGGCCACCTCGCGGAGCACCGCGAGCCGCTGGACGTCGATCAACAGTCCTCCTGATGACGAGTGATCGATCTCGACACTACTGCTGATGGCCCTGGCCGGGCAGGCTGGGCCGCATGAACAGTCCGATCAGCCTCGACGGCCGACAGGTGTGCGTCATCGGCGGCAGCCGCTACTTCGGGCGGCGCCTGGTGCAGGAGCTGCGCGACGCGGGCGCGGCGGTCTCCGTCGTCAACCGCGGCTCCGCACCGCCCCCGCCCGGCGTCACCCACCTGCTCGCCGACCGCGACGACGAGGCCGCCCTGCGTGCGGCGCTCGGCGACCGCCGCTTCGACGTCGTGGTGGACCAGGTCTGCTACACGCCGCGGCAGGCCCGTGTCGCGAGTCGGGTCTTCGCGGGGCGCACCGGCCGTTACGTGATGACCTCGACGGTCGAGGTCTACGCCGAGCTGGGCCGCCCCGGCGGCGCGCCGCTCGCCGAGGACGCGCTGGACCTGGCGGCGCAGCGGGTGGATCTCGAACTGCCCTGGGAGGAACCCGCTTTCCTTGAATCGCACTACGGCGAGGGCAAGCGGCAGGCCGAGGCCGTGTTCTCGGCGCAGCGCGGGTTCGACTTCGCCGCGGTCAGGACCGCCCACGTGCTCGGCGGCGCCGACTTCACCGGCCGCCTGGCCCACTACGTCGAGCGCATCGACCTGGGCCTGCCGGTGCTGGTCCACGCCCGGCCGCAGCCGGCCTCCTTCGTCCACGAGGCGGAGATCGCCCGCTTTCTGGCCTGGGCGGCCGCCGCGGACTTCACCGGGCCGGTCAACGCGGCCTCGCAGGACCCGCTGGACGTCCGCGCGTTGGGCCTCGCCCTCGCCGTCGGAAGGGAGCCGGTGTTCGAGCTCGTCACGCCGGGCACGGCGGCCTCGCCGTTCTCCTTCGACCGCGGCTACCCGCTCAACGTCTCCCGTGCGGCGCGGCTCGGTTTCGTCTTCTCACGGACCGCCGACTGGCTGCCCGCCGTCGCCGAGGAGGCACGCGCGTGAGCGGCGAGGTCAGGTTCGTGGGCGGCAGGCCGGTCCACCCGGTCGGTCTGGGCGCCATGCCGCTCTCGGTCGAGGGCCGGCCGGACGAACAGCAGGCCGTCGCCACGGTCCACGCCGCGCTGGACGCGGGCGTCACCCTGATCGACACGGCCGACTCCTACCACTGGCACGCCGGTGAACTCGGCCACAACGAAAGGCTGGTGGCCCGGGCCCTGGCCACCTGGCCGGGGAACCGCGGCGAGGTGCTGGTCGCCACGAAGGGCGGACGCGGGCGTCCAGGGGACGGCAGCTGGACCGTCGACGGCGACCCGCGCCGGCTGCGCGCCGCCGCCGAGGCCTCACTGCGGCGGCTGGGCGTGGACGCGATCGGGCTCTACCAGCTGCACAAGCCGGACCCGGCGGTGCCGTTCGCGGAATCGCTCGGCGCGCTGCGTGACCTGTACGACGAGGGCAAGGTCCTGGCGGTGGGGGTGTCCAACGTGGACACCGGGCGGATCCGGCTCGCCCACGAGTTGCTGGGCGAACGCCTGGCCTCCGTGCAGAACCGCTTCTCCCCCGCGTTCCAGGAGGCCCGCCCGACCCTCGACCTCTGCACCGAACGTGGCCTGGCCTTCCTCCCCTGGAGCCCGCTCGGCGGCATCTCCGCCAGCGCGGTCGACGATCCCGGCAGCGCGGCGCCCTCGACGGACACCCCTTTCCACGCACTGGCCCGCGCCCGCGGCGTCAGCCCGCAGCGCCTCGCCCTGGCCTGGCACCTGGCCCAGTCCCCGGCCGTCATCCCGATCCCGGGTGCCCGTCGCCCCGCCTCGGCCCGCGACTCGGCGGCGGCAGCGGAGCTGGCGCTGACACCGGAAGAGCTTGTCGCGCTGGGCATCTGATGGATGGATCGCGCTGGCGCTCGGCCTCGACGCCTCGGCCGGTGGCCAGGAGATCGTCGAGGCGCTGGTCGCGGCGCGCGACGCGGAGGGCATCCCGCCGGTGGTGGTGGACCGCGCCGAGGCGCCGTGCAAGCAGAACGTGATGACCGGCGAGGACATCGACCTGTTCGCCTTCCCGACGCCGCTGATCCACGGCAACGACGGCGGCCGGTACATCGAGACCTACGGGATGAACATCGCCAGGACCCCCGACGGGACGTGGACCAACTGGTCCGTCAACCGGATGGTGATCGACGGCAGGGCCGCCCTGGCGTGCCTGATCCCGCCGCCGCAGCACCTCGGGGTGATCCGCTCGAAGTGGACCGAGCGCGGCGAGCCGATGCCGATCGCGCTCGCCGTCGGCGTCGGCGTCGGCGTCGAGCCCGGGCTGCCCTCCGTCGGCGGGACGCCACTGCCCGAGGGGGCCGACGAGAGCCACTTCCTCGGCGCGCTGTTCGGCGAGGGCCTGGAACTGGTCCCCGCCGAGACCGTGGACCTGCT
Source organism: Streptacidiphilus rugosus AM-16 (assembly GCF_000744655.1). Lineage (NCBI taxonomy): Bacteria > Bacillati > Actinomycetota > Actinomycetes > Kitasatosporales > Streptomycetaceae > Streptacidiphilus > Streptacidiphilus rugosus. The sequence goes on along the minus strand of NZ_JQMJ01000003.1, from coordinate 814,625 downwards.
GGTGCCGGCCAGCGCGGAGATGATCATCGAGGGGCACATCTCCCTCGACGGCACCGCGATGGAGGGCCCGATGAGGTCATCTACAACTGCCTGCTGGCGGACGTCTTTCCCGAGGGCCGCAAGCCGGTCAAGGGCAGCTTCGAGAACGGCTGGCCGCAGGAGATCCAGCAGCGCGTCCTCGCGAACTGGAGCACGGTGTACGGCTACCCCGAGGCGTAGGGACGCCCGGAGGCCGAAGGTGTCGCGGCTTGCGCGACAGGTTCGGCCTCCGCCGTGCGTCGTCCGTGGGCGGTCACTCGTTGACCGGCCAAGCCTGGGCGGCGACGCTGATGCGATTCCAGGCGTTGATGGTGGTGATGAGCCAGAGCAGCTCGGCGAGCTCGGTCTCCTCGAAGTTCTCGGCCGCCTCGGCCCAGACCTCGTCGGTGACCTGGCCCTCGGAGAGGCGGGTGACGGCCTCGGTGAGGGCGAGAGCGGCGCGCTCGCGGCGGGTGAAGATGCCCGTCTCACGCCACACCGGCAGCAGGAAGAGGCGGTGCTGCGTCTCCCCGGCGGTCAGCGCGTCGGTGGTGTGCATGTCGACGCAGTAGGCGCAGTTGTTGATCTGCGAGGCGCGGGCGCGGACCAGTTCCTTGAGACCGGCCTCCAGATCGCTCCCCGCGGTGGCCCGGTCCAGGCCGGACATGGCCCGCATGGCGGCCGGGGCCAGCTTGTCGGCGGCCAGGCGGACGGTGATCGTGGGGGTCTCGGACGCGGTCGGGTTCTTCGTCGTTGTCGTCATGTGTATGACCCTAGAAGGGCAATGGACCGCTGATAAGGTCCATTCCCATGGCCGATGACTGGTCCACTTTCGGAGTCGATCTCCATCTCGACCTCACCGCGGGACGCGACCCGGGCGAGGGCGTCCGCGCCGCGCTGGAGCGCTCACTGCGGGAGGCCGTCCGCGCCGGACGACTCGCGGCGGGCACGCGACTGCCCGCGACCCGTGCGCTCGCGGCCGAGCTCGGCATCGCCCGCGGCACGGTCAGCGCCGCCTACGACCAGTTGGCTGCCGAGGGCTATCTGATCGCGCGTCACGGTTCCGGCACCCGCGTCGCCGACGTCACCCGCGCCGAGCGTCCCGCGACCCGCGGCACCCCGACGCCGCCCCGGCACGACCTGCGGCCCGGCCGGCCGGACGTGGGCTCCTTCCCGGTGGCGGAGTGGCTGCGGGCCTCCCGCCGCGCGCTCGGCGCGGCCCGCCCGCCGCGTTCGACTACGGCGACCCCCGCGGTCGCCCTGAGCTGCGCGCCGCGCTCGCCGACTACCTCGGCCGGGCCCGCGGGGTGGACGCGACGCCGGCCCGGATTGTGATCACCTCCGGCTATGTGCAGGCCCTGGGCCTGCTCGCCCGCGTGCTGCCGGAGGGTGCCTTCGCCATGGAGGACCCCGGTCTCGCCTTCCACCGCGAGGTGGCGGGCTTCGCGGGCCGGGAGGTGGTGCCGCTGCCGGTGGACCGGCTCGGAGCGGACGCCGCCGCGCTTGCCACGACGGGCGTCGCGGCCGCGGTGGTCACCCCGGCCCACCAGTACCCGACGGGGGTCACCCTGCATCCTGACCGCCGCCGCGCGCTGATCGCCTGGGCGCGGGACGCCTCCGGCGTGGTGGTGGAGGACGACTACGACGGCGAGTTCCGCTACGACCGGCAGCCGGTCGGCGCCCTCCAGGGCACCGCGCCGGACTCCGTCGTCTACGTGGGCACGGCGGCGAAGACGCTCGCGCCCGGCGTCCGGCTGGCCTGGCTGGTGCTGCCGGCCCGGCTGGTCGAACCCGTGATGCGGGCCAAGCGGCTGACGGACTTCCAGACCGAGTCGCTCGGCCAGCTGACCCTGGCCGAGTTCCTGACCTCCCACGCCTACGACCGCCACGTGCGCGCGAGTCGCGCGCGGTACCGCCGACGCCGGGACCTGCTGCTGGCAGCGGGCGAGCGGCTGCCGGGCTGCACGCTGGAGGGGGTGGCGGCCGGCCAGCACGTTCTCCTCGGCCTGCCTGCGGGCGCGCCTCCCGAGCAGGCCCTCCTACGGAGGGCCGCCGCGCACAGTCTCTCCTTCGACACCCTCGCCGACCACTGGCACGCCCCCGACCCCACCCACCGCCAGGGCCTCATCCTCGGCTACGGCACCCCGCGCGAGGCCGCGTTCCCTGCGGCGGTCACCACCCTCACGAACCTCCTCGCAGCCGAGCTGGGCGGGTGACCGCCTCCGGCGCGCGAGGGCGGCACCTCACAGCGGAGGGTGAGTTGCACTATCCCGGGGGCGCGGGGAACTGCGCGACAAGCCACCGGCGTGCGGGTGGTCCTCAACGCGCAGGGCCGTCCGCCCAGGGTGGTTGCCCGCGCAGTTCCCCGCGCCCCTGAGGCACTGCCTGGTTCTCGCCTGCAGAACCCCCCGCGGCCCGGAGGGCCGGGCCGCCTGCCACGGGCTTGCGTCAGCGCTTCGTGGCGCGGTGGAGGGAGAGGCCGAGGAGGAGGACGACGGCGGAGGGGACCAGCCACCAGGCGTTCACGCCGGAGTGGACCAGGAGGGCGGTCGCGCCCAGCGCCAGTGCCACGCCCGCCGCGACGCGCCAGTCGTCCCCCACGACGAAGTCGTACCAGAAGCGGCCGAAGGCCCTGATCCTCGCCCTCACAGCTCCGCCTTCCCTTCCGCCCGCAGCAGGGCGACACAGCCGAGGGCCAGCAGCGCCACCGCCGGGACGATCGCGACCAGCGCGGCGTCCGACCCCGGCCAGTGCGCGCCCGCGCCCTCCGTCGACCAGAAGACGCCGAACGCGGTCAGCATCGTGCCGACCACGAACTTCATCGTGTTCTCCGGAACCCGCGCCAACGGCGCCCGTACCGCGAATCCCACTCCCGTGACGATCAGCACCGCGACCACCGCGCCGATGACAGCCACCGGAACATTTCGTTCATTGCCGCCGAACGTCACGACAATGAACGCCACTTCCAGCCCTTCGAGAAAGACGCCCTTGAACGACAGGGTGAAGGCGTACCAGTCCCGCACCCGCCCCCGGCCGCCCCGCTCCGCGGACTCCGCCGCCGCGAGTTCGCGCGCGTACGCCGCCGACTCGTCGTGCAGCGACTTGTGGCCGGAGGCCCGCAGGACCGCCTTGCGCAGCCACTGCAGGCCGAAGACCAGCAGCAACGCGCCCACGACCAGGCGCAGCGCGCTCAAGGGGATCAGGCCGACCGCCGGTCCCAGCGCGGCCACCGTGACCGCCAGGGCCAGCAACGCCGCGACCGTGCCCTGACCCGCCGAACGCCAGTCCCTCCCGGTGCCGGCCGCGAGCACGATGGTCAACGCCTCCACGGCCTCCACCGCGCACGCGAGCAGGACCGTGAGGAAAAGGACCCACGAGGTCACGCACCACCTCCGAACGGACGGTAAGACTCCGAGCGGAATCATCCGCTCATCGTTCTTTCTTCCCACGTCTAAGATGACCGGCGCCCGGGGGGAAGAACAGTTGATTCGGGTGAGAGAGAGCAACGTGAGCCGAGCCGGCGAGGAGTCCAGCCTCCCCGACTACAGCCGCCACGCCGGTCGCATCCTGCGCTGGCTGCCGGTGCGCAGGCACCATGTGCTGCTGGCCGGGTGGACGGCACTGTGGTTCGTGCTGGTCGCGCCGAGCGGCGGCGTGTCGTGGCACTACCTGCGCCAGGGTGAGCAGCTGCTCTTCGGCAGCGGGCCCGGCGGCGGGCTGTCCCTCTACGCCGACCACCCCGAACTGCAGATCGGTCCCTTCAGCCTGGCCGTGGCGCGGGTCTTCGCGCCGTTCGCCCCCGCGACCGGTCAGCTCGTCGCCGAGGCCACGATGGCGGCGTTCGGGCTGGTGACGGTGATCCTGGTCGGCCGCACGGCCGCCTCCCACCACCTGGGCACCGGCACCAACCACCGGCGCCTGCAGCAGCGGATCCTGATCGCCGGGCTGGCCTTCATCCCGATGTGGATCGAGGTGACGGTCCGCTTCGCCCACCTCGACGACGCGCTCGCGCTGTTCTGCACCATGCTCGCCGTGCACGCGCTGGCGCGCGGCCGGACCTGGGCCGTGGCGGTGTTCCTCGCGCTGGCCGTGGACGCCAAGCCGTGGGCCGTCCCCTTCGCGGTGCTGCTGCTCGCGCTGCCGTGCGGGCGCAGGCGGGCTCCGTTCCTGCTCTTCTGCGGGCTGGTCGCGGTGGCCTGGCTGCCGTTCTACCTGGGCAACCTCGACACGGTGGCGGCGGCGAGGTTCGCCATACCCAACCAGGCCGCCTCCTCGCTGCGCTGGCTGGGCGTCAACGCGCCGGACACGCCCTTCTGGGACCGGCCCGCCCAGTTCGCCCTCGGCGCCGTGCTCGGCGCGCTCGCGGTGCTGCGCGGCCGCTGGCCGGCCGTCGTGCTGCTGGGCGCGAACGCGCGGATCCTGCTCGACCCGAGCGTCTACACCTACTACAGCGCCTCCGTGCTGCTGGGCACGCTGCTGTGGGACGCGGTCGGCGCCCGGCGGCTGGTGCCGTGGTGGAGCTGGATCGCACTGCTCTCCCTCTACGGCGGGACGCTGGTCATCCCGTCCGACGCGACGCGCGGGCTGGTCCGGCTGGCCTTCGTGGGCCTGTCGACGCTGTACGTGCTGCTCTGGCCCACGCCCGGCAAGCGGCTGCGGAAACGTCGCCGGCCCCCGGCGGGTCCGGCCGCGCACACCTCCGATCCGGTACGGCCGGCCAGGGTCGACGCCACCTGCTGACCGGCGCCCGGCCCCGCACCCCCACCACCTCGGACGCGGTGACGTCCCGTCAAGCCGGACGGACGAAGATCCCTCCATCCGAAAGTGGAGTCGCCCGGCTACGCTCGGCGAATGACCACAACGTCCGAACGGCCTGACGATCCGACATCGCCCGTGGCGCTCGCGCGCCGGTTCCCGCGCCTGTACGCGCCGCAACGGTGGAGCTGGGGCGGTCTCGACGCCCAGTTCTCCGCGCAGATGCCCGAGGACCGGCTGGTCACCAACATCCACCTGGTCGGCTTCGCCCCCGACCCCGGCGATCCGGCCGGCGGCGCGGGCATCGTGCTCTGCCGGGACGACCGCGGCCACTGGTTCCTGCCCGGCGGCACCCGCGAGGACGGCGAGAGCGTCGAGGTCTGCCTGGCCCGTGAACTGCGGGAGGAGGCCGGCGCGCGGATGCTCGGAGCGCCGGTCTGGATCGGCGCGCACCACTGCGTGACGGACCGGCCCACGCCCTACCGCCCGTGGCAGCCGCACCCGGAGAAGGCCTGGCTGTGGGGCTGGGCGGAGGTGGTCGTGGACTCCGAGCCGACCAACCCCTCCGACGGGGAGCCGGTCGTCGAGGTCCGCGTCGTGCCCCCGGTCGAGGCGCAGCGGCTGCTGGCGCGGGGCAGGGACGAGTGGTGGGCGGAACTGGTCGCGCTCGCGGTGGAGTCACGCGCGGGGGCGCGCACTCCCGGCGCGTGACCGGGTGACGCTGCGGCCCGGATGCGGCTCGCGGGCGGCTCGCGCGGGGAACCGTGTATGTCCCGAGTGCGTCTGTTACACCTGGTAAGCCTGCGCTTGAGGGAATTGCCGGGGAGTGCCCGGAGATCTCCCGGCGGATTCGGTACAAATGAGGCTGCGGCAGACCCGCGGTGCTCCGGTTCCGTTCCGTCGCCGGCCGCCGCCGACCGCCGCGTACGACAGCCGTGAGAGAGGAGACGGATGCCCGAGCAGCTGGCTGAGCCGCAGCCCGAGTCGGCCCGTCGGCCCCGGTCCGCGTCGGCTCGATCGGCGTCCTCCGGGTCCGGGCCGTCCCGGCCGGCGGCTCCGACGCGCCGTCAGCCCGAGCGTCGGCCCGGCGGTCCTTCCGCACGGCCGGCGGCGCGACCCCCGGTCCGGCCGCGTGCCCGGTGGGTGCTGACGGTGCTGCCGGTCCTCGGCGCGCTCGTGGACGAGCTGATCGGCTCCCCGCTCGGCCCCGTCTTCGCCCTCTGCACGGTGCTCGCCTCCGCGTGGGCCGCGCTGCTGACGTCGCGCCACGGACTGTGGTGGGTGCTGCCCGCACCGCCGCTGGTCGTCGCGGGCGTCACGGCGGTGACCCAGCTGCTCTTCCACGACGTGGCCCTCTCCGGCACCAAGCTGGCCACCACGCTGCTCACCTGGGCCGTGAAGGGCTTCCCTGTGATGTTCTTCTCCGTGCTCGCCGCCGTCGCCGCGCTCGGCCTGCGGCGGTGGCTGGTGGGCCGCACCGCGCGGCGCTCCGCCGGGGCCGCCCGCACGGCGGAGGCCCGGCAGGTTCCCGTTCCGCGAAGGAGCCACCATGGCTGAACGCCCACGCGGCCGTGTGGTGGGACGCCCGCCGGCGACGCCGCCGCTGCTCAAGGCCGGGCGCGTCGCGGTGGCGACCGCCTCGGCCGGCGTGCTGCTGATCAGCGGCGTCTCCTGGTTCACCTACAACTCACTGGTGGACGGCCTCAACACCTCCGACGCGCTGGCCATCGCCCAGCGGCACGCCCCGCCGAAGCTCGACAACTCCATCAACCTGCTGCTGATCGGCCTCGACAGCCGCAAGGACATGAACGGCAACGACCTGCCGAAGCAGTTCGTCGAACAGGACCTGCACGCCGGTTCCAGCGACATCGGCGGCTACAACACCAACACGCTGATCATGCTGCACATCCCCGCCAACGGCGGAAAGGTGCAGGCCTTCTCCGTCCCGCGCGACGACTACGTGGAGACGCTCAACGGGGACGGCAGCTCGCAGGGCCACCACAAGATCAAGGAGGCCTACGGCCTCGCCAAGGCCGCCGCCGAGCCCAGGCTCAAGGCGGCGGGCGTGACCGGCGCCGATCTGGAGCAGCAGAGCAGGGAGGCCGGCCGCGAGGCGACGCTGGCCACGGTGCAGCAGTTCCTCGGCATCCGCATCGACCACTTCGCCGAGGTCAACCTGCTCGGCTTCTACGACATCGCCAAGGTCGTACAGCCGGTCACGGTCTGCCTCAAGCACGCCACCAAGGACCCGGCGATGGCCGGCCAGGGCTCCGGCGCGGACTTCCACGCCGGCTACAACACCCTGAACGCCGCCCAGGCCCTCGCCTTCGTCCGGCAGCGGCACAACCTCACCAACGGCGACCTGGACCGCACCCACCGGCAGCAGGCCTTCATCTCCTCGGTGATGTACAAGCTGAAGCAGCAGGGCCTCTTCGGCGACCTGGGCAAGATGCAGGGGCTCCTGGACGTCGTGAAGAAGGACGTCGTCCTCGACTCGCAGTGGAACATCCTCGACTTCGCCCAGCAGGTGCCCAACCTGACCGGCGGGAACGTCGTCTTCAACACCCTGCCGATCCAGGGCTTCGCCACCCGCAACGGCGAGTCGGTGAACCTCGTCGACGCCGCCCAGATCCAGCGCATCATCGAACGGCTCACCAGCCACGACCCGAGCCCCGAGCCGACCCCCTCCACCCCGGCCCGAACCCCGGCGCCGGCCGCGCCGGGGACGCCCGTCGCACCGGCCACGGTCGACGTGCTCAACGGCTCGGGTCTCACCGGTCTGGCCGCCGAGCAGCAGAAGGCCCTGGTCGACGCGGGCTGGACGGCAGGCCGCACCGGCAACGCGGCCCCCCGCACGCACACCGTGGTCCGCTACGGCGCGGGCGCGGAGAAGGCCGCCGCGGAGGTGGCCGCGAAGCTGGGCGCCGGCGTCACGGCGCCGACCGCGTCGGGCGCGGTGGCGGCGGGCCACGTCGAGGTGATCCTCGGCAAGGACGCCCCCACGGGCGCCGCGGCGGCGGGCGGCTCGGCCGGAACCGGGACGGGAGCAGGGGCCGGGGCCGGGGAAGGCGGCGTGGGCGGGGGATCCGGCACGCCGGACGCGACGCCCGGTTCGAGCATTCCCTTCCAAGGGTCGGCCGTCGAGATGGGCCGGGGGATCCCCTGTGTGGACTGATCCCACAACTCACACCGCACCCCGTTAGGAGATCGGGAAACCCGTAAGACACACTTGTTGTGATTGATCGCACTGTTTCCCGGTCGGGCATGATGGGGATCGCACCTCAAGCCTGCACGGCCGACTAGGAGGACCGAGTGGACGACGTTCTGCGGCGGGCACCGCTCTTCACCGCGCTGGACGACGAGCAGGCCGCCGAGCTGCGCGCCTCCATGACGGAGACGACGCTCGGGCGTGGCGAGTCGCTGTTCCACGAGGGCGACCCGGGTGACCGGCTGTACGTCATCGTCGAGGGCAAGGTGAAGCTGCACCGCGCTTCGGCCGACGGCCGCGAGAACATGCTCGCGGTGGTGGGCCCCAGCGAGATGATCGGTGAGCTGTCGCTCTTCGACCCTGGACCGCGCACGGCGACCGCCTCGGCGCTGACCGAGGTCAAGCTGCTCGGCCTCGGCCACGGCGATCTGCAGCCGTGGCTGACGACCCGCCCCGAGGTCGCCATCGCCCTGCTCCGCGCGATCGCGCGCCGCCTGCGCCGGACCAACGACGTCATGTCCGACCTGGTCTTCTCCGACGTCCCCGGCCGCGTGGCCAAGGCGCTGCTCGACCTCTCCCGGCGGTTCGGCGTCCCCTCGGACGAGGGCATCCACGTGGTGCACGACCTCACCCAGGAGGAGCTGGCCCAGCTGGTCGGCGCGTCCCGCGAGACGGTGAACAAGGCGCTGGCCGACTTCGCCCAGCGCGGGTGGCTCCGCCTGGAGGCTCGCGCCGTGATCCTCCTCGACGTCGAACGCCTCGCCCGCCGCTCCCGCTGACCCCGCGAGGCACGCTCCGCGACAGCGGCGCAGTTGCACCGCCTCACAGGGGCGCGAGGAGCTGCGCGGCACGTCTCGGCATAGGGAAGTTGCAACACCTCAGGGGCGCGGGGAACCGCGCGACAAGCCACTGATGAGCGGATGGTCCTCAACGCGCAGGGCCATCCGCGCACGGCGGTTGCTCGCGCAGTTCCCCGCGCCCCTGCAGGCGCTTGCCGGGTTCCTCGCGTGCAGAACCTCGCGCCGCTGGGCGGGGTGCAAGTCACCCCTGGGTGCGGAGGTACTCCAGTTGGGCGCGGACGGACCATTCCGCCGCGGGCCAGAGCGCGCGGTCGACGTCGGCGTAGACCGTGGCGACGACCTCCGCAGGGGTCCTGGCGCCGGCGGCGACCGCGGCGGCGACCTGCGCGAGGCGGTTCTCCCTGTGGGCGAGGTAGTACTCCACCGCGCCGAGCGCGTCCGAGAGGACCGGGCCGTGGCCCGGGAGGATCGTCGTCACGTCCCGGTCCGCGGCCAGCGCGCGCAGGCGGCGGAGGGAGTCGAGGTAGTCGCCCAGACGCCCGTCGGGGTGGGCCACGACCGTCGTGCCGCGGCCCAGGACCGTGTCGCCGGTCAGGACCGCGCCGTCCGCGGGAAGCGTGAAGCAGAGCGAGTCCGAGGTGTGCCCCGGTGTGCCGACGACGCGGACCTCCAGGCCGCCGTACTCCAGCACGTCGCCGTCGGAGAGGCCCTCCTCGCCCAGCCGCAGGGCCGGGTCGAGGGCCCGCACCCCGCTGCCCGACAGGGCGGCGAAGCGCTCCGCGCCCTCCGCGTGGTCCGGGTGCCCGTGGGTCAGCAGCGTCGCCGCGACCCGGCAGCCTCGGGCCTCGACCGCGGCCAGGACCGCCGCCAGATGGCCCTCGTCCAGCGGGCCCGGGTCGACGACCACCGCCTGCGTGGAACCCGGCTCGGCCAGGATCCAGGTGTTGGTGCCCTCCAGGGTCATCGGCGACGGGTTGGGGGCCAGGACCAGGGCCGCCCGCTCGGTGATCACGACGGGCCGCCGCCCTGCAGCGTGAGGCCGGGATGGCCCGGCCAGGTGATCACGAAGCCGCCGTCCTCCCGCACCGTCGCCTCGGCCAGGATCGGCCGGACCTGGCGCTCGTCCGCCGCCGCCAGCACGGCCTCGGGCGACGCGAAGGACTCCAGCTCGCGCAGGGTGGTGATGGTCGGCGGCAGCATGAAGAACTCGCCCGCCGCGTGGTGGGCCACGGCCTCCGTCGGCGTCATCCAGACCACCCGGTCCGCCTCGCCGGGGACCTCGGCCGTGCGCTGGCCCTCTGGGACGGTCGCGACGAAGAACCAGGTGTCGTAGCGGCGCTCCTCGAACGCCGGGGTGATCCAGCGCGACCACGCGCCCAGCAGGTCGCTGCGCAGCACCAGGCCGCGCTTGGCGAGGAACTCGCCGAAGGAGAGCTCGTGCGCCTCCAGCGCGGCCCGCGCCGTGCGCCACTCCTCGCCGGAGACGTCCGCGACCACGGAGGACGCGTCCGGACCGGCCAGCAGCACGCCGGACTCCTCGAAGGTCTCCCGTACCGCCGCGCAGACCACGGCGCGCGCCTCGTCCGGCGCGACGCCCAGCCGCTCGCCCCAGGCCGCCGCGTCCGGGCCGGCCCAGCCGATCTCCGGCACGCTGTCGCGGGGGTCCACGGCGCCGCCGGGGTAGGCGTACGCGCCGCCCGCGAAGGCCATGGAGGCGCGGCGGCGCAGCAGGTACGCCTCGGTGCCCTCCGGGCGGGAACGCAGCAGCACCACCGTCGCTGCGCGTCGCGGTTCGACGGGCGTCAGCTCGCCGCGCGCCTGCGCCGCGATCCGGTCCGCCCAGTTGGACGGGAGTCGATCACTCATGGCCGGATCGTACGGCGCAGGACGCGAAATGCACACAGCAGCCCCGGGGGCCAGGGGTCAGGCGCGGGTCAGCCGCGGACCCTGACCTGGATCTCCACCTCGACCGGCGCGTCCAGCGGCAGCACCGCGACGCCGACCGCGCTGCGGGCGTGGACGCCCGCCTCGCCCAGGACCTCGCCCAGGAACTCGCTCGCGCCGTTGACGACGCCGGGCTGGCCGGTGAAGTCGGGGGCGGAGGCGACGAAGCCGACGACCTTGACGACGCGCTCGATGCGGTCGAGGTCGCCGATCACCGACTTCACGGCGGCCAGGGCGTTGATCGCGCAGATCTTCGCCTGTTCCTTGGCCTCCTCGGCGGTGACCTCGGCGCCGACCTTGCCGGTCAGGCCCAGCTTGCCGGCCACCATCGGCAGCTGGCCGGAGGTGTAGACGAACTCGCCGGTCTGCACGGCCGGGACGTACGCCGCCAGCGGCGGGACGACCTCGGGCAGCGTCAGACCCAGTTCGGCCAGGCGGCTCTCAACCTTGCTCATCGCTCTTACTTCTCCCGCTTCAGGTACGCCACCAGCTGCTCCGGGTTGTTCGGCCCGGGCACGACCTGGACGAGCTCCCAGCCGTCCTCGCCCCAGGTGTCGAGGATCTGCTTGGTCGCGTGCACCAGCAGCGGCACCGTCACGTATTCCCACTTGGTCATGACACTGGACTCTAGCCCGTCCGCCGCACGGCTACCGGTTACGCTCGGCAGGACGAGGACCGGACGAGGACCGACAGTGCAGGGAGGCACGCCGCATGCCCGCAGCCCCACCCGCAGGACCGGACTGGGAGGGCGTCCGCCTTCACGTCGTCAGCGGCAAGGGCGGCACCGGCAAGACGACGGTCGCCGCCGCGCTCGCCCTGGCGTTGGCCAAGGAGGGCCGCCGGACGCTGCTGGTCGAGGTCGAGGAGCGCCAGGGCATCGCCGAGCTGTTCGGGATCGCGGCGCTGCCCTACGAGGAGCGCAAGGTCGCCGGCGGCCGGGGCCACGGCGAGGTGTACGCGCTGGCGATCGACATCGAGCAGGCGCTGCTGGAGTACCTGGAGATGTTCTACAAGCTCGGGCGCGCCGGGAAGGCCCTGCGCAAGCTCGGCTTCATCGACTTCGCGACGACGATCGCGCCCGGGCTCCGGGACGTACTGCTGACCGGCAAGGCCTGCGAGGCGGTGCGGCGGCGTCGCCCGGACGGGCGACGCGTGTACGACGCGGTGGTGATGGACGCGCCGCCGACCGGCCGGGTCACCCGCTTCCTCAACATCAACACCGAGGTCGCCGGGCTGGCCAGGATGGGGCCGATCTACACCCAGTCGCAGGCGGTCATGCGGGTGATCCAGTCCCCCGAGACGGCCGTCCACATGGTCACCCTGCTGGAGGAGATGCCGGTCCAGGAGACCGTGGACGGGATAGCTGACCTCCAGGCGGCGAAGCTGCCGGTGGGCGGGGTCTTCGTGAACATGGTCCGGCCGCCGGTGCTGGACGCGGCCGCCGTGCTGGCGGCCGAGGGCGAGCACGAGGAGGAGCTGGCCCTGGCGCTGACCGAGGCCGGGCTGGGCGGACGCCGGTCCAGCAGCGCGAGCGGCCCCGGCCCCGCGGTGCGCAAGCTGGTCGGCCCGCTGCTGGCGCAGGGCCGCGAGCACGCCGCACGGGTGGAACTGGAGCGGGAACAGCGGGTGGACATCCAGGGATTGAAGCTGCCCACCTACGAACTGCCGCAGCTGGCGGGCGGGGTGGACCTCGGCGGCCTCTACCGTCTGGCGGCGGAACTGCGGAACCAGGGGGCGGCGTGAGCGGCGGTCAGGGGAACGGCCACGGACAGGGCGGCAACCACGGGAACGGGCACGGGGCCGACGCGCTGACGTCGCGTCGGCTCGACGTGGACGCGCTGCTGGACGACCGCGGCACCCGCATCATCGTCTGCTGCGGCTCCGGCGGCGTCGGCAAGACGACCACCGCGGCGGCGCTGGGCCTGCGGGCGGCGGAGCGCGGTCGCAAGGTCGTCGTGCTGACCATCGACCCGGCGCGACGGCTGGCCCAGTCGATGGGCCTGACCGAGCTGGACAACACCCCCAGGGTGGTCAAGGGGGTCGGCGGCTCGGGCGAACTGCAGGCCATGATGCTGGACATGAAGCGGACCTTCGACGAGGTCGTGCTCGCCCACGCCGACCCCGAGCGGGCCCGGCAGATCATGGAGAACCCCTTCTACCAGTCGCTCTCCTCCGGCTTCGCCGGCACGCAGGAGTACATGGCGATGGAGAAGCTGGGGCAGCTGCACGCCACCGGCGAGTGGGACCTGATCGTCGTGGACACCCCGCCGAGCCGCTCCGCGCTGGACTTCCTGGACGCGCCGAACCGGCTCGGCTCCTTCCTGGACGGCCGGCTGATCAAGGTGCTGACCGCTCCGGCGAAGGTGGGCGGGCGCAGCGCGATGAAGATGCTGAACGTCGGCATGACGATGTTCACCGGCGTGCTCAGCAAGGTGCTGGGCGCGAACGTGCTGCAGGACGTCTCGACCTTCGTCGCGGCGATGGACTCCATGTTCGGCGGCTTCCGCGAGCGCGCGGACCGGACGTACGCGCTGCTGCAGGCGAAGGGCACGGCGTTCCTGGTCGTCGCCGCGCCGGAGCGGGACGCACTGCGGGAGGCGGCGTACTTCGTCGACCGTCTGGAGGCCGACCGGATGCCGCTGGCCGGCCTCGTCCTCAACCGGGTCCACCACACGGGCGCGCCCCAGCTCAGCGCGGACCGCGCCCGCGCGGCGGCCGAGGCCCTCGACGACGGCCCTCCGGGCGACGGCGAACAGCTGGCCGCCGGCCTGCTGCGGCTCCATGCGGAGCGCATGCAGGTGATCACCCGCGAGCGCCGCATGCGGGACCGCTTCGTGTCCGTCTACCCGGACGTCCGCGTGGCCGAGGTCTCCGCCCTGGCCGGCGACGTCCACGACCTCGACGGCCTTCGCGAAGTCGGCTCACTTCTCACCGGCGAGTGAGCTGCGCTCTGCCCGGGGGCGCGAGGAACTGCGCGACAAGCCACCCTGCGTGGTGAGTCACCGAACGTGCAGGGCCATCCGCATGCCGGTGGTTTCTCGCGCCCACTCGGCGGAGCCGCATGTCACCAGAGCCTCGCGCCCCGACGGCACTCGCGTGCCGGAAGGCTCAGCCTGCTTCGGCGAAGTCGACCGCGTCGCAGACGGCGTAGCTCTGCTCGTACTCCGTGCGCGCCGTCTCGAGCAGTCGCCGCCAGGAGACCACCGTGGGCCTCCGCCGCAGCAGCGCTCTGCGCTCGCGCTCGGTCATACCCCCCCACACGCCGAACTCGACGCGATTGTCCAACGCATCGGCCAGGCACTCCGTGCGCACCGGGCATCCCGTGCACACCGCCTTCGCGCGGTTCTGTGCCGCCCCCTGGACGAACAGTTCGTCCGGATCGCTGGTGCGGCAGGCGGCCTGCGCACTCCAGTCCTCAACCCAGCTCATGCTGGCGCCGTCCTCTCCCGAATCGAGGCTCCCCCACGGCGGTAACGGCGAATATGCCGTTGCCAGTTGAGGACGTTACGGAAGAAGTGGGCGTTGCAACAGCCCCCCCGGGGCCCAATCCTTATGGCCCATTTGGACTATGCGTGCTCAGGAGATCACCCGTTGGAGTGAGCGCAGGTGAGCGGGCACGGAGCGGGCTTCGGGGACCCACTCCCTCCGTTCCGTGCGGCCACTCGGGGCCATACGGCTGGCATATGCCACCCATATACCCACGATTCGGTCATCTCTCATCACCCACAAGAGTGAATCGAACGGGCGCACAGCAACTTGTCGCACGCTTGTGACAAGAGTAGGCGAACACCTGGCCGCCTGTCCGAGGAACGCCGCGTAAGGTTCTGCCATGGCAGCGAAGCGCAACGTGTCCCCCATGCAGCAGATCTCGCTAGGAGCCCGACTGCTGGGTGCGAGCGTGCTGGCCGGCGGCCTGGTCGCCGGTCTGGCCCTGCCTGCCGTCGGTGCACTCGGCCTGGGCGCGAAGTCCGCCGTCAACGACTTCAACAACATCCCGGACGCGTTCACCGCCCCGCCACTGTCGCAGGCGTCGTACATCTACGACCGTGACAACAACGTCATCGCCAAGGTCTACTCGCGCGACCGCACCGTCGTCCCGGAGAGCCAGATCGCCCCGGTGATGCGCCAGGCGCTGGTCGACATCGAGGACAACCGCTTCTACCAGCACGGCGCCATCGACCTGAAGGGCACCCTGCGCGCGCTGACCCAGAACAGCAGCGGCGGCTCGGTCCAGGGTGGTTCGACGCTGACCCAGCAGTACGTGAAGAACGTCTTCGTCGAAGAGGCCGGCAACGACCAGGCCAAGGTGCTGGAGGCGCAGCGGCAGACCATCGGCCGCAAGATCCAGGAGCTGAAGTACGCGATCAAGGTCGAGGAGACCCTGACCAAGGACCAGATCCTCACCAACTACCTCAACATCACCTTCTTCGGCGAGCAGGCCTACGGCATCGAAGCTGCCAGCGAGCGCTACTTCGGCGTGCACGCCGGCCAGTTGAAGGTGCAGCAGGCCGCGGTGCTCGCCGGCATGGTGCAGTCGCCGACCTACTACGACCCGATCCTGTACCCGGACGTCGCGCTCAAGCGACGGAACGTCGTGCTGGAGAAGATGGCGGAGTACGGCAGCATCACGGCCGCGCAGTCCAAGGCCGCGCAGGCGCTGCCGCTCGGGCTGAAGCCGCACAAGGCGCAGGAGGGCTGCATCACCGCCAAGCAGTACGGCGAGGCCTTCTTCTGCGACTACGTCGAGCACATCATCCTCAAGGACCCGGCCTTCGGTAAGACGACCGTGGACCGGCAGGCGCTCTGGGACAAGGGCGGTCTGCAGATCCACACCACGCTCGACCCGAAGGCCCAGAAGGCCGTCTACGACTCGGTGACCTCGCACGTCCACGCGGACGAGCGGGCCGCGACGGCCATGACCATGGTCCAGCCCGGCACCGGCCAGATCCTGGCCATGGGCCAGAGCCGCCCGTACGGCGTCGGCACGAGCAACGCGATCACCACGCTGAACTACAACGTCGACCGCACCATGGGCGGCGGCGGCGGTTTCCCGACCGGTTCGACGTTCAAGCCGATCACCGCCGCGGCGGCGATGGAGCAGGGCATCGGCATGGACAAGGTCTACCCGTCCCCGTACTCCGAGCCGTACCCGGAGATGACGGACTGCAACGGCAACACGCTGCTCGCGTCCGACAACCCGCCGGACACCAACGACTCCACGGACCTGAAGGGTCCGTTCAACATGGTCGACGCCATGAAGAAGTCGGTGAACACCTACTTCGTGCCGCTGGAGCGGGACGCCGGGCTCTGCAACGTCGTGCACATGATGAACAAGCTCGGCATCACCACCCAGGCGACCTACGGCAAGGACGGGAACCTGCTGCCGATCGCCCAGGTCCAGTCGCTGACCCTCGGCACCAACAGCCTCACACCGCTGGAGATGGCGAACGTCTACGCGACCTTCGCCGCGCGAGGCCTGTACTGCACGCCGACCGCGATCGCCTCGGTCTCCACGGCCGACCACAAGACGCTTGCCGTGCCGCAGGCCAACTGCCAGCAGGTGATGCAGCAGAGCACCGCCGACTCGGTGACCACGATGCTCAAGGGCGTGGTCGAGGACGGCACCGGCGCCCAGGACGGCTTCTCCGACAACCGCCCGAGCGCGGGCAAGACGGGTACCACCAACGAGCACAAGCAGGTGTGGTTCGTCGGGTTCACCCCGGAGATCTCCGGCGCCGTCGTGGTCAGCGACACCGCCAACCAGACCTCGCTGTCGGAGCAGCCGATCGGCGGTCGCATCATCTCGCCCGCCTTCGGCTCCACCGTCGCCGGCCCGATCTGGCACGACGCCATGGGTGACGCGCTCTCCGGGGTCCCCTTCGGCTACTTCAACACCGTGTCGCTGCCGAAGGCGCCCTCCAGCGACAAGGCGAAGAAGGGCAAGCCCGGTCAGAACGGCGGCCAGACGGCCGGCCAGGCCGGCGGTCAGAACGGCGGCCAGCCGGGAGGCACGAACGGCACGGTCTTCGGCGGCACCGGCTGGGTCGGCGTCGCCGGCGGCGGCAAGGGCAACGGCGGCGCCGGCGGCCACTGACCCCGCCGCACCGCCCCCACCGTCCACGCGCACGACGAAGGCCCGGCCGATCGGCCGGGCCTTCGTCGTGTCCGGCGCCCTGGGGGCGTCAGGTCGGAAGTGGAGAGGTGAGCCGGCGTCAGCCGGCCAGGGCCTGCTTGACGAGGGCCGCGACGCGGCCGCCCTCGGCCAGGCCGGAGACCTTGGGGTTGACGATCTTCATGACCGCGCCCATCGCCCGCGGGCCCTCCGCGCCGGAGGCCTTGGCCTCGGCGACGGCGTCCGCGACGATCGCAGTGAGCTCCTCGTCGGTGAGCTGCTTCGGCAGGTACTCCGCCAGCAGTTCGCCCTCCGCCCGCTCGCGCTGGGCCGACTCGGCACGGCCGCCCTGCTCGAAGGCCTCGGCGGCCTCCCTGCGCTTCTTCGCCTCACGGGTGATCACCTGGAGCACCTCGGCGTCGCTGAGCTCGCGCGCGGAGGTGCCGGCCACCTCCTCCTTGGTGATGGCGGTGAGGGTCAGCCGGATCGTGCCGGAACGGAGCTCGTCACGGGCGCGGATCGCGGCGGTGAGGTCCTCCTGGAGCTGCTGCTTGAGCTTGCTGGTCATGCCGCCCAGTCTGTCACCTCCCGGCTCCCCTCCGCCCCGAATAACCGCGCCGTCCCCTCCTGTCCCCTCTCCCGTCGCCTCGGGGCCGCCCCCGCCGACCTCGCCGTACGCGTCCGTCCGGGCGTCTGCCACCATGTACGGATGCGCACCCGTTACGCCGTTCCGCTGAAGGCCCTGGGAGTCACCGCCGCCGTCGGCGCGGCCTGTGTCGGCTATGCCGCCGGGTACGAGGTGCGGTCCTTCCGACTGCGGCGGGTCGAGGCGCCGGTGCTGCCGCCGGGGGCCAAGCCGATGCGCGTGCTGCAGGTCTCCGACATCCACATGGTCAACGGGCAGCGCAAGAAGCAGGTCTGGCTGGGCGGCCTCGCGGCGCTCCGTCCGGACCTGGTGATCAACACGGGCGACAACCTCTCCGACCCGGAGGCGGTGCCGCAGACACTGGACGCGCTCGGTCCGCTCATGGACTTCCCCGGCGCGTACGTCTTCGGCTCGAACGACTACTACGGCCCGCAGCCCAAGAGCCCGACCCGGTACCTGTCGGCGATGTTCTCCGGCAACCACGGCATGAACAACGCCGACGGCAGCGCCCGCAGGGGCATCGACGGCGCCGTCCACAACCCGTGGACGGACCTGCGCGACGGCTTCGACGCGGCGGGCTGGCTGAACCTCACCAACCGGCGCGGGCAGCTCAAGGTCAACGGCCTGGAGCTGGAGCTGACCGGGCTGGACGACCCGCACATCCGGCGCGACCGCTACAACGAGGTCGCCGGCGGGCCCTCCCCCGACGCGGACGTCTCCTTCGGCGTCGTGCACGCGCCGTACCTGCGGGTCCTGGACGCCTTCGCGGCGGACGGCTATCCGCTGGTGCTCGCCGGGCACACCCACGGCGGCCAGCTGTGCGTCCCCTTCTACGGGGCGCTGGTGACCAACTGCGACATCGACCGCCGCCGGGTCAAGGGCCTCTCCCGCCACGCCGCAGGCGGTCGGCAGGCCTACCTGCACGTCTCCGCGGGCTGCGGCACCAACCGCTACACCCCGGTCCGCTTCGCCTGCCCGCCGGAGGCGACCCTGCTGACCCTGACGCCCCGCGACCGGGGCTGACGCCCCGCGCCGCCGACGAACGGTCCGGGCGCCCGGGTCAGGCGTCCGGCCGCCGCGAGCTCACCTCGTAGGCGCCGTCGATCGCGCCGACGTCCACCCCGACCGCGCCGCCGCGCCGGCCGTCGCTGCTCGCGCCGTCGAGTGAGCCGTCCAGCCAGCGGTGCCGGGTGCTGGTCTGCTCGGCGACGCGCAGCAGCCGGTTGACGGCCGGCGAGTGGCTGGTGCCGCGGGTCACGAGATGCACCTCGATGTACGCGGGCGGCGTCACCGGCAGCCAGATCAGTCCGCTGGGCAGGCCGATCCGGCCGGAGAGGCCGACCATGGTCACGGCCGCGCCGGAGGCGACCGGCGTGTAGGAGGCGTCGAAGTCCAGGCCCCGGTAGAGCACCTCGGGCCGCGCGCCGGCGCTCGCGCAGATCTCCATGATCTCGTCGTAGTGGCCGGGGTTGTGCGCGCGCGGGTGCAGCAGCAGCTTCAGGCCGTCCAGCTGGGCCGGGTCGATGCTCTCGACGCCGCCCTGGACGAGCGGGTGGTCCCGGCTGATGATGACGCCCTGCCGCTCCCGGCGCAGCAGCGTCAGCTGCACGTCGGGCAGCGTGTCCCGCTGGGCCGAGCGCACGATGCCGACGTCGAGCGTCCCTGCGGCGACGGAGTCCACGATGTCGGCGAAGGCCATCACCCGTGCGGAGACCTCGATCCCCGGGGCCTCCTCGCTCATCGCCAGCAATAGCTGCGGCGCGGTCTCGTACCCGGCACTCATGCCGTAGCCGAGACTGACGCTGCCGAGCCGCCCGTCGGCGAAGGCCCGCACGCCCCGCCACAGGCTGTCCGCCGCCTCCAGCAGCGCGGGCCCGCGCTCCAGCAGCATCCGCCCGGCCTCGGTGGGCTCGACCTTGTGGGTGGTCCGCGCCAGCAGCTCCACGCCGAGCTCCCGCTCCAGCTCCCGCACCTGCCGACTCAGCGCGGGCTGCGCGATGTGCAGGCGCTCGGCGGCGCGGGTGAAGTTCCGCTCCTCGGCGACGGCCAGGAAGTAACGCAGGCGGCGCAGCTCGGACATGCGTCCATCTTAGGACTCGGTCATGCCGTCTCGGCATGAAGCGCCCACCCGTCGGAACGAACAACCCCTGAACACCCGACGCCACGCCCGCCCGGCCCCTTCTCCACCGCACGCCGCCTGCCTGCGGAATCGGATTTCGTCCATCGGGGGGAGGTCCGCTACAGTAAAGCTCGTTGCATCGGGGTGTAGCGCAGCTTGGTAGCGCGCTTCGTTCGGGACGAAGAGGTCGTGGGTTCAAATCCCGCCACCCCGACTGATGAAACAGCTGCTGAGGGCGGCCTTCCGACAGGAAGGCCGCCCTCACTGCGTCCACCCCTGTGGATCGGGCCGGGAGCGAGCGCGGCGAACGGGGCCCTCGGGTCGGGTAGAGTACGTGTCGTTGCATCGGGGTGTAGCGCAGCTTGGTAGCGCGCTTCGTTCGGGACGAAGAGGTCGTGGGTTCAAATCCCGCCACCCCGACTGGGTAACGCAAGGCCGGAGGCCCTGCCGAGAGCATCGGCAGGGCCTCCTGTCGTACGCGGCCCGCAGCCCGCGGCCGCGCCGGCTCAGCCGGCCGGGCCGGTGCCGAGTGGGCAGTCGGCGGACTGGGGTTGGCCGCTGGTGTCGGTCCAGCCGACCTTGACGGTGTCACCGGGGTGGTGGCGGTCCAGGAGCGTGGTCAGGGCGTTCGGGTCGCCGACGCCCACGCCGTCGACCGAGGTGACCACGTCGTCGGCGACCAGGCCCAGACGGTCGGCGGGCGAGTCGGGGACGACCTGGACGATCGCGGCGCCACTCGTCGCGGCCGAGGCCGCGTCGGGGCTGCCGACGGCCACCCCCAGCCATGCGGTCGCGCCGATGTGCACGGTCGCCGACGCGCGGCCCGCGGCGATGGCGTCGGCCACCGACTTGGCCCGGGCGGCCGGAACCGCGAAGCCTTCGACCGGTGCCGACTGGAAGCGGTAGCCGACCGAGGCCGCGGTGTCGATGCCGATGACCTGGCCCGAGGAGTCGACCAGCGGGCCGCCCGAGTCCCCGGCCTCGATCGGCGCGTCGACCTGGATCAGTCCGCTCAGCTGCTCGGAGCTGCCGCTGAACTCGTCCGTCGCGACGATGCGCCGGTTGAGCGCCGTGACCGAGCCGGCAGCGGTGCTCGGCGCGCCGCCGCGTCCGCCGGCGTTGCCCAGGGCGGTCACCGCCTCGCCGACGGCCACCCGCGTGTTGGCGGCCAGGGACAGCGTCTGCAGGCCCGAGGCCCCGTGCAACTGCACGAGCGCCAGGTCGTGGCTGCGGTCGTAGCCGACGACGGACGCGGTGTAGCTGTGGCCGTTGCCGATGTCCACGGCGGTCAGCGAGGTCGCGCCGCTGATGACGTGGTTGTTGGTGAGGACCTCGCCGTCCGGGGTGAGCACGATCCCGGTGCCCGCGGCCTCCGTCCCCTGCAGACCCTGCTCGCTCACGAGGTCGACGCTGCCCGCCGCGACCTGGGCGAGGGACAGCTTGCCCGCCTTGGTCGGCGTGGCGGGCGCGGACGGCCCCGGCGACCTCGCGTGGGAGACCGCCGACGGCGTGAACGTGCACCCGGCGATCGCGCAGGACAGGGCGACCGCGCAGGTCGTGAGTCCAAGGACGCTCGTCCTCATGGCGCCTCCTCGTGCTCGGCGCTCCCTCGTCCGACGTGTGCCCGGTCCGTGCCGCCGCCACGCGCGCCCGGGGGGATTTGAAGGGCATTCTCATGCAATCCGGACCAGCGGTCCGGGGCCTCAGGCGCTGTGGGAGGCCTTGGCGGGCTCGGCTGCGGAGGTCGCCCGGGCCGGAGCCACCGAGGCCCGGTCGGGAAGGCCTGGACCGCCGGGACGGCCGGAGGCGGGCGTCGGGGCGGGCGTCGGGGCGGGCGTCGGGGCGGGCCCGGCCAGCTTCCTGATCAGGCGTCGGCCCATGGCGATCATCGGGGACTCCACCCGGGTGTGGAGCAGGTCCGCGACGGCCAACGAGAGCAGCGCCACGACGGTGGCGAAGAGCGGAGCGGGGTGCGGGAGGGACGGCACCAGGACGACGGCGAGGGCCGCGGCGAGGCCCTGGACCAGGTAGAGCCCGTAGGAGCGTTCGCCGATCAGGACGAGCGGTCGCCGCGAGAGCAGCCAGCGGCCCGGGCCGGGTGCCAGCAGGCCCGGCAGCAGCAGGGCGACGCCCACGCCGTAGATGAGCACCGGGGGCTGGTCGCCGTGGAAGTGCGCGACCAGGTCGGGGATCTCGGCGTGCAGGACCAGGAAGCCCGCCGTGACGGCCAGCGCGACCAGCGGGTGGGTCAGCGGGCTGAGCAGCGCGAATCCGCGCCGGGTGTGCAGGACCAGGGCGAGCAGCGCGCCGGTGAGCAGGACCGCGTAGTGCACGCCCATGCCGGCCCAGGTCGTGGTGTAGGGGACCAGTGCCAGCGCGGCGACGAGCAGCGCCAGCGGGATGCGCAGGTGCCGCGAGACGGCGGTCACCGCCACCAGCAGCAGCGGCCAGACCAGGTAGAACTTCCACTCGATGCCGATGGTCCAGGTGTGCAGGTACGCCACCCGCGGCGGGAGGTGGTACTCGTTCATGAAGAGCAGGAAGTGCGGCAGGTGCTGCCGCATCGCGGGCCATTCGCCGCGCTGCCCGTAGACGCTGAGCACGCTGAGGCCGAGGACCAGGTAGTACAGCGGCATGATCCGGAAGGCCCGGCGCAGGTAGAAGTCGCGCAGCGAGATGCGGCCGTTCCTGTCGTGCTCACGCAGCATCAGCGTGGTGATCAGGAAGCCGGAGACCACGAAGAAGACGTGCACCCCGATCCAGCCGGAGAGGAACCGGCTCTGCGGACCGCCGGTGTGGTAGAAGACCACGATCAGCGCGGCGAGGGCCCGGAGGCCGTCGAGGGCGTCGAACCGCCGCAGAGCCAGGAACTCGGCGTGGGTCAGCCTGCGCATGAGGTCTCCGGGGGCAGTGGGTGGGGGGACGCGCGTATGCCTGTCCTCGGCCGGCGACCAGCCCACAGACTACTCACAGAGGCCCGGAAAAAATCTTCGCGGGTGTTGTCCGGACGCGGCCGCCCCGATCGTCACAGTGGTGCACAGGGAGACAGAACCCAGAGACAGTACCGAGAGACCCCACCGAGGAGACCCACGCGATGAAGTACATGATGTTCGTCTGCAGCGACCCCGACCGTGACCCCGACACCGAGAACATTCCGGACATCGACGAGTGGGTCGAGAAGAACGACGCGGCCGGTCGGCGGCTGCAGGGCATGGTGCTGGCGCCGAAGTCGACGGCGACGACCGTGCGCGTGCGCAAGGGGGAGCTGCTGGTCTCGGACGGGCCCTTCGCGGAGACCAAGGAGGTCATCTGCGGCTTCGACCTGCTGGAGTGCGCCGACCTCGACGAGGCGATCGAGGTCGCCCGGACTCATCCGATGGCCCGTGGCGGACGCATCGAGATCCGCCCCCTGGCCGATTTCGAGCAGTGAGCGACCCTCTTCACGGAACGGACGCGGCGGTGCGGGGGACCGCCGCGTCCGCGGCGGGTGCGGCGGGCGTCGCGGCGGACGTCGCCGCAGAGGGGTATCCGCGGATCGTCGCCGCGCTGATCCGGATCACCGGTGACTGGACGCTGGCCGAGGACTGCGCGCAGGACGCCCTGGCCCAGGCGCTGGTGCGCTGGCCGGTCGACGGCGTGCCCGCGAATCCCGGCGGCTGGCTGATGACCGTGGCCCGCAACCGGGCCCTGGACCTGCTGCGGCGCGCGACGGTCGAGCGGCGGAAGCTGCGCGAGGTGGCGGTGCTGGCGCTGACCGCCGCCACCGAGGCGCCGGCCGGGGACGCGGCGGGCGGCGAGCTCGTCGACGACCGGCTGCGGCTCCTCTTCACCTGCTGCCACCCGGCGTTGGGGCTGGAGGCCCAGGTCGCGCTGACGCTGCGGACGATCTGTGCGGTGCCGACGGCGGACATCGCACGGGCGCTGCTGGTCAGCGAGTCCACCATGACCCGTCGGCTGACCCGCGCCAAGACGAAGATCGCGCAGGCGGGCATCCCCTACCGGGTCCCCGGCGGCGAGCAGCTCGCCGAGCGACTGCCCGGGGTGCTCGCGGTGCTCTACCTGCTCTTCACCCACGGCTACAACCCGGACGGCGAACCGGCGTTCGCCGAGGAGGCGATCCGGCTGGCGCGCCTGCTGTCGCGGCTGCTGCCCGAGCCGTCGGAGACGTCCGCGCTGCTCGCGCTCTTCCTGCTGCAGCACTCGCGCCGCGCCACCCGCCGCGACGCGGACGGCAGGCTGGTCTCCCTGGAGGACCAGGACCGTGCCCGCTGGGACCATGCGGCGATCGGCGAGGCGATCGGCATCCTGTCCCGGCTGGAGCCGGGCCCGCTCGACGGCCCGTACCTGCTCCAGGCCCGCATCGCCGCCTGCCATGCCGCGGCGCCGGCCATGGCGGACACCGACTGGCCCCGGATCGCCTCCCTCTACGACGAGCTGGCGCAGCGCCAGCCGAGCCCGGTCGTGGAGCTGAACCGGGCCGTGGCCCACGGCTTCGCCCACGGCCCCCGCTCCGGCCTCGCGCTCCTCGCCGCGGCGCGCGGCCAGGACGGCCACGCCCTGGACGACTACCCGCCGGCCCTGGCCGTCGAGGCCGACCTCACCGCCCGCACCGGCGACCACCCCCGCGCGGCCGCCCTCTTCCGCGAGGCGGCGGCCCGCACCCACAGCGCGTCCGAACGCGCGGCACTGCTGGTCCGGGCCGAGGAGGAGGACAACGGAGGGCCGCCTGGATCCCCGCAGGGCTGATGCCTCGTCTGTTCGCGTGCGCACACATAATGTTGTGGGCTACCGTCCGCGCCCGAGGGGTTCACAGCAGGTGACCCCGGCGGTGCTACCAACAATGGTGACGGGTGCCGGAACGACGTGACGCCCGGACGCGAGCGCGCCGGGCGTCAGAGGTGGCACCGCCCCCGTCAGGGCTGGGTGCGGACCTCGTTGGGGCTGACCGTGCCCGGCTTGCGCGGCGGGGCGGTCGGGTCCGTCGTGGGGTCGACCGCGACCGCGTCGTCGGCGGTGACGGGGGCCGCGACGGCCTCGGTCTGGTCGGACTGCTGCGGCTGCTCCGGCGTGCTCATGCTGTTCCTCTCAAGGTGCTCACGTCATCGACGGCCGAGACGCGCTCGGCCAGGGCGTATCTTCGCGGGTCAGGGTCAACATTCAATCAACGAGGCCGGCGACGAGCTGCACGCCCCTGACCTCCGCCGCCTCGGGGGCTCCGAGCCGCTGGAAGCCGTCCCGCGCCAGGGTCAGATGGTCCGCCGCCCTGTGCGCGTCTCCCAACGCCAGCAACGCCCTTCCCATCGCCCAACGCGCCAGCGACAGGTGGTAGTGCAGCTCGGACGCGTCCAGCAGGTCCAGGGCCCTGGCGGCGAGCTCCTGGGCGGCCCTGGCCTCGCCCAGGTCGAGCCGGCAGTGCGCCAGCCGCGCCAGGACCAACGCCTCCAGGCCGAGCCGCTGTTGGGCGCGGTAGAGGGCCAACGCCTCGGCGAAGTGCGCCACGGCCGCACCGGTGTCCCCGGAGCTGCTGAGCACGATTCCCAGTTGGTAGCGGGCGTCCGCCTCGGACCGGCGGCTGCCGGAGTTCAGCGCGGTCGTCAGACCCTCCTCCGCCGCCCGCCTTGCAGGCTCCGGTCGGCCCGCCGTGAGCTCGCCGCGCGCGATGTTGCCCAGCAGGCGGGCCTCGTCGGCCACGTTGCCCAGCCGGGCGGCGAGACTGCGGGCCAGCCGCAGGTGCTCCAGCGCCTCCTCGGCGCGGCCTGCCGCGTTCAGGTTCACGGCCAGTTCGGCGACCAGCGTGTAGCGGATCTCCAGGCTCTCGTCGCCCGGCAGCAGCCGCAGCGCCGCGCGGAACTCCGACTCGGCCTCGGCGACGCGGCCGGCCAGGGAGTGGCGGAGGCCGGTGAGGTAGCGAAGGCGGGAGAGGGCGCGGGGGTCGTGGGTGCGTTCGGCGGCCAGCGTCGCCGAGGGGAGGATGTCGCGCAGGCCCGGGCCCGCGGACTCGTCCTCGAAGAGCCAGACCCAGGCGAGCAGGAGGTCGACCAGCGGGCGCATGCCGAGCCGGGGTTCGACGCGGAGGATCTGCTGGGCGAGTTCGTGCAGCACGGTGCGGTCGCCGCGCAGGGTGACCCACTCCAGCGCGCCGTCGCCGAAGCGGGTCGCCTCCTCGTCCGCGCCGGGACGGGGCGGGTGGAGGCGCCAGCTGAGCGGTGCCTGTTCGTTGGCGGCACGCCAGGCCGCGCAGACGTACTCCAGCTGCTGCTCCAACAGCCGCAGCACCGCCGCCGAGCGCACCTGCTCGGGCTCGGACGCCCGGGCCCGCGCGCGGGCGAAGACGCGGACCAGGTCGTGGTAGCGGTAGCGGCCCGCAGACTCGGCCTCCAGCAGGCCGGAGTCGACCAGGGACTCCGTCAGGATCTCCGCCTCCGCCAGCGGCAGTTCGAGCACCGCGGCCGCCGCCGAGAGGGAGAACCAGGAGACGGCGGGGACGGAGAGCATCCGGAACGCCCACGCCTGCCGTTCGCTCAGCAGCCGGTAGCCCAGCTCGAAGGTGGACTCCACCGCGAGGTCGCCCACCCGCAGTTCGGCGAGGCGGCGCTGCTCGTCGCGGAGCCGGTCCAGCAGCGAGGCCACGGTCCAGCGGGGCCTGGTGGCCAGGCGGGAGGCGACGATCCGGACGGCGAGCGGCAGGTGCGCGCAGGCGGCGACCAGTTCCGCGGCGGCCGCGCCCTCCGCCGCCACCCGGGCGAAGCCGGCCACGGCCGCCAGGAGTTCCAGCGCCTCCAGCTCCTCCAGCGCGGTCAGCTCCGTGAGCAGCGCGCCGGGGATGCCCACCAGCCGGGCACGGCTGGTGACCAGGACCGCACTGCCCGGTGTGCCGGGGATGAGCGGGAGGATCTGCGCCGCGTCCCTCGCGTTGTCCAGCACGATCAGCACCCGCCGGTCGGCCAGCCGGGAACGGAGCAGCGCGGCTCGCTGGGCGGTGGCGTCGGGCAGCTGGGCGGCGGGCACGCCGAGGGCCAGCAGGAAGTCGCCGAGCACCGCCGCCGGGTCGGCGGGGGCCGGTGAGGTTCCGCTGAGCTCCGCGTAGAGCTGGCCGTCGGGGAAGGCCGCGCGGGCGCGGTGGGCGATGCGGACGGCCAGGGTGGTCTTGCCGACGCCGCCGATGCCGGAGAGGCCGTGCAGGGTGACGGCCGAGCGTTCGGCCGCGGTGGAGAGCGAGTGGCAGATGCTGTCGACCAGAGCCGTGCGTCCGGTGAAATCGAGGGTGTCGCTCGGCAGTTGGGCGGGGATCGGGTCGGGCTCGGGTTCTTCGGCCCCGGCGTCGCCCGGCTGTGCGCCCTCCGTCGCGAGCAGGCCGGGGTCACCGGCGAGGATGCGCCGCTGCAGGTCGGTGAGCTCGGGACCGGGCTCGATGCCGAGTTCGTCGATCAGCAGGCGTCGGCCCGCGTCGAAGAGGGCGAGCGCCTCGGCCTGCCGCCCGCTGCGGTAGAGGGCGAGCATCAACGCGGCGCGCGGCCGTTCGCGCAGGGGGTGTTCGGCGACGAGCGGGCCCAGCAGGGCCAGCACCTGGTCGTGGTTGCCGTTGTCGGCCTCCGCGCCCGCGAGCGACTCCAGTGCGGTCAGCCTGGCCTGGGCCAACCGGTCGCGCTCGCGCTCGGCGAAGGGACCCGGCACGCCGGCCAGCGGTTCGCCGCCCCACAGGGCCAGGGCCTGCGTGAGCAGGGTCGCGGCGCGCGCCGCGTCCCCGGCGGTGCGGGCCGCCGCGCCCGCCTCGGTCAGGCGCTCGAAATCGCCCACGTCCGTGGTGCAGAGTGCGGGCAGCCGCAGTGCGTAGCCGTCGCCGACGGACACCAGCAGGCCCACGCGGTCCCGACCGGCCGCCTCGGGGGCCAGCAGGGTGCGCAGGCGCGAGACGTAGGTGCGGACGGTGCCGACGGCGCGGGCGGGCGAACCCTCGCCCCAGATGGCGTCCACGAGCTCCTGGGCGGGGACGGCCTTGCCCTCCGCCAGCAGCAGCCGGACGAGCACGGCGCGCTGCTGCGGTGAACCGGCGTTGAGCGGCTCGCCGTCGCGTCGCACCACGACCTCGCCGAGCAGGGCGAACTCCAGCTCCTTGCCCGCCGATCCTTCCGACCCGGACATGTGAGTCCCCCGGTCATCCGCGCGCGTCCACCTGCGACGCCTGCTCCCCGTACTGCGCCTCGGAGGGTAGCACCAGTGTGCGAAGGAATACCCCTTTCGTGCGGCTCTCCGGCGTTGATCCGTTGTGTATCGGGCCCTGCCAGGCTCTGTCGTGGCAGCCCCGAGGAGGGGGAACGTCCCGCCGACGACGCAGAGCGAACAGGACCATGACGAGCAGCATCCTCGAACTCCCGCGCACCAGGCCCACGTCGAGTACGGCCGAGTCCGGCCACGACGAGGCCCGCACGCCCTGGATCCGGTCGGTTGCCCGGGGGGCCGCCGGACAGGGAAGGCACGGGGTGGAGATCTCACTGCTCGGTCCGGTGCGGGCGTGGGACAGGGGCTGCCCGTTGTTCCCGGGGACGCCCGTGCAGCAGGCGCTGCTGACCATGCTGGCCCTGCGGGCCGGCATGGAGGTGTCGGTCGGGGAGCTGGTCGAGGGGATCGCGGGTCCGGTCGCCGAGGGGGAGGCCGGACCCCTGGAGGAGGAGCTGCACGTGCTCGCCGCGCGTGTGCGGCGACTCCTGCGCCGCACGGGCGACGGGGGCGCCCTGCGGTCGACCGGCGGCGGCTACCGACTGGCGATCAGCCCGATCCTGGTGGACGCCATCGCTTTCGAGCACGCGATCGGCGACGCGCGGGTGTTGGTGGGGATCGACCCCGACGCCGCCGAGCTGCTGCTGGACGACGCCCTCGGGCGTTGGCGGGGCGCTCCGCTCCAGGGCGTCCCCGGGCCGTTCGCGGAGTGGGAGCGGATCCGGCTCTGGGACCTGCATGACGAGGCCTCCGTCATGCTCCGTCGACTGCGCTTGCTCCGGCGCTGAGCGGCGGATCCGGGCTCGGCTCCCCAGGGCGCTCGGGGGGCGCTCAGGGGAGCCGCCCGGAACTCGGCCTGATCGTGCGAGCGATCGACCAGCCTGGTCGATCGCTCGCACGATCAGGCCGATCAGGCTTTTCGCGCTTCGATAAGCGTGCGCGTGGAATGCGCGACGAAGACGCCCTCCGACCGAATCTGCCGATCCAGTGCGCGCAGACGGTCGCGGTAGCGCTCGACCGAGAAGTCGGGCACCGTCCAGATGACCTTGCGCAGGAAGTACACGACCGCGCCGATGTCGTGGAACTCCATCCGCAGCCGCTCCGTGCGGACGTCCACCACCTCCAGGCCCGCGGCACGGGCCTGCGCGGTCTCCAGGTCCGGATGCCGGGAGTGACGGGCGGTCGGCTGCGGGCCGAGGAAGTACTCGACGAGCTCCCAGGACGTCGCCGGACCGACGTGCTGGGCGAAGTACACGCCGCCCGCGCAGAGCACCCTGGCGATCTCGCTCCACCGCACCGACGCCGGATGACGCGAGCTGACCAGGTCGAACGCCCCGTCGGCGAAGGGCAGCGGCGGCTCGTCGGGGTCCGCGACCACGACGACCCCGCGCGGGTGGAGCAGCGCGGTCGCCTTCGCCACGTTCGGCGGCCACGACTCCGTGGCCACCGTCGTCGCCGGAAAGACGCTCGCCGCTCCGGCCAGCACCTCGCCGCCGCCGGTCTGGATGTCGAGCGCGGCGGAGGCGCGGGCGAGCCGCGCGCCGAGCAGCCGCTGGTACCCCCAGGACGGACGCTCCTCCGTGGCCCGGCCGTCCAGCCAGGAGAAGTCCCAGCCGGCCACCGACACGGCGTCGGCCTCGGCGACCAACTCTTCGAACGAACGCTTCATGAACGAAGTATCGCCGCCCGGCGCACCCTCAGGGGCTGGGTGCAACCGGCCCGTTCGCATTCGCTGACAGAGGGTGTCAGGAGACCCGGCTTACGGTGCGGTCATGGCTTTCCAGGAGAAGCGACTCACCGTCCGTCCGCCCGTCGAGATCGCTGGGCGGTTCGTCAAGCGGTACCACGTCACGCCGTTCCCGGAGCCGATCGAGGCGGAGATCGAGGACGCTGCCCTCGCGATCCTGCCGAGACTGCTTCCGCCGGTCGACGACACGACGCCGGGTGGCTTCGCCGTCCTCCACAGGGGAGGGGACGGCGCGGCCTACCTCAACGTGTACAGCTGGTACTGGGGCAACGCCCTCTGGCTCGGCTGCGCCAGTGCGGGGCAACCGTTCCTCGGGTGCCCCGACAAGGATCCGACCCACTTCATGAAGCTGGATCAGCCGCTCGTCGGCTGCGTCTACGAACTGCCGCCGGTCGTGCACGAGCGCAACGCGTGGGTGCGTCACGTGTTCGCGCCCGAGGTGCCCGACCTGGACGCGTATCTCGCCGACTCGCTCCCCGACGGGACCACCGGCGACCGCTGAGCGACAGCGGTCACGCGGCGGTCAGAACACCGAGAGCCCCGACAGCGTGGTGAAGGCGTCCAGCGCGGCCACGGCCGCGACGGAGTTGCCGGCCGGGTCGAGGCCGGGGCTCCACGCGCAGATCGCCGCGCGGCCGGGGAGGACGGCGAGGATGCCGCCGCCGACGCCGCTCTTGCCGGGGAGGCCGACCCGGTAGGCGAACTCGCCGGCGGCGTCGTAGGTGCCGCAGGTCAGCAGGATCGCGTTGATGCGCTTCGCCTCGCTGCGCGAGAGCAGGCGGGAACCGTCGGCGCGGAGGCCGTGCCGGGCCAGGACCAGGCCGACGCGGGCCAGGTCCTCGCAGGAGGCCTCGATCGCGCAGTGCGCGTAGTACTCGGAGAGGACCGTCTCGACCGGGTTGACGAGATTGCCGTGGCTGGCGATGAAGTGCGCCAGCGCGGCGTTGCGGTGGCCGTGTTCGGCCTCCGAGGCGGCCACCTCGGGGTCGGTGCCCAGCGACGGGTTGCCCGCCTCGGCGCGCAGGAACGCGCGGACGGTCTCGGCGGCCTGACCGTCGGTGAGGCTGTGCAGGTGGTCGGTCATCACGATGGCGCCCGCGTTGATGAACGGGTTGCGCGGGATGCCGTGCTCGGTCTCCAGCTGGACCAGCGAGTTGAACGGGTTTCCCGAGGGCTCCCGGCCAACCCGCTGCCAGACGTCGTAGCCGCCGCGGGCCATCACCAGCGTGAGCGTGAACAGCTTGGAGATGCTCTGGACGGAGAACGGCCGTTGCCAGTCGCCCACGCCGTAGACCTCGCCCTCGACGCTGGCCAGGGCCATCCCGAAGGCGTCCGGGTCCTCGCGGGCGAGCGCGGGGATGTAGTCGGCGACCTTGCCCGCGCCGGCGGTGCGGCGGGCGGCGTCCAGGGAGGCGTCGAGCAGCTGCTGGTAGTCCAAGTCCACGGGGGTCATTCTGGCGGAGAGGCGGGCGCGGCTCGGGAGCCGCGAGGGGGCTTCCCACGGGCTATGACATACGGCATAGTTACCAGCCGGTAGCAAACGAGGAGAAGCTCATGCCCATGCCCACGCTCGGCCGCGACGCGGACGTCTTCGTTCTCGACCTCGGCGACACCGAGAACCGCTTCCACCCCGACTGGCTGGTCGCCGTCAACGGCCTGCTCGACGAGGTCGAGGGCGCGGACGGCCCGAAGGCCCTGGTCACGACCGCGACGGGCAAGTTCTTCTCCAACGGGCTCGACCTGGACTGGCTCTTCGCCCACGGCGACCAGGCCGGCTCCTACGTGGAGAGCGTCCAGACCCTCTTCGCCCGCGTGCTGACGCTGCCGTTCGTCACGGTCGCCGCCCTGCAGGGCCACACCTACGCCGCGGGCGCGATGCTCTCGCTGACCCACGACTTCCGGATCATGCGCGCCGACCGCGGCTTCTGGTGCCTGCCCGAGGCCGAGATCAACATCCCCTTCACCACGGGCATGTCGGCGCTGATCCAGTCCCGGCTGACCGCGCGGACCGCCCACGAGGCGATGGTCACCGCGCACCGCTACGGCGGCGTCGACGCGCACGCCGCCGGGATCGTCGACGCGACGGCGGACGAGGCGGGGCTGCGCCAGGCCGCGATCGAGCTGGCCCGCCCCCACGCGGCCAAGGCGGGCCGGACCGTCGGCACGATCAAGGAGCGGATGTACGCGACGGCGCTGGAGGCGCTGCGCGAGAAGGACGTCCCGCTCGGCTGAGACCGACCGCCTCCGGGGTGGCGGCCCGTCACCCCGGAGCCCCGTCGCTCCGGATCCCCGACGTTCCCGACCCCCGACGCCCGACGCCCGCAGCGCTGACGCCCTCGGGGGGCTCAGGCCGCGAAGAGAGTGTGGCGCGCGTGCTCGGTGTCGAAGTACTCGCGCACCGAGACGATCAGGCCGTCGCGCACGGTGAAGACACCGAGGCAGTGCTGGTCGTAGCGGAGCCCGCCCCGGACGTCGGCCTGCGAGGTCCACTCCAGGACGACCCGCTCGCCCTCGGCGATCATGTCCACCACCTCCAGCTTCAACGAGGCGACGTCCACGCGGGCGAAGGCGGTCGGCATGAACTCCTCCAGGATGGCCCGCCGGCCGCGCCACACGCCCGACATGGGCAGGTCGCCGTGGAGGGTCCAGGTGGCGTCCTCCGCGAAGAACCGTTCGATCCTGGCGCCGGGGCCGAGCGAGACCGAGGCGAGGTAGTCGCGGATGACGGCCCGGCTCGCCTCGGTGACCCGGCTCTGCATCTCCAGCGCCGAGACGGCCTCCGGCTCGGCGACGATCTGCGTGGTGAGGCTCATGTCCGCTCCCTGGTAGGGCCTTTGGGGTCTGGTTCGACCCTAGGGAACGACCGGCCCCCGAGGGAAAGACCGGTTCTTCCTGGACCTATGCCGACTCGGCATGAGCCCGCTCCCCATCGGCCGGGACCGGCGTCAGTGCCGGCGCCGGCGCCGACGCCGAGGAGGCGAGCGGACGGACCAGGACCGGCATCGCCGCCAGCCGACGGGCGCAGGCGCGGTTCTGGACGACGGAGAGCGCGGCCACGCCCGCGCCCATGGCCAGCCAGCCGACCGGGCCGGCCGCCATCACCACGCCGGTGAGCAGCGGCGGGCCCACCGACTTCTGCACCGACTGCGACATCCCGGCCACCCCGAGGTAGGGCGCGCGGGCGCGCTCGGGGGCGAGCGAGACCGAGAGCTCCCAGGAGCTGACCGAGCGCAGCAGCTCGGCGACGGTCACCAGGACGGCTCCGGCGAGCAGCGCGACCGAGGCGAGCACCGCGCCGCCCGTTCCGGACACCGCCAGGACGGCGCAGGTCAGCAGCAAGGAGCCGCCGTACCAGAGCACCGCCCGCACCGCCCGGCGCGGACCCTCCGCGGCGGCGGACACACGGAGCTGCAGGACGACCACGAGCACCGTGTTGACCGCGAGGAAGGCCGGGACGAGCGCGTGCGGCGCGGTCGTGTGGCCGACCAGCCAGAGCGGCAGGCCGACATTGAGCACGGAGTCGTCCAGGCACATCGGGATGTCCAGCAGGACGAAGAGCAGGTAGCCCCGGTCGCGCCACGGTCCGGCCGGACGCGCCGGCTTCGCCCCACCGGGCGCCGATGTCACGGCCCCAGCCGCAGCCGCAGCCGGGACTGCCTCCGGCTCCTGTGTCCGCCGGACCAGCGCCGCGGAGACCAGGAAGGAGAGGCCGTTGGCCAGCACCAGCGCCCGGTAGGCGGAGTCGGTCCCCACCGCGAGTCCGATCGCGGCGATGCCCGCGCCCAGGGCGTAGCCCGCGTTGGCGACGGTCCGGGCCAGGGCCTGGTAACCGGACCGGCGCTCGCCCGCGACCCTGGTGGCGAACAGCATCTCCAGCATCTTCGCGCCGCGCTCGCCCAGCGCGGTGACCGCGACGACCGGCAGCAGCACGGCGACGGAGCGGCTGGTCAGCATCGTGCCGAAGGCGGCCAGCCGCAGCAGGTGACTGCCGATCAGCAGCGTCCTGGCCGGGTACCGCCCCGCCAGCCAGCCGGCCAGCGGCGAGCCCGCGATGCCGGCGATGCCCGCCGCGCCGAGCAGCAGGCCGATCCGGCTCGCGTCCAGTCGGGCCACGAAGGTGAGGTAGAGGACGGCGGAGGCGGCCCAGACGCCGGTGCCGGTCCGGTCGACGCACAGGGCCAGCAGCATGGTGCGCGCGTCCCGCCCGCCCGGCGGGTTCCGCAGCTGCCCCAGAAGTCCGGCCTCGCCCGCCGCCCGCATGCCCGCCCCCGTCTCCGGCGCATCCTCGCCGGTATCTCGACATCAAGATATCCATGGTCAGCCTGCCGACCATCTCTCTTGATGTCAAGATATTTTCTCGGGGTCCGGCCCGGTCGGCGTGAGGGACATCACCCGGACGTCGCAGTCGGCCCGGCGGACGGCCGGCACCGTCCCCCGGTCCGCCGACCGGGTGGCGATCTGACGGTCCGACGGGCCGGGAGACCCGGTCTGACCTGGGCGGAGCACGCACCGAAAGAGATGGGACATGCACGAACAGTAGATTCGAACAACGCGGAACCGAATACTGTGGGCGCGCTGTCTAAGCCATCGCAACAGGCACAAAGGTGATCAGTCTGATCACACTGATCACCCCGATCAGCGAGCCAGCACGCACCCGACCGGCCCCTCGCCGGGCCGAACCAGCCGGAGCAGCGCGATGACCCACCAGTCCACCAGTCCGGAGCAGTACGAGCCGGAGGCCCAGCCGCACCTGACGGACGGTCCGGCCGGCGCGGCCGACCCGGCCGGCAGTGGATCGGCCGGTCGTCGCCTGCGCGCAGGCGGGAGCAGGCGACGCCGCCTGCTCCTGTGGACCTCGCTGGTGGCCTGCGTCGGCGTGCTCGTCGGAGTCGGCATCCCGGTGATGCAGCACTACGAGATCCCGCCCTTCAGCCAGCGCGGCGAGCCGATAACCTTCGACACCCCCGCCCCGGGGGGCGGATCCGGCGGGAAGAACGCCGGCGACGGCAAACCGGCTCTCGCCGACTCCAGGACCCAGCTGCCGACCGGCCCGGCGGCGCCGTGGAAGATCGAGCACACCCTCGACGACGGCACCCACATCGCCGTGGTCACCCTGAAGGGGCCGAAGTCCGGCTACACGGGGAAGGTCTGGGTCTGGGCCCCCAAGGCGTACGGCGACCCGAAGTTCGCCAGGAGCGGCTTCCCGGTGCTGATCGCCCTGCCCGGCGGGCCCGGCTACAACGACAACTACTGGAAGGACCCGGGGCTCAAGCTGGAGCAGAGCATCACCGACTGGTACCAGCACGGAAAGAGCAAGCCCTTCCTGCTCGTGATGCCGGTGCTGAACCCCGGCCCCGACGACCACGCGCACTACTGGGACGGCAGCGACATCCCCGGTCAGCCGAAGATGGGCACCTGGCTGACCGAGGACGTGCCGGACCTGATGCGGCAGAACTTCCGGACGATCAGGACCCGCGACGGCTGGGGCTTCCTGGGCTCCTCCAGCGGCGGCTTCGCCGGGCTCAAGGCCGTGCTGATGCACCCGGACCAGTTCAAGGCCGCCCTGGTCTCCGGCCCCGACATCGTGCCCGACTCGCCGTTCTGGAAGGGCCACGAGAAGGAGCAGCAGCAGAACAACCCGCTGCTGCTGGCCAAGCAGCTGCTCGCGAGGAAGGGCCCCGACGTCTACCTCGCCTTCCAGTACGGGACGCGCGAGGGCACCGCGGAGATCAAAGCGATCAGGAACTTCCTGACCGTCTTCGGCAACAAGGGCCCGATCCACACCACGGTCAACGTGATCCAGGGCGGACGGCACAACGCCTACACGTACGTGCCGGCGATGGGCAACGGCCCGATCGAGTGGATCAGCGACCAGCTCATCGGCCCCACCCCCTCGCCCTGAGACCGGCGACAGGACCGGCGACAAGGCCCGGGCCACGACACATGAACATCCCTTCATGCGCCGGCGGCCCGGCCCGGCCGGCGGGGAATCCGAAAGCTGATCACCCGGCGGGCCGATAGGCTGGGCCCATGTCTGCAGCCACCCCGGTCCGTGTCCGCTTCGCCCCCTCGCCCACCGGCATGTTCCATGTCGGCGGCGCGCGCTCCGCTCTGTACAACTGGGCCGTGGCGCGACAGACCGGCGGCGTCTTCGTGCTGCGCATCGAGGACACCGACGCGGCGCGCAACAAGCCGGAGTGGATCGACGGCATCATCAACGCGCTGGCCGCGATCGGCATCCACAAGGACGACCCGACGTTCGAGGGCCCCTACTTCCAGTCGCAGCAGGCCGACCGCCACCGCGAGGCCGCGGCGCAGCTGCGCGACGCCGGGCGCGCGTACTACTGCGACTGCACCCGCGAGCAGCTGGCCGAGCGGACCGGCTCCGAGCACCTGGGCTACGACGGCTTCTGCCGCGAGCGCGGCCTGGCCTACGCCGAGGGCCGCGCGCTGCGCTTCCGCACGCCGGACGAGGGCGAGACCGTGGTCAAGGACGTGGTGCGCGGCGACACCTCCTTCCCGAACAAGGCGATCGAGGACTTCGTCGTCGCCCGCGGCGACGGCTCCCCGGTCTTCCTGCTCGCCAACGTCGTGGACGACCTGGACGAGAAGATCACCGAGGTCATCCGCGGCGAGGAGCACCTCTCGAACACGCCGAAGCAGCAGCTGCTGTGGGAGGCGCTGGGGGCGACCCCGCCGGTCTGGGCGCACCTCTCGGTGATCGTCAACGAGAAGCGGCAGAAGCTGTCCAAGCGCAGGGACAAGGTCGCGCTGGAGGACTACCTGACCGAGGGCTTCCTGCCGGACGCCATGGTCAACTACCTCATGCTGCTGGGCTGGGCCCCGGGCGACGACGAGGAGATCCTGCCGTTCGCGGAGCTGGAGCGCCGCTTCAGGATCGAGGACGTCAACACCTCGCCGGCCTTCTTCGACATCAAGAAGCTGACCGCCTTCAACGGCGAGTACATCCGCGCCCTGAGCCCGGCCGACTTCGTCGCCGCCTGCGCGCCGTACCTGGCGGCCCCCTACGCGAACTGGGCCCCCGAGCGGTTCGACCAGGCGCTGTTCGAGACGGTCGCCCCGCTGGCGCAGACGCGGCTCGCGGTGCTTTCGGAGATCACCGCGAACGTGGACTTCCTCTTCCTCGACCAGCCGGTGGAGGACGAGGCCTCCTGGTCCAAGGCGATGAAGCCGGGCGCGGCGGAGATCCTCCGCGACGCGCGGACGGCGTTCGAGGCGGCGGAGTGGGCGGCGGAGCCGCTGAAGGAGACGCTGCTTGCCGTCGGCGAGCAGCACGGCCTCAAGCTCGGCAAGGCCCAGGCCCCGGTCCGCGTCGCCGTGACCGGCCGCACGGTCGGCCTCCCGCTCTTCGAGTCCCTCGAACTGCTCGGCCGCGACCGCGTCCTGGCCCGCCTGGACGCGGCGATCGCCAAGCTGTAGTCGCAACCAGCCAGGGGCGCGGGGCTGCGCCCCTGACAGTGCAACTGGCCCTCTGCGGTGAGGGCTACGTGGTGGCCCGGCGTTCGAAGACCGCCGGGCGGGCAGCCCGGAGCGCGGTGGCGATGGCGCCGAGGAGGACCGCGTCCTCGCCCAGCGCGCTGGGGGCGACGCGCGGGCGCAGCGGCGTCACGCGGTGGAGGGTCTCGGTGACCGTCGCGAGCAGCAGGTCCGCGCTGTGGCCGACGCCGCCGCCGAGGACCACCAGGTCGGGGTCGAGGACGGCCGAGACCGAGGCCACCACCAGGGCCAGCCGCTGGCCCTCCTGGCGGACCGCGGCCACCGCCGCGCCCTCGCCGCGGCGGGCGTCGTCGAAGACGCGCTTCGCCGTGAGCGGGCCCTGCGCGCCGAACGCGCGCGCCGCGCGGACCACCGCGTCGGCCGAGACCGCGTCCTCCAGCATGCCGCGGCGCGGCACCGCGCCGTCGCCCTCCAGGGCGGAGGCGTCCAGCAGGGGGAGGAAGCCGATCTCGCCCGCCGCGCCGTGCGCGCCGGCGAACAGTTCGCCGTCGGCCACGACGCCCATGCCGAGGCCGGTGCCGATCAGCACGTAGACGAAGAGGCGACTGCCCGCGCCCGCGCCGAAGGCGTACTCCCCCAGCGCGGCCAGGTTCGCGTCGTTGTGCAGGGAGAGGGCGGTGTCCAGCCGCTCCTGCATCCGCTCGAAGAGTCCCGGGCGGCCCCAGCCCGGGAGGTTGACCGCGTAGCGGACCCGGCCGCTGTCGGGGTCGAAGACGCCCGGTGCGCCGACGACGCCCTGGACCACGTCGGCGCGGTCGATCCCGGCCTCGGCGAGGGTCCGCTCCGCCGCCGCGATCGCCGCGTCCGCGACGGAGGTCGCGCTGCGGCCGCGGTTGGGTACGTCGACGCGGGCGACGATCCGGCCGGAGAGGTCGGCGACCGCCGTCCGCAGCCGTGCCCGGCCGATGTCCACGCCGAGGACGTAGCCCGCCGTCGGGTCGGGCTCGTACAGCACGGCGACCCTGCCGCGATCGGGGGCCAGCAGTCCGGCCTCGCGGACCAGACCCGCCTGCTCCAGCGCGGCGAGCGCGGAGGAGACGGTCGGCTTGGAGAGCCCGCTGTCCCGCGCCAGCTGGGCGCGCGACGCCGGGCCCGCCGACCGCAGCCGTTCCAGCAGCAGCCACTCGTTGTTGCTGCGCAGCCGCTGTCTGCTCCACGGTTGCTCGTCCATGCGCCCCGTATCCGTTCGTCGTCGCCGCCCGCAAAGTAAAAGTACTTAACTTTGGTGGCCGCTGCCCAGTGCTCAGGAAGAACGCACAGGATGACGATATGACTACTTCTGTCCCCGGATAGCACGATCT
Organism: Streptacidiphilus rugosus AM-16; assembly: GCF_000744655.1. NCBI lineage: Bacteria > Bacillati > Actinomycetota > Actinomycetes > Kitasatosporales > Streptomycetaceae > Streptacidiphilus > Streptacidiphilus rugosus. The sequence goes on along the minus strand of NZ_JQMJ01000003.1, from coordinate 776,240 downwards.
TCGCAGGGGTAGTCCCAGCGCGTGACCGCTGCCACGCAACAGCCTTTCGTGCTGCCCGAGTTCTACGTCCCGCACCCCGCCCGCCTCAGTCCGCACCTGGAGCGGGCCCGCGTCCACACCAAACAGTGGGCCCGCTCGATGGGCATGCTGGAGGGGTCCGGGGTCTGGGACGAGCGGGATCTGGACGCGCACGACTACGCGCTGCTCTGCTCGTACACGCATCCCGACGCCTCCGCCGAGGATCTGGACACCGTGACGGACTGGTACGTCTGGGTCTTCTTCTTCGACGACCACTTCCTGGAGCTCTTCAAGCGCACCCAGGACCGCGCCGGGGCCAGGGCGTACCTCGACCGGCTGCCCGCCTTCATGCCGCTCGACCCCGCCGCTCCGACGCCCGAGCCGGCCAACCCGGTCGAGGCCGGGCTCGCCGACCTGTGGCGCAGGACCGTGCCGCAGCTCTCGGCCGGCTGGCGGGCGCGCTTCGCCGAGAGCACCAGGAACCTGCTGAACGAGTCGCTGTGGGAGCTCTCCAACATCCACGCGGGGCGGATCGCCAACCCGGTCGAGTACATCGAGATGCGCCGGAAGGTCGGCGGCGCGCCCTGGTCGGCCGGGCTGGTGGAGTTCGCCGCCCGGGCGGAGGTGCCCGAGCGGGTCGCCGCCGGTCGTCCGCTGCGGGTGCTGCGCGACGCCTTCTCCGACGCCGTGCACCTGCGCAACGACCTCTTCTCGTACCAGCGCGAGGTGGAGGACGAGGGCGAGCTCAGCAACGGCGTGCTGGTGCTGGAGACCTTCCTCGGCTGCGCGACCCAGGACGCCGCCGACGCCGTCAACGACCTGCTCACCTCGCGGCTGCAGCAGTTCGAGCACACGACCCTCACCGAGCTGCCCGCGCTGTTCGCCGAGCACGCCCTGGACCCGGCCGAGTGCGCGGCCGTGCTCGGCTACGCCAAGGGCCTGCAGGACTGGCAGTCCGGCGGGCACGAGTGGCACCTGCGCTCCTCCCGCTACATGAACGAGGGCGCCCTCGACGGCGGCCCGGGCCCGTGGCTGCCCGGGCCGCGGGGCCTCGGCCTGTCGGCCGCCGACCTCAGGACGCTGACCAACCGTCTGGGACTCAAGCGGATCAGGAACTTCACGCACGTCCCGCACCAGAAGGTCGGCCCCTCGCAGGTGCCGCCGGTCGTCTCGCCCTTCCCCCTGCGGCTCAGCCCGCACCTGCACGCGGCCCGGGCCCACACGCTCGCCTGGGCGGAGGCGATGGGCCTGCACAGCGAGGGCGTCTGGACGGCGCAGCAGCTCGCCTCCTTCGACTTCGCCCTGTGCGCGGCCGGACTCCACCCCGACGGCAGCCGCGAGAGCGTCGAACTCACCACCGACTGGCTGACCTGGGGCACCTACGCCGACGACTACTACCCGCTGGTCTTCGGGCGGTCGAGCAGCCCGGTCGCCGCGCGGCTCGCCAACGCCCGGCTGCGGTCCCTGATGCCGGTCGAGCCGGGCGAGACGGCGGGACAACCGACCACGCCGACCGAACGCGGCCTGGCCGACCTGTGGCGGCGCACGGTGCCCGGCCTGGGACCGGACCGGCGCCGCGCCGTCAGGGACTGCGTCGAGGGGATGCTGGAGAGCTGGCTCTGGGAGCTGGACAACCAACTGCTGCACCGGATCCCGGACCCGGTCGACTACGTCGAGATGCGCAGGGAGACCTTCGGCTCCCCGCTGACCATGGCGCTGAGCCGCTTCGCCCGGCACGGCGAACTGCCGGAGGCGTTCTTCGACAGCGGCACCGTCCGCTCGATGGAGAAGGCGGCGAGCGACTTCTGCTGTCTGCTCAACGACCTGTACTCGTACCAGAAGGAGATCGAGTTCGAGGGCGAGGTGCACAACGCCGTCCTGGTCGTGCAGAACTTCTTCGACTGCGACTACGAGGCCGCCGTCGGCATCACGGACGACCTGATGCACTCGCGGTTGCGCGAGTTCCAGCACCTGGTCGCGCAGGAGCTCCCGGTCGTCGTCGACGACCTGCGGCTCGACGCCACCGGGCGCGATTCGGTCGCCGCGTATCTGCGCGATCTGGAGAACTGGATCGCGGGCATCGTCCGCTGGCACGCGGACACCCGGCGCTATCCGGAGCCGGAGCTGCTCGCCCGCTTCGGCGGCGGCCGGTCCGTCGCCCTGACCCGCACGATCCCACGCGGACCGACCGGTCTGGGGACCGCCTCGGTCCGGCCCTAGCGGCGAGGCGCGGCCGTCCGACCGGAGGGCCGGGAGGGGTCTCCCCTCCCGGCCCTCCGGCGCCTCGCATGATCGTCTCCACTCCCGGGCCGAATCCGTCGCCGGACGAACGAGGCCTGGGACACAGGGCAGTCCGTCCCTTTTGCCTGGACACGCACCGGTGTTCGCGCGCGGTGCGTACACGCTCACTGACGGTGCGTCCCCATGGGCCGGGCGTTCACCCGCAGCTCGCACTTCTGCTGCCCGATGCCGCTGGATACACGCTCCGGTGATGGGTTACCGTCCTCCTGCGGCCGAGCCATCCATCCCTTCGCTTGTACGAGCGGATCGACGCGGGGTCGTCGGAGATCCCAGGGCAGCTCGATGCTGACCCGCCCCACCAGAAGGACGGGCCCATGCAGGACCATGGCTTCGCGCCCATACCCCCGGCGCGCCCCGTGATCGGCGAAGAAGAGATCGAAGCGGCGGTGCGCGTGCTGCGCAGCGGCATGGTCGTCCAGGGACCAGAGGTTGCGGCGTTCGAGGAGGAGTTCTCCGAGCTGGTGGCGGGACGCCACTGCGTCGCGGTGAACTCCGGCACCTCCGCCCTCCACCTGGCCCTGCTCGCCCTGGGCATCGGCCCGGGTGACGAGGTCATCGTCCCCTCGTTCTCCTTCGCCGCCACCGCGAACGTGGTCCGGCTGGTCGGCGCGGAGCCGGTCTTCGCCGACATCGAGCCCGACTCGTTCTGCGTGGACCCGGACGCGGTCGCCGCCGCGATCGGGCCGAAGACCGCCGCGATCATGCCGGTTCACCTCTACGGCCACCCCGCCGCCATGGACCGGATCCAGGCCCTGGCCGCGCAGCACGGCCTCGCCGTGGTCGAGGACGCCGCCCAGGCGCACGCCGCGGCACTGAACGGCACCCCGGTCGGCGCCTTCGGCAACGCCGCTGCCTTCAGCTTCTACCCGACCAAGAACATGCACTCGCTCGAGGGCGGCATGATCACCACGGGCGACGCGCAGGTGGCCCGCACGCTGCGACTGCTGCGCAACCAGGGCATGGAGCAGCGCTACGCCAACGAGATCGTCGGCGCCAACGTCCGGCTGACCGACGTCGCCGCCGCGATCGGCCGGGTGCAGCTGTCCAAGCTCCCCGCGTGGACCGCCCAGCGGCAGGCGAACGCCAAGTTCCTGAGCGAGGGCATCAAGACGCTGGTCGTCCCGCCCGTCGCCGACGGCGCCGAGCACGTCTACCACCAGTACACGGTCCGGGTGCCGGCCGACCGCGAGGCGGTCCAGGCGGAGCTGACCGCCAAGGGGATCGGCAACGCCGTCTACTACCCGACGCCGATCCACCGGCTCAAGCCGTTCGCCGAGCAGGGCCCGTCCTCGCTCCGCGCGTGGGACCTGCCGGAGACCGAGCGGGCCGCCGCCCAGGCGCTGTCGCTGCCGGTGCACCCGTCCCTCTCCCAGGACGAGCTCGACCGCATCGTGACGGCCGTCAACGCGCTGGAGGGTCAGCTGTGAAGGCGTCGAAGCTGCGGGCCGGCCTGATCGGCGTCGGCGCGATGGGCCGCAACCACGCCCGGGTGCTCGGCGCGCTGGACGGCGTCGACCTGGTCGGCGTGGTGGACCCCGCGGGGGACCCCGGCGGCGCCGCACGCGGCGTGCCGGTCGTGCCGACCGTGTCGGACCTGCTGGCCCTCGGCGTCGACTACGCGGTCGTCGCCTGCCCGACCGGGCTGCACGAGACGGTCGGCCTGGAGCTGGCCGAGGCCGGTGTGCACGCGCTGATCGAGAAGCCGCTGGCGGACACGGTCGAGGGCGCGCGCAGGCTGGTCGAGGCGTTCGAGTCGCGCGGCCTGGTGGCCGGCGTCGGCCACATCGAGCGTTTCAACCCGGCACTGCAGAGCCTGCGTTCGCGGCTGGAGGCCGGCGAGCTCGGGGACGTCTTCCAGGTCGTCACCCGCCGCCAGGGCCCCTTCCCGCACCGCATCGCCGACGTCGGCGTGGTCAAGGACCTGGCCACCCACGACATCGACCTGACCAGCTGGGTCACCGGCCAGGACTACCTGTCCGTGTCCGCGCACACCGTCTCCAAGAGCGGCCGCGTGCACGAGGACATGGTCGCGGTCGTCGCCCAGCTCTCCCAGGGCGCCATGGCGAACCACCTGGTCAACTGGCTCAGCCCGCTCAAGGAGCGGTCCACGGTCGTGACCGGCGACAAGGGCACCTTCGTCGCGGACACCCTGACCGCCGACCTGACCTTCTACGCCAACGGCATGGTCGACACCGAGTGGGAGGCGCTGCGCGCCTTCCGCGGCGTCTCCGAGGGCGACATGATCCGCTTCGCCATCCCCAAGCGCGAGCCGCTGCTCGTCGAGCACGAGCGCTTCCGCGACGCGGTGGAGGGGAAGGACGCGGGCATCGTCACACTGCGTCAGGGACTGCGCACCGTCGAGGTCTCCGCCGCCGTCCTGGACTCCGCCAGCCAGGGCCGCACCATAAGAATCGCCGCCGACGGCGTCTGACGGGGCGGTCCGCGGCGGCCGACGGATGTCCGGCCGCCGCTCACGTTCTCTCCTGCACGACCCGGCAACACACGACAGAGGAGTGTCTTTTTCATGGAGCCGGACAGCGGTGTCGCCCCGCGAGCCCATCGTGGACGGGTCGTCATGCTTGTCGACAACGGGGTCCACGGCGACTCCCGTGTCCAGAAGACCGCCCGCTCGGCCGCCGAGGCCGGGTGGGAGGTGACTCTGCTCGGTCGCTCGTACACCGGGGAGACCCAGACCTGGAAGATCGGCGAGGCCGACGTCCGGCTGATCCACATGCCGACCCCTCTGGGCATGCAGCGGCACTGGTTCCGCCGCTCCTGGCTCCGCCGCCCGCTGGCCTACCCGCCCTACCACGTGGCGCAGTACCGGACCCAGCAGGTCAAGGCCTGGCGGGCCGACCTCGCGGTGCGACTCGCCGAGCTCAGCCCGAACGCCAAGAAGGCCAAGTCGCCTGCCGGGCGCGCGCTCGGCAAGGCCGCGCTCGTCCCACCGCGTCTGGCCGCGCAGGTGGCGTACCGCTGGGTGCGGCTGCGCGCCGGGGAGACCAGGCGCATGAAGGAGTCGCGGAAGAACACCGACACGCGCCTCGACCAGCTCTGGGCCCGCGTGCTGGTGAAGGCCCGCGGCAACCGCGCCTGGCGCCAGCTCGACCCGCAGCTGTGGGACTACGAGCTCGCGTTCGGCCCGGTCATCGACAGCCTCAAGCCGGAGCTGATCCACGCCAACGACTTCCGCATGCTCGGCGTCGGGGCCCGCTCCACCATCCGGCAGCGCGCCACCGGCCGTGACGTCAAGCTCGTCTGGGACGCCCACGAGTACCTGCCCGGCGTGCGGCCGTACACCGACAACGCCCGCTGGCGCCCGGCCAACGTGCACCACGAGCGGGAGTACTCCCCGTACGCCGACGCGGTGATCACGGTCTCGGACACCCTGGCGGACATGCTCCAGGAGTCCCACGCGCTCCCCGAGAAGCCGGCCGTGGTGCTCAACGCCCCCGGTGGGGAGGCCCCCGAGGACGTCTCGGACGAGGCCGTCCCCGACATCCGGGAGCTGTGCGGCATCGGCGCCGACGTCCCGCTCATGGTCTACAGCGGCGCCGCGGCACCGCAGCGCGGCCTGGACATCATGGTCGAGGCCCTGCCCGAGCTGCCCGGCGTGCACACGGCCCTGGTGGTGCTCGACCCGAAGTCCGCCTACCTGCGCAGCCTGGTCGCCAAGGCCGAGGAGCTCGGCGTCTCCGACCGGGTCCACGTCATGGGCTACGTGCCGCACTACCAGGTGGTCCCCTTCCTCTCCGGTGCGACCGTCGGCGTCATCCCGATCCACCACTGGCCCAACCACGAGATCGCGCTGATCACCAAGTACTTCGAGTACTCCCACGCGCGGCTGCCGCTGGTCGTCAGCGACGTGAAGACGATGAGCGAGGTCGCCGAGCGCACCGGCCAGGGTGAGATCTTCAAGGCCGAGGACCTGAACGACTTCCTGCGCGCGGTGCGGGCGGTGCTCGCGGACCCGGAGCGCTACGCCAAGGTCTACGACCAGCCGGGGCTGCTGGAGCAGTGGACCTGGGAGCACCAGGCCACGGTCCTGGACGAGGTCTACAGCCGGGTGGTCTCCGCGCCCCGGGGCACGATCGGCACCCGGTCATGAGAGCCCGGACCGCGCCTCCCGACGTCAGCGTGGTGATCGCGGTCTACAACACCATGCCGTACCTGACGGAGTGTCTGGACTCGCTGATCGGACAGTCCATCGGGCTGGACCGGCTCGAGATCATCGCCGTGGACGACGGTTCCACCGACGACTCGCCCAAGGAGCTGGCCCGCTTCGCGGCGGCCTACCCCGAGGTCGTCAAGGTGATCACCCAGCCCAACTCGGGTGGCCCGGCGGCGCCGCAGAACCGCGGCATCGAGGCGGCCAGGGGGCGCTTCGTCTTCTTCATCGGCGCCGACGACTACCTCGGCGCCGAGGCGCTGGAGCGCATGGTCGCCACCGCCGACGAGCACGGCAGCGACATCGTGCTCGGCACCATGGTCGGCGTGAACGGCCGGGTCGTGCCCAAGTCGGTGTTCGCCCACGGCAACCGCTACGACATCGGGCTCACCGACTCCGACCTGCCCTGGGCGCTCTCGGACACCAAGCTGTTCCGGCGCGCGCTGCTGGAACGGCACACGATCCGGTACCACGAGGATCTGACGATCCTGTGCGACCAGGCGTTCACCCTGGAGTGCGTGCTGCGTTCGGCGAAGATCTCGGTGCTCGGCGACTACGAGTACTACTACGCGGTCAAGCGGGACGACGAGAGCAACCTCACCTACCGCGGCCGGGACGAGAACATGCTGGTCGCGCTCGAGCGCAGCATGGCAACGGCGATCCGGCTCGGGGCGTCGGACGAGCAGCGCACCGCGGTGTTCACCCGCTACGTCAACAACGAGATGATCATCACGCTCAGCGAGCGGATCCCGGTCCTCGAACGTCGGGAGGACCAGGAGCGGCTGCTGGAGACGGTCGGGCGCCTGATCGAGGAGTACATCGACGAGGCCGTCCTGGAGCGGCTGGCCTGGCGCCGGCTGGTCCGGGTGCTGCTGGCCCGCGGACGCCACCTGGACGCGCTGCTGGAGGCGGTGCGCTTCGACGAGGCGAACCCGCAGGACTCCACGCAGGTGATCGACGGCCGGGTGTACCTGGAGCACCCGGCGTTCCGGAATCCCGACGCCTCCGTCGAGGACCGCTGGTTCGACCGCACCCGGACCACCCTGAACGACGTCACGCCGGCCTGGGACAGCGCCGGCGCCGACGCGGCCCTGCTCCTCACCGCCCACAGTCCGGCTCCGGACTACGCGCGGCTGTGGGGCCCCCACCTCAGTGTCCGGCTCACCCAGCACCACGGGGACGGGGGTCCCGCGTCCGAGCGGACCTTCGCCCCGGCCTTTCCCGGGACGCCCGCCGACGCGGGCACCAGGATCCGGTTCCGGATCCCCCTGGCCGAGTTGTCGACACCGGGCAGGCCCGTGGCCGGCCGGTGGTCCGTCAGGCTCACGCTGGCGGACGAGGAGGGCGCTTTCGACTTCCCCGTCACGGCCGCCACCCTGCCGGAGCTCAAGCTGTGGCTCCGCAACCGCTACCACCGCGTCAACCTCGTCGGCGACCGGGCCGGGCGCGCCGTCCTCGCCCTCGCCCAGATCCGGGCCACCCGGGTCATAGCGCAACGCCTGCGCCGCCTGCAGGCCCTTGGAAGGAAGTAACCGTGCAGATTTGTGTCGTGGCCCTGGGCAAGATCGGCCTGCCGCTGGCAGTGCAGTTCGCCGACAAGGGGCACCGGGTGATCGGCGCCGACGTCAACGCCACGGTCGTCGACCTGGTCAACAACGGTGTGGAGCCCTTCCCCGGTGAGGCCGAGCTGGACGTGAAGCTCAAGGCCGCCGTCGACGCCGGTCTGCTCACCGCGACCACGGACACCGCGGCGGCGGTGGCCGAGTCGGACGCCGTCGTGGTCGTGGTGCCGCTGTTCGTCGACGCCGAGGGCGTGCCGGACTTCGGCTGGATGGACGACGCCACCAAGGCGATCGCCGCCGGGCTGCGTCCCGGCACGCTGGTCAGCTACGAGACCACGCTCCCTGTCGGCACCACCCGCAACCGCTGGGCGCCGATGCTGGAGCAGGGCTCGGGCCTGACCGCCGGTAAGGACTTCCACCTGGTCTTCAGCCCGGAGCGGGTGCTGACCGGTCGGGTCTTCGCCGACCTGCGCCGCTACCCGAAGCTGGTCGGCGGCATCGACGAGGCCTCCGCCCGTCACGGCGTGGACTTCTACGAGCAGGTGCTGGACTTCGACGAGCGCACCGACCTCGACCGCCCGAACGGGGTCTGGGACCTGGGCTCGGCGGAGGCGTCCGAGCTTGCGAAGCTGGCCGAGACCACCTACCGGGACGTCAACATCGGTCTGGCGAACCAGTTCGCCCGCTTCGCGGACCAGACCGGCATCGACATCCTGAAGGTCATCGACGCCTGCAACTCGCAGCCGTACAGCCACATCCACCGTCCCGGCATCGCCGTCGGCGGACACTGCATCCCGATCTACCCGCGGATGTACCTGTGGAACGACCCGGCGGCCACCGTGGTCCGGGCCGCCCGCGAGGCGAACGCGGCGATGCCGCAGTACGCGGTGGACCTGCTCGCGGCCGCCTACGGGGACCTCGACGGCGTCAACGTGCTGGTGCTGGGGGCCGCCTACCGCGGCGGCGTCAAGGAGATGGCGTTCTCCGGCGTCTTCGGCACGGTGGAGGCGCTGCGCGCCCGCGGTGCGGTGCCCTTCGTCTCGGACCCGATGTACACCGCCGAGGAGATCTCGGCGCACGGCCTGACCCCGCACCAGGGCGAGACCGTGACGGCCGCGATCCTCCAGGCCGACCACGCCGAGTACCGCGAGCTGGCCGCCACGGACCTGCCGGAGGTCTCGGTGCTGGTCGACGGTCGCCGCACCACCGACCCCGCCCGCTGGGAGGGCGTCCGCCGGGTCGTCATCGGCGGCTGACGCGCGCGAACGGCCGGGGCCCCGCGAGGGGCGCCCCGGCCGTCGGCGTATCCACGGTCCGCCGCGTGCTCAGCGCTCGGTGAGCACGCCGTCCCGCTCGTCGTAGAGGGCGTCGGTCTGCGGGCACTGCCAGACGCCGGGCTCGTCCGCCCGCTCGACCAGCTTGACCCCGGCCCGGCCGACCCAGCCGATCCGCTTCGCGGGCACGCCGGCCACCAGCGCGAAGTCGGGGACGTCCTTGGTGACCACGGCCCCGGCGGCGACCAGCGCCCAGCGCCCGACCACCACCGGCGCGACGCAGACGGACCGTGCGCCCAACGAGGCGCCCTCCCGCACCTTCACGCCGACGGCCTCCCAGTCGCCGCCACGCTTGAGCTTGCCGTCCGGGTCCACCGAGCGCGGGTAATGGTCGTTGGTGAGCACCACGGCCGGACCGACGAAGACACCGTCGCCGAGCTCAGCGGGCTCGTAGACCAGGGCGTAGTTCTGCAGCTTGACGTTGTCGCCGATCTGCACGCCGGTGCCGACGTAGGCGCCTCGGCCGATGACGCACCCGGTGCCGAGCCTGGCCTTCTCGCGGATCTGCGCGAGCTCCCAGACGGACGTGCCGTCGCCGAGCTCAGCGGTCTCGTCGACCTGGGCGGTGGGCTGAATCCTGAGAGCCAATGCAGTGCCTTTCGAGGTGCGGCGGTGCCGGACTAGCTGCCGAGCAGAAGCCGATCGTAGTCGGGCCGCACGACCTCCCAGTCCCAGGTGGCCAGCGCATGCGCGGACGCCTCCTGACCGGCCTTGCGCCACGTCTCCTCGTCACCGGTCAGGGCCAGGATCCGGGCGGCGGCCCGCTCGGGGGTGTCCACCACCCACTCCTGCGGGAAGAGGGTGCGGGCGCTGTGCGGGCGGCCCGCCACCATCGGCCAGTCCCTGACGACCGGGACGGCCCCGCTGGCGGCTCCCTCCATCAGGCCGACATGGCAGCCCTCACGCACGGAACTGCTGAGGATGGTGCCGACGCCGGTCAGCAGACCGGGCACGTCGTCGCTCTGCCCCAGGCGCTCCACCGCGCCGGTGGCCTCCAGTTCGGTGAGCTCGGCCTCCAGTCTGTCGTGGTAGGCACGGGCGGCCGGGCTGACGTCCGGGTTCATCCCGTTGCCCACCAGGACCAGCCGGTAGCGCTCGTCCTGCTCGCGGAGCGCGCGCAGCACCTGGACGGCCCAGAGCGGGTCCTTGGCGACCTGGGCCATGCCCACGAGACCCACGGTGAAGCGGGCCCCCTCGCCCTTGGGCCGCACGAACCTGCCGAGCTCGACCGCGTTGTCCGTGCGCTGGAGCCGCGGGCCGCCGGCCTCCAGCAGGCGCGGCACCACGTCGGTGGTGAGGTCGATCATGTGGTCGGCGATGAACAGCAGGTCGTCGACGCGGCTGAAGTCGATGACATGCGGCCAGAAGCTGAAGGTCTCGAACCTGTGCAGCCGGACCACGATCCGGGTGCTGCCCGGGTCGACCAGCGTGAGGAACGCGGCCGCGCCGGTGCACCACTCGACGAAGACGGTGTCCGCCCAGTCCAGGTGCGGCCGCAGGGCCCGCTCCACCGCCTCGCGGTACTCCGCCTCCCCGCCCAGCGCCGCGTGCGCCATCCGCTTCAGGCCCTTGGCCAGCGGAGCCATCTCCTCGTCCTGGCCGAGGTCGAGCGTGCGGACGTCGACCTCGGGATGGTCCTGGTAGTGCTCGACCAGGAGCTTCAGGAAGTTCGCGTTGCCATGGGTGACGAAGAGCAACCGCAGCGGCCGGTCGGCGGGCCTCCGCGCGGCCGGCGTGCGGCGGCCGCGCGGAGCGACGACGGCCATGGCCGTGCTGCTCGCGCGAAGCGGCGCGGTGAAACCCGACGCGTCGTCGCTGACCGGGGTGGTCAGGCTGTCGACCTGGGGGACCCGGTGGAAGGCCAGGAGCAGCGCCTTGGCCAGCGAGCCCGCGGCCTCGGCGGACCTTCCGGCCTCGTACGCGGAGTCCGCACAGGCCAGTTCCGCGGCGTAGGCGTCCGCCAGGTGGTCGGGGATCTCGCCTCGCTCCAACTGCCCGCGGGCCGCTTCGGCGAGCTCGTCGGCCCGCCGGCGCAGGGCCGCGCCTTCGGTCTCGGCCGGCTTCGAGGGCGCGGGGGCGGCTGCGGTGGGTGACGTGGGCCGCTGCCGCCCCGCGGCGAGGCGCTTGCCGGCGGACGTCATGAAGTGCGGCAGTCTGAAGGACACGCGCTCAGGGTAATGGCTCATTCCGTGGACCTGAACGCCCCGTTTCTCATGAACGAAGTCTTGACATCAGGTTCTGGGTCGCGTGCTGGATCCGGGCGTCCACGGGGGTGCAGAACGGGTTGGGGACCGGCGCCGCGGTCAGGGCGGCGGTCCAGCCGAACGTGCCGGCGGTGAAGATCCAGGATCCGCCGGCCGACTGGTAGACGCTGGTGTTCTGGACGGCGGGCTCTTTGCCGTAGAGGAACTTCGAGGCGGACAGCAGGGTCTGCTCGCGGGCCCCTGCGGGCCTCGGCATGCCGGGGGTCAGCCCGTCGGCCTCGCCGACCACCAGGTTGGTGACGCGGTCCCCGGCGGCCAGCCCGGTGCCGGACCAGAACCAGTGCCCCGGCTCGGTCACGACCAGCGGCACCGCGCGGTCGAGGATGCCGTTGTACTGGGTGCCGAGCAGGCCCTGCTCCGCCTCGGAACGATCCGGACGAACCCTGCGCCACATGGTCGTCGCGCCGGTGGGGTCCTGGACCGGGTCGTGGTCGTCCTTGTAGCAGGTCATCTGCGAGAAGCCGGAGTCGCCGGTACCCGTGCGTATCTTCCAGTACACGTTGTTCGAGGCGAAGTAGGCGAGATGCGTGCCGGAGCGCACGGCGGCCTCGGCCACCCGGCGCATGCTCGAGGACCAGTACTCGTCGTGGCCGGGGAACAACAAGGCCCGGTGCCGGCTGGGATCCACCGACCCCGCGTCCAGGTCCAGGCTCGTCGCGTAGCTCAGGTCGTAGCCCTGGGACTCGGCCCACATGACGAAGGAGAGGTCGATGCCGAAGACCTTCGGGAAACCGTGGTCGCTGTACGGCCGCCGGAACGAGACCGTCCTGGCCCGCTCCGGGTAGTGCATGACGTACTTCTGCCCCGGCACCGTGCGGACCGGATAGGCGTGACCGTCCGGGCTCACCTTCTGCACCAGCGGCGACTGCGCGGACGACAGGAAGCCGTAGTACAGGCTGCGCCCGACGCCGCAGTTGGGGAACAGGTTGTAGGCCTGGTAGGTGGTGAACGGCAGGACGACCTTGAACTCGGCCTGCCGGTCGTCCCGCACCACGAACGGGGTGACGGCGCGGTGGCCGTCGGCGGACGTGAAGCAGGCGAGATACAACCCGGAGAGCCAGGTCTTCGGGATCTCCAGGGACCAGGACTGCTGCCACGGGCACTCGATCATGCCGTTGCCGGGATCCACCCGGAGCGCCCGCTGGGGGAAGCCCTGCAGCTTGGGGCTGCTGGTCATCAGCCGCCCGCCGGCGCCCGCGTAGTAGCCCATGCGGTGAATCGAGATCGTGTAGGCCTGGGGCAGCGCCGTGGAGACGAAGAACGCGAGCCGCTCGCCGACCCGGGCGCTGGTCGCACTGGCGAAGCCCTGGATCTGGCCGACCGCGTCGTTGGTCGGCTTCAGACCCTCGTGGTTCACCATCCACGCGGTCGTTCCCGGCAACTGGTTCTCGCGGCTGACCGGGTTTCCGGTGACGGGCCGGGCGCTGACCACGGTGCGCGGCGTGACGCCCGAGGAGCAGCCGGCCAGCACCGCGGCTCCCGCGGCCCCCACCAGCCCCTCCAGCACCATCCGTCGCGAGAAATCGCGCATCGCGGCCTGCCGCCCCCTCTGTCCTGTTGCTCGGAGCGGTGCCGCGAGCGCCCGCCGCAAACCCCTGTTCTCGGCGATCCTGTGAGTTTAGCCAGCCCGCAGAGGGGACAGAGGCCCCTCCCACCGGGACATACGGCTCTACTACCAGGTTCTCAACGACTATTTGTGCGGAGGCGGGAACCGTTCGTCAGCCAAGCACCACGCGGCCGATGGCCACCAGGCCCACCGCGACGATCACGCCGCGCAGCACCTGGGCGGGCAGGCGCCGCCCGACCAGCGCTCCCAGCTGGCCGCCGACCACGGAGCCGCCCGCGATCAACAGCGCCGCGCGCCAGTCGATCGGACCGTCGACCAGGAAGAACACGGCGGCGATCCCGTTGACGAACAGGGCCAGGACGTTCTTCACGCCGTTGATCCGTTGCAGGGGAAGTTCCAGCAGCACCCCCATCAGCCCGAGCAGCAGCACGCCCTGCGCGGCGCCGAAGTAACCGCCGTAGATCCCGCACAGGTAGACGCCGACCAGCAGCGCCCAACCGCCGTTCGCGGGGCGCGGCCGCTGCTGTGCGCGGGCGGCCAGCCGCTTGGCCAGCAGCGGCTGGAGCAGCACCAGCACCAGCGCGCCGGCGATCAAGACCGGGACAGCGGCCTCGAAGGCCTTCGCCGGCAGGGCCAGCAGCAGCACCGCGCCGGTCAGTCCGCCGGCCAGACCGGCCGCGCCGAGCCGGCGCAGCAGCGGGCCGAGGCCCGCGAGCTCGCGGCGGTAGCCGATCGCCCCGCTGACCGAGCCGGGCACCAACCCGAGCGTGTTCGACACGTTCGCCGTCACCGGCGGCAGCCCCGCGGCCAGCAGCACCGGAAAGGTGATCAAGGTTCCCGACCCGACCACCGCGTTGATCATCCCGGCCCCCACGCCGGCCAGTGCGACCCCCAGCTGGGTCCAGCCGGACGCACCGGCCAGCCCTGCGGCGGCCGTGTACAGCACTCCGCTCATCCCGATTCCCCTTGCTCCGCGATCCTGTCCACCCGCAGGCGGTACCGGTCGGTCCTGAGGCGAGCTTCTCATCAAGCTCCCATGCGGCTCCCACAGAGGTCTCAGCACCGGGGGGAAGTCTCAGTACTCGGAACGGGGGGCAGCAGAGAGGACGCCCGGATGACACGCGGTGAAGCGGGAAGGCGTGGCGGAGCTCTCCTGGTCAGCGGCCTGCTGCTCGGCGCGGTGAGCCTCAGCTTCACCAGCGGCCCGAACGCGTCCGCGTCCGCGCCGACTCCGGCGACCGTCGCGGCGGCGCCCACGCCCACGGCGACCGCAGCGGGGACGGCCAAGGCCGCGGCGGGCAAGACCAAGGCGGCAACCACGCCGACCGCCACGACGGCCTCCGGCGCCCTCCCTGTCACCACCACGGGCCGGTCCCAGGTGCTCGCCGCGGCACAGCAGACGGCGAAGGTCGGCGCGATCTTCTCCTCCAACTCGATCACGTCGGGCAACCACCATTGCACCGCCAGCGTGGTCGACAGTCCGGCGGGCGACGTGATCGTCACCGCCGCCCACTGCCTCGCCTCCGGCGGCAGCACCGGCGCGGTCTTCGTTCCCGGCTACCGCGACGGCAGCGCGCCGAACGGGGTCTGGCAGATCACCCGGGTCATCGAGGACTCCTCCTGGACCGACGACGGCGACCAGGACGACGACGTGGCCTTCGCCCTCGTCGCCCCGCAGTCCGGTCGCAGTCTGGAGGCCTCGGTCGGAGGCGGCTACACCCTCTCCACGACGGGCACCACCGCCGCGACGGTCCAGCTCACCGGCTACCCGTCGCAGACGGACGAACCGATCACCTGCACCGGCACGGCCGCGGCCTACTCCGGCACCCAGCTGATCGTCGACTGCACCGCGTTCACCGGCGGCACCAGCGGCACGGCCTGGGTCGCCGACTACGACGCGGCGAACGACTCCGGCAGCGTCATCGGCGTCATCGGCGGCTACCAGCAGGGCGGCGACACCGCCGACACCTCCTACAGCATCGTCTTCGACGCCACCGCCGCCGACCTCTACGCCCAGGCCCTGGCGAGCTGAGCGGGCTTCGGCCGGGCTGGTCAGCGGGGCGGGGGTGGCTGCATAGTGCTGGGGTGCGATTCGATGCCGTGCCGAAGCCCCCGCAGATAGCCGCCCGTCCGCAGGATCCGCGCGGCTATCCGGTGCCCGCGATCACGCCGTTCGAGGACGGCGAGCACCGGTTCGCGCGCACCGACTACGCGAAGAGCGCGGACTGCGCCACGAACCGGCTCTGCTCGGTCTGCGGCGACGCGATGCCGGCCGGGCCGGTGTGGCGGGTCGTCGGGGCAGCCGAGTCGGAGGCGATCGGCGCGGCGCTGGCCGAGTCGCGGCCCTACCGGAATATGGCCCCCACCTGGGAGGGCCCCGGACACCGCGCCTGCATGCTCTACGCGTCGATGGTCTGCCCCTACCTCGCCCGCCCGCAGGCCCGCCGCAAGGTGCTGGACCGCGGCACCGCGCGCGGCACCACCGGCGCGGTGGTCGGCTTCGCCGACTACGAGTACGCGGTGACCGACACGCAGGTGCTCTTCCGCTTCGTCGAGGTCGTCGAGTTCCTCCCCCACGACGACGCCGCGACGACGCACCTGACGACGCTTCAGGCGGAGCTGGACGCTCAGCGGTAGGCGGGCAGGCCGGGGGTCGTGGAGACCGGGCGCGGCGCGGCGGAGCCGTTGAGCGGGACGACGGCGACGCCGTTCGGCGTGCGCAGCGCGACCGTGCGGCCGTCAGGGGAGACCGCGGGCTCGGTGTAGTCGGTGGTCGCGTTCGGGGTGAGATCCCGCACGGGGCGGCCGGAGTTGGTGAACTCCTCGACGAACACGTGGTCGTGCCCGGCGACGGAGCGGACGAAGACGATGCCGCCCGGCTCGCCCCCGGTGCCGGGGATCAGGGCCGGCTCCGAGCCGTTGGTGTTCGCCGCACCCTGCTGACGGATGTAGTCGTCGCGCAGGTAGACCTCGCCCGTGCCGGTGTTGGCGTAGACGGTGGTGCCGTTCCCGCCGCCGCCGTTGATCCAGATGTTGCCCGTCTGCGGCAGCTGCGCCACGTTCGCCCCGGCGTAGTTGCCGAGCGACAGCAGGGCCGGGGCGCCGTCGGCCCGCTCCGCCGGGACGCTCATGAGCTGGGTGACGCCGCCGCCGTTCGCGACGAAGAAGATCTTGGCTATGTTGACCTCGCGGAACTCCGCGCGGTCCGCGGGGGCCTGCCAGGTCGGGTGGGACCAGGTCTGGTTGCCGGGGTTGCGGGCGACCGTGATCCGGCCGCTGCCGTCCGGGTTGGCGCTGTCCAGGTTGCCGTTCCCGTCGATGAAGATCGCCTTGCGGCCGTCGGGCGACCAGTTCAGATCGCGGACGGTCACGCCGAAGTCGACGGAGGCGCCGTTCATCAGGACGTGGCTGGTGCCGTTGCTGATGGTGAGCAGGGTGCCGCCGGTCCCGTTCAGCGCGACCGGCGCGGCCGTCGTCCCGCCGGAGCCGCTGCCGGAGCCGTTCGCGCTCGCGCTCGGCTGCGGGCTCGCACCGCCCGCACCCGCACTCGCACCCTTACCCGAGAACGAGGACGAGGCGGCGGGCGAGGCGCCCACCGCGTGGCCCTTGTCCGGGCCGCAGGCGGTCAGCAGCCCGCAGCCGGTCACGGCGGCGACGAGGGCGATGGCGGCGACGTTGCGGCGAGCGCGCATGGCGGGGTCCCCCAGGATTCAGGCAGTCTCGATCCTTCGTCCGATCCGTTCGATCGGGTGTCTGGGAAGAGAGTGCCCCGCACTCATCCCGGAACGGTGCGGCCGTTGTCACAACCGCGCAACAGCCGCACCGTCACCGTCACTTGACGTCAGTCGACGTTGATCTGACCGCCGTTCAGCTCCTTGCGGACCGGCTTGTCGTCCTCCTGCCCCTGCGGCGCACCGAGGTTGCGGCGCACCGAGTCGAGGATCGTCAGACCCTGGCCGACCAGTCCGGCCGCGATCTCGCCCAGCCCGTCCGCGCCGTTGAGCACGTTGACGTTGGCGCCCTTCAGGCCGCCGGCCGCCTCCTTGACGATCTGCGGCAGCTGGTCGATCAGCATCCGGTCCAGCGCGACCCTGTCGTGCGAGGCCGCCGCCTCGGCCTGGATCTTCATCCGCTCGGCCTCGGCCAGGGCCAGCACCCTGATCCGCTCGGCCTCCGCCTCCGCGGGCTTCACGATCTCCGCCACCAACTGCTGCTGCCGCAGCTCCGCCGCACGCTGGGCCAGCTCGGTCTGGGCCTCCAGCACCTCCTGCTGCGCGTGCGCGGCGGCCAGCGGACCGGCCTGCGCGGCCTGGGCCTGCGCGCGGTCGATCTCGGCGGTGTACTGCGCCTTGACGACGGCGGTCTGCCGCGCGTACTCGGCCTGGTTCCGCGCCGCGGCCTGCTCCGCCTCGGCGGACGCCTGCGTCGCGGCGGCCTGGGCGACCTGTGCGGCCCGCTGGATGTTGGCCTTGTGCGGCGCGGCCATGGCCGCGATGTAGCCGGTCTGGCCGTCGTCGATGGACTGGATCTGCAGCGAGTCGACGATCAGGCCGATCCTGGCCATCTCCGGCTTCGAGGTCTCCAGCACCTCGGTGGCCAGCTTCTGCCGCTCGGTGACGATCTCCTCGACCGTCATCGAGCCGATGATCGAACGCAGGTGACCGGCGAAGATCCGGCCGGTCAGAATGGACATCTGGTCCTGGTCGGACAGGAAGCGCTGACCCGCGTTGACGATGCTCTCGTGGTCGTTGCCGACCTTGAAGGCGATCACGGCGCGCACGGTCAGCGCGATGCCCTGGCGGGTCACACAGGTCTCCGCGACCTCGGACTCGCACATGGCCAGGGTCAGGAAGCGGGTCTTGCGGAAGACCGGCAGCACGAACTTGCCGTGGCCGGTGACGACGCGGAACGGTGCACCCCCGAGCCCACGCCTGCCGCCGGAGATCAACATCGCCTCGTCGGGGGCCGGAACGCGGTAACCGAACATCCTTCTCGTCTCCTCCGTTGGTACTGCCTGATGACTGCTGCGGGAACGCGTGCGCCGAGTCTGCTGCACGCGTCAAGGAGCGTCGAGGGGATCGACCCACTCGATCACGTCGACCTGTCGCGCCCCTCTGGATTCGATCACCAGCACCGTCGCCCCGACCGGCAGCGGCTCCGCGGACCAGGCCATGAAGGCCTCCGTGCCCCCGCGCACCCGCACCAGTACCTCCCCCGGGCCTTCGATTCCACGGGTGCCGATGAGCAGCCGACCGGTGCAGCCGATCACGGCCTCGTCCGCTGGCATTCTGGGCCGCCCCTTCCCGCTCTCGCTGGCGATCAAGACCCTAGCGCCGATCCGTGCCCGCTGAAACGGCCGAGGAGCCGTTCCGCTCCTATGCTGGACTTGTCCAACGTGTGCAACAAGCCAGTCGTCGCCAGGCTCCGATATCCAGGGGGCCGAACAACCCTTCGGCTCACCGATATCGCCGACTCCGACCCGGTCGGAACGAAGGTGATCCCTCATGGCCACGTCGACAGCCCCCTCCGGAACGCCCCAGCACGCCCTGAAACGTGAAATCGGGCTGATCGGACTGACCTGGACCTCGGTGGGGTCCATCATCGGCTCAGGTTGGCTCTTCGGCGCCCTCTTCGCAGCACAGGCCGCCGGAACCGCGGCTCTCGTCTCCTGGGGTATCGGCGCCGTCGCCATCACCATTCTGGCCTTCGTGCACGCCGAACTCGGCGCCGCCTATCCGGTGGCGGGCGGCACGGGCCGATTCCCTCACTACGCGTTCGGCACAGCGGCCGGCGCGTCCTTCGGCTGGTTCTCCTGGCTGCAGGCCGTGACCGTCGCCCCCATCGAGGTCATGGCCTCACTGAACTACCTGAGCGTCCACGCGGACTGGATCCAGACCGGGAAGAACCACCTGACCGGCGCCGGATACGCGCTGGCCGTGGCTTTCATGGCCTTCTTCGTGCTGGTGAACTGGTTCGGCATCAAGGTGCTCGCGCACACCAACAGCGCGGCCACCTGGTGGAAAATCGGGGTGCCGCTCCTGACCATCGCGGCTCTCGCGATCACCAACTTCCACGGAAGCAATTTCGGCTACCAGGGCTTCTCCCCGTTCGGCGCGAAGGGCGTGCTCTCCGCGGTGAGCACCAGCGGAATCATCTTCGCCCTGCTGGGATTCGAGCAGGCCGACCAACTGGCCGGTGAGAGCGCGAATCCCAAACGCGACATCCCCCGCGCGGTGATCGGTTCGATCTTCATCGGCGCGTTCATCTACATCGCGCTGCAGGTCGTCTTCATCGCGGCACTGCCGCACAGCGCCTTCGCCCAGGGCTGGGCCAACCTGACCTTCACCGGAAAGGCGGGCCCGTTCGCCGGCCTGGCCACCACGGTCGGGCTCGGCTGGCTGGCCACGATCCTCTACATCGATGCGGTCGTCTCCCCGGCCGGAACCGGCCTGATCTACGTCACCGCGACCTCCAGGGTCTCCTACGGGCTGTCCCGCAACGGCTACGTGCCGGAGATCTTCGAGAAGACGACCAAACGCGGTGTTCCGTGGTTCAGCCTCTTCTTCGCCTTCGCCATGGGCCTGATCGTCTTCCTGCCGTTCCCGACCTGGCAGAAGCTGGTCGGCTTCATCACCTCGGCGAGCGTGCTGATGTACGCGGGCGCGCCGCTGGCCTTCGGAGCGCTGCGCAAGAACGACCCGGACCGCGAGCGCCCCTACCGGCTGCCCGGCGGCAACTTCTGGTCGCCCGTCGCCTTCATCGTGGCCAACCTGATCATCTACTGGTCCGGCTTCGACACGCTGTGGCGGCTCGGCATCGGCATCGTGCTCGGCTACCTGCTGCTGGGCGCCTCGACGGCGTTCAAGCTCAACCCGAAGGCGCCGCACCTGGACTGGCGGGCGGCCCAGTGGCTGCCGGTCTACCTGGTCGGGCTCGGCCTGATCTCCTGGCAGGGCGGCTTCTGCAGCTCCGGTCCGGCGTCCACGGTGTCCTGCGGCGCCACCAACAACATCGGACTGTGGTGGGACATCGGCCTGGTGGCCCTGTTCAGCCTGGTCATCTACTACTGGGCGCAGGCGGTCAGGCTGCCCGCCTCGGAGACCCAGGAGTACATCGGCGCGGGCGACCAGTTCACCGAGCCGGAGGACCCGCACCTGCCGCCGAGCAAGCCCACCTTCTGAGGTCAACCGACCGACACAAGGCGTCGCCCGAAAGGGCGAGGGATGACTCCAATCCGTAGTCGGCTGGCTACCATCGGCAGCGCGAGCCGGTACCCACCGACCCAGCCGTCGAGGAGTCGTCCGATGCCCCAGTCCCCCAGCCCCGCGCCCGCCGTCCAGCGGCCGCCTGCGAACCGGCTTTCGATGCAGGCGGCCCGCTGCCAGTACGAAGGCCTGCCGATCCACGCCCGCCCCCCGTTCAGCGTGCTGCGGCCGACCCGCCGGATCCGCGAGCACGCGAGGCTGCGGCTGTCGGGCCTGCCGGCCCAGGGCACGGCCTCCGCGTTCGCGGTCGGCACGTGGGTGACGGTGCTCGGCGCCGAGGAGATCCGGGCCACGCTCGACGCCGACGACCGGCTGGGCGGGCTCTGGTTCACCGGCAGCCAGTGGTCCTTCTGCGGCGGGACGTACCAGGTCGAGCACGTGGTGCGGCGCATGATGGACGATCACTACCGGATGCGCAGGATCGGCCGCACGGTCACCCTGCGCGGCGGCACCTGCGCCGGGGCGGGGCCGGAGGACGAGGGCTGCGGACTCGGCTGCGCGCTGCTCTTCCGCGACGCGTGGCTGCGCCCGGCCGAGGCCCCGGCCCCGCTGCCCACGCCGACCAGGCACGCCACCGTCCGCAGCCTGCAGGAGATCCAGCAGACGCTCGGCTCGGACGGCACGCTGCTCGGCGTCCCGTTCCACGCGGCGATGGCCCGCTACGTCGGGCTGCGGCTGCCGGTGCTCCGCGAGGTCCGCCCGCGGGCGCTGCCGCGCTGGCAGTACCCGGTCGGCGAGTGGTACCAGCTGGACGGCCTGCGCTGTCTGGGCGAACCGCTGGCCGGACTGAGCTGCGACCGGCAGTGCGCCCTGCTCTGGCACCGCTCCTGGCTGCAGTTCGAAGAGCAGTAGCCGGAAGCCCTAGACGTCCGCGGTCTCCAGCGAGCGCTTGAGGGCGGCGAGCGTCGCCGTCATCGTGGTCTCGTTCCAGTCGACGCGACGGCCGGTGCGGAGCGCGGCCTCGGTGAGCCAGGCGATCACCCGGCCGCGGCGGTCCTGCCAGGACTGCTCCACGACCGTCGCACCGCCGTCCGCGCCCGGGGTGATCCGGAACGTCCAACGGGCGATCGGCACACCCCAGTCGACGTCCCAGGCGAAGGCCCGCCCCGGCTCGGCCTCGACGATCCGGCACATGGTGCTCCAGCGGACGGCGCCCTTGCGGTTCCGCCCCTGGAACCGCGCGCCCACCACCGGCCCGGCCGGCTCCCCGCGCCAGACCGCGCCGGTGCACTCGGGGCTCCACTCGCCCATCCTCGTCACGTCGGCGACGGCCGCCCAGACCGCGTCCGGGGTGGCGGCGATCTCCGTGCGGACGGAGACGGAATCGCGGCGTGTGCTCATGGCGCCCTCCTGAAGGTGTGGGCGGCATCGCACCGCGCCGGAGGTCACCGCGTCAACCTGTCGATGTCCCCGTCGGTTTCGGCGGGTCTCGTCGGCCGGGTCCGCGCGGTCTCCCTGGTCGCCGCAGCGGTCACCGCGACCGGGCCGCCGATCCGGACGTGACCGCGACGCGGCGGGAAGAGCCTGGCGGCCAGGCCGCGTCCGGGCGCCTCCCAGGGCAGCAGGAACGTGTACCGGCTGTAGGAGAGCCGGGCCGCGGAGGCGACCTTCCGCAGCTGCGTCTCGTCCAGGCCGATCCCCGGCATCGTCAGCAGCCGCCGCCCGCCGGCGTCGAGCAGCAGCACGCGGACCTCAAGGCCCCGGCCCCGTCCTGGCCGCCGCTCGCGCAGCAGCACCAGTTCCGTCGGGCGGTCCGGCAGCGTCGACCGGGACCGCCTCCAGGGCCGGGGGCGAGGACCCGGGTCCGGATCGGTCAGGTCGACCTCGACCAGCGTGGATCCGCCCCCGACCAGCACCAGCGAACCCCCGGCCCATCTGAGCTTCCCGAACCGGAGCCAGCCGTCGAACTCCGGGCCCGGCCGCCGGGTCCCCGCCTCCTCGGCGAGCAGGCGCGGCAGCGGGGCCGCCTGGCACTCCGCGCCGAACGCGGCGAGTGCGGGGTCGGAGACCTCGGGCAGCGGCCTGCCCGCGTGACCGAGGTCGGGGTCGAACTCCAGCTTGGGGCCCCAGGAGCCCATCAGCGTGTTCAGCCTCCTGGTCTCCTCGGCGAGCCCGGCGGTGCGCACGGCCAGCCGGAGCGGGCGCGGCAGCACCCGCCACAGGACGAGGTCCAGCAGCAGCGGCACCGGCGCGAGCCAGGCCGGCGCCGCTCCTGAGCTCCCGAGCAGCGCGAGCACGAGCGCCGCCAGCGCGAGCGCGCCAGCGAGCCGCCGGGCGGTCCAGGCGGAGAGCCGACGCAGGCGCAGCGCGTCCGGCAGGCCCCGCTCCGGCGGCCGCCAGATCCACCGCACCGGCCGCAGCCACCGCGTCCCCGCCGCCCCGGTCCGCGCGGTGACCCCGCGCCACAGCATGCCCATCCCTGCCCCCCTCGCCGCCTGTGAGTATCCAGCGCTTCGGGCACGCGCGACAGGGGGCGCCGGACGAGCTGGGTGACGCAAGAAATCTACAGTGATGAGAATCTTTGGTACTGCCGGACGAAAGTATTCCGCGCAAGTCTTGTTAACAGGCTCCGATACGCCCTACTCTCGCCTCGTTTCGCGCGTCCGCACGCACTCCCTCCCCCCGCCCAGAGAAACGAGCATGCGATGTCACGCAGCACCCTGGCCGCGCTGACCGCGGCCACCGCCGGACTGAGCCTCGCGCTCAGCGGCGCGATCACCGCGAGAGCCGCCACCCCTACGGCCGCGACCACCGGCCCCGCCACGCCCGTCGTCACCCGGGCCGAGCTCGACCCGGCCCTGGTCGCCGGCCGCGGCGCGGACCTCGGCTTCGTCGAGCAGGAGGCCGAGAAGGCGGCCACCGACGGAACCGTCATCGGCCCCGGCCGCGACGCCTACACCCTCGCCGCCGAGGCGTCCGGCCGCAGCGCCGTGCAGTTGACGCCGGGTCAGTACGTCGAGTTCACCCTGCCCAGGGACGCGAACGCGATCACCGTCCGCTACAGCCTTCCCGACGCCCCCGCGGGCGGCGGGCTCACCGCGCCGCTGGACGTCAGCGTGGACGGACACCACCGGGCCACGATGGCGCTGACCTCGCAGTACGCCTGGCTCTACAACGAGTACCCGTTCACCAACGACCCCAACGCGGACCTGCTGCACCCGGACTGGTGGATCACCGAGTGCTCGTGCGTGCCGGACCAGACCACGCCCGCGCCGGTCGTCGCCAAGCCCTTCCGGCCGAACCACTTCTACGACGAGCAGCGCCTGCTGCTCGGCCGCACCTACCGGGCGGGCGAGACGGTCAGGCTCGCCGTGCCGCGGAGTGCCGACGCCGTCACCACCACCGTCGACCTGATGGACTCGCAGCTCGTGGCCGCGCCGAAGATCGACCTCCTCGCCGCGAACGTGCTCGCCTTCGGCGCGGACCCGACCGGCCGCCGGGACTCCGCGGACGCCGTCGACGCGGCGATCGCCTTCGCCAGGCGGACGCACCTGAAGGTCTACATCCCGCCGGGGACCTACCAGGTCAACCGGCACATCCTGGTCGACGACGTGACGATCGAGGGCGCCGGCAGCTGGTACACGGTCATCAAGGGCCACCAGGTCACCCTGGCCACGCCTTCTCCGGACGGCAGCGTGCACACCGGGGTCGGCTTCTACGGCAAGGACGCGAGCGCGGGCGGCAGCCACAACGTGCACCTCTCCGGCTTCGCCGTCGAGGGCGACGTGCGCGAGCGGATCGACACCGACCAGGTCAACGCCATCGGCGGCGCGTTCAGCGACTCCAGCATCGACGGCCTCTACCTGCACCACACCAAGGTCGGCATCTGGCTCGACGGCCCGATGCACAACCTCTCCATCACGAACAACCAGATCGCCGACCAGATCGCCGACGGCGTCAACTTCCACAGCGGGGTGACGGACTCGGTCGTCCGCAACAACTTCGTGCGGAACACCGGCGACGACGGCATCGCGCTGTGGTCGGAGACCGCCGAGGACGCCGACGACACCATCGACCACAACACGGTGCAGACCCCCGTGCTCGCCAACGGCCTCGCCGTCTACGGCGGAACGGACAACACGCTGTCGGACAACCTGGTCGCCGACCCGATCCGGGAGGGCAGCGCGATCCAGGTCGGCTCCCGCTTCGGCGCGCAGGCGTTCACCGGTCACCTGTGGATCACCGACAACACCACCGTCAGGGCCGGGACGTACGAGCTGAACTGGAACATCGGCCTCGGCGCGATCTGGTTCTACGCCCTGGAGCGGAACATCGACGCCGACGTGGAGGTGGTCGGCGACAACTTCCTCGACAACACCTACAACGCGATCATGCTGGTCGCGGACTGGCCGGTGAAGGACCTCTACTCCATCACCGACGTCCACTTCCGCGACATCAAGGTCGACGGCACCGGCACCGACGTCGTCAGCGCCCGCGCCGCGGGGAACGCCACCTTCCGACACGTGGTCGCCCGCAACGTCGGCGCGGTGGGCGTCAACAACTGCGGCTCGTTCCACTTCACCCCGGCCGGCTCGGAGTTCTCGCTGACCGACCTCGGCGGCAACACCGGCGGCGGCACGACCGGTCCGTGGTTCGCCCCGTGGGAGCTGCCGAACACCATCACCTGCGCCGACCGGCCCACGGTCGTCGCCCCGCCGGCTCCCTCCCCCTGGTGAACCGGGGCGTGTGACGCCCCCTGGCCCGGCGGACCGGACCGACCTACCGTGACGTCATGTCCGCCTTGGCCCGCTCCCTGCACCGGCGTCTGCGCGATCCGCGTTAGACCCGAGGCACGGTCTCGCCGTCGTCGTGTGGCGCCCCCGGCAGCCCGTATCGGCCGACCGCGCCGGCGATCGAGGGGTTCTCGGCGGACGGCCGGATCCTCTCGACTCTCGACCCCGGCGCCCGCTTCGACTCCCGCACCCGCGACCTGCTCCGCCGGGAGCTCGGCGCGGACACGCCGTGACCGCGTCCGCGGGTCAGCCCTGGCGGTTGCGGTAGGGCAGGCTGCGCGGGGCGGGAAGTTCGGACAGGTACTGGCCGAAGGCGATGTGACCGTAGGGCTCGCCGGGCACCAGATTGCCGCCCGCGCGGAAGGCCGAGAAGGTGCGGCCGGGCAGGCGGAAGGGCAGGAGCGGCCGGTGGCGGCCGGTCGCGGCGAGGTAGGCGCGGGCCAGGTCGGGGGCGGTGCGGGTCTCCGGGCCGCCGATGTCGAGGGCCCAGCCGTCGAGAGGCGCGGCGACGGCCAGTTCGGCGAGGCGGGTGGCGACGTCCCGCACGTCGACCGGCTGGAAGCGCAGGTCGGGGACGACCATCAGCGGGGCCCTGGCCGTCGCGGCGAACAGGGCGCGCAGCAGGTCGTGGAACTGGGTGGCCCGCTGAACGGTCCACGGCAGGCCCGACCGGCTGAGCAGTTCCTCCGCCGCCAGCTTCGCGCGGTAGTAGCCGAAGGGGATCCGTTCGACGCCGACGATCGACACGTACACCAGGTGAGGCGCCGTCACGCCGGGCGCCCGACGGGCGCCCGCGACCAGGTTCCGCATGAGTGTGGCCTCCTGGTCGCCGCCGAAACCGGTGGCGCAGTGCACCACGGCGGCGGCTCCGGCGAGGGCCGCGTCCACGCCCTCGCCGGTGGAGAGGTCCGCCCTCGCCCAGCCGAGCCCCGGCTCGGCGTCCGCGGGACGCTCCCTGCGGCTGAGCACCCGGACCGCCTCGCCGCGCTCCCGCAGGCGGGCGACCACGGCCCGGCCCAGCACGCCCGTCCCGCCGGTCACCACGATCTCCGCGTCGCCCATGGTCGCCTCACCTTCCAGCCGGTCCCATCCGTTCACCAGCATGGACAGGCGGGGCGCCGGAAAGGTGACACGACGCTCAGGCGGCGGCGTTCCGCTGCTCCAGGCGGGCGACGAGCTGCTCGTTCAGCCGATCGGTGATCTCGGTCAGCACCCGCGCGGCCACGGCCAGATCGGCCTCCGGGACACCGCCGTAGGCCCCGGCGATCACGCCTGCGGCCACGGCGCCGACCTCCGCGACGAGCGTCTGTCCGGCCTCGGTCGCCCGGACCCGGTCCTCGCCTTCGGAGGCGAGCAGGCCGTCGGCGACCAGCGCGGCGACCGCCTCGTGCGCCTGCTCGGGGGTGATCTTCAGCCCGCCGACCAGCCGCCGCACCAGGGCGTCGACCTCGGCGACACCGTCGCCTGCCGCGGTCGCGTTCAGGGCGATGGACCGCTCACGGTCGATCCCGTAGGGGGCCAGGGTGAGGCGCAGGTGGGCCAGGTGGGCGCTCTCGACCTCGCCGATGATGCGGGGGGTGAGCGTGGGTGCGACGGCGTTCATGACTTCTCCTCGTGCGAGACGTTCGATGTGTTCGATGCGTTCGGTTCGTAGGCGTTGTCGATCCCGATCGGTACGTCGAGCAGCGCGGTCAGTTCCGCGACGAAGGCCCCGGTGCGCTCTCCGGACAGCCCGCCGAGCGGTTCCAGCAGCTCCTCGTGCAGCCGCCGCACCACCTCGACGGCCTGCTGCGCCGTCCCGGTCCCGCGCTCGGTGAGCGCGAGCCGGACGGCCCGCGTGTCCACCTCGTCGCGCACCCGCTCGACCAGTCCGTCCGACTCCAGCGAACGGGCCAGCTTGGACACGTACAGCGGCTCCAGACCGGTGTGGTCGGCGAGCTCCCGCTGGCTGGGGCGCCGTCCGGCCAGCTGCATGCCGTAGAGCGAGGAGACCAGCGAGTACTTCGCGTGGGTGAGCCCCAGCGGCGCGACCGCCCGGTCGACGGCCACTCGCCACTTGAGCGAGAGCCGCCAGACCAGGAAGCCGGGCGTCGGGCCCTTCGGTGCGTTGCTCATGAGAGATACAGTACATGGAGATGAAGTACATGGCTACTATCTTCTTCCCTGCGTCCCGCCTCCACCGGCGCGCCCTAGGCTGATCCTCGAACTGAGTTCCGCCGTCGCACCCACAAGGAGCGCACCTCATGCCCCAGGCACACCCCGCCGGCCTCGAAGACCCGACCCCGCTCGCGCAGGCCGTCGCCGCGCTGATGCCGCGCGCCAAGGACGAGTTGGCCGAGCTCGTCGCGTACCGGTCGGTCGCGGACCCGCGGCAGTTCCCCGTGAGCGAGTGCGAGAAGGCGGCCACCTGGGTCGCCGACGCGCTGCGCGCGGAGGGGTTCGACGAGGTCGCGGTGCTGGACACGCCGGACGGGACGCAGTCCGTCTACGGGCTGCTGCCCGGCCCCGAGGGCGCGCCGACGGTGCTGCTGTACGCGCACTACGACGTGCAGCCGCCGCTGGACGAGAAGGCCTGGGTCTCGCCGCCGTTCGAGCTGACCGAGCGGGACGGACGCTGGTACGGGCGCGGCTCCGCCGACTGCAAGGGCGGCTTCCTGATGCACCTCACCGCGCTGCGGGCGCTGCGCGCCGAGGGCGGCGTGCCGGTCACCGTCAAGGTGATCGTGGAGGGCTCGGAGGAGCAGGGCACGGGCGGTCTCGAACGCTACGCCGAGGCGCACCCCGAGCTGCTCACCGCCGACGCGATCGTGATCGGCGACACCGGCAACTTCAGGGTCGGCCTGCCGACGGTGACGGCCACGCTGCGCGGTATGACGATGGTCGAGGTCGGCGTGAAGACCCTCGGCGGGAACCTGCACTCGGGTCAGTTCGGCGGCGCCGCACCGGACGCGCTCGCCGCGCTGATCCGGATGCTCGACTCGCTGCGCGACGAGACCGGCGCGACCGCGGTGCGCGGCCTGGAGGAGCAGGCGCGGCAGGGCTGGGAGGGCCTGCAGTACGAGGAGTCCGCCTTCCGTGCGGACGCCAAGGTGCTGGACGGGGTGGGCCTGATCGGCACCGGAACCGTCGCCGACCGCATCTGGGCGCGGCCCGCGGTGACCGTGCTCGGCATCGACTGCCCGGCGATCGTCGGCGCCACGCCGTCCGTCCAGGCCGAGGCCAAGGCCCTGGTCAGCCTGCGGGTGCCGCCGGGCCTGGACGCCGCCGAGGCGGAGGAGGCGCTCACGGCCCATCTGACGGCAGCGGCCCCCTGGGGCGCACGGGTCGAGGTGACCCCGCGCGGCCAGGGCCAGGCGTTCCGCGCCGACACCGGCAGCCCCGCCTACGCGGCGATGGCGGAGGCCATGGGCGTCGCCTACCCGGGCGAGGAGCTGCAGATCGCCGGCCAGGGCGGCTCGATCCCGCTCTGCAACACCCTGGCCACCCTCTACCCGGAGGCGGAGATCCTGCTGATCGGCCTCAGCGAGCCGGACGCGCAGATCCACGCGGTCAACGAGAGCGTCTCGCCGCAGGAGCTGGAGCGGCTCTCGCTCGCCGAGGCGCTGTTCCTGCGCGGCTACGCGGCGGGCAAGCGCGGCTGAGTCGCGGCCGCCCGGCGCCCGTCGTGCGCCTCGTGCGCCTCGCGCGCCGCTCCGCCGACGGCGACCGGCGCCGGAGCCCCCTCGGGTGACGGTGCCGGCCGCCGGCGCGCCGGAGCCTGGCCGACCAGCATCGCGCCCAGCGCCAGCACCAGCCCCAGCACCTGCCAGCCCGTCAGCGTCTGGTGCAGCACGACCAGTCCGCCCACCGTCGCGACCAGCGGATTGATCAGCCCGAGGAAGGACGCGGGGCCCGCGCCCAGCCGCCCGATGCCGCGGAACCACAGGACGTACGCCAGGGCGGTGCCGAAAAGCCCGAGATAGGCGAAGCCGAGCAGGTTCGCGCCGGTCGGCGCGGGCGGCACGCCCTCCACCAGAGCGGCGAGCGGCGCGAGGAAGAGCCCGCCCGCGACCAGTTGCCACGCCGTCAGATCGACCAAGCCGGCCCCCTCCGGCATGCCCCAGCGGCGGATCAGCACCGTCCCCATCGCCATCAGCACGATCGCAGTCACCATCGCGGCGACCCCCTCGCCGTCCAGCGCGGCGCCGGCCTTCAGCACCAGCAGCCCGACGCCGACCACGCCGACCAGCCCGGCGACGACGGCCCGCCGCCCCGGCCGCACGCCCAGCACACCGATCCCGAACCCGGCGACCAGCAGCGGCTGGATCGCGCCGATCGTCGAGGCCACGCCACCGGGCAGGTGGTAGGCGCCGAAGAAGACCAGCGGGAAGAACAGGCCGATGTTCAGCATCCCGAGCACGGCCACCCGCCCCCACCACCGCCCGCGCGGCAGCTTCCTGCCGAGCAGGAGCAGCAGCAGACCGGCGGGCAGCGCCCGCGTCGCGGAGAGCAGCAGCGGCCGCCCCTCCGGCAGCACCTGCGTCGTGACCAGGTACGTCGTGCCCCACATCGCCGGCGCGAGCGCCGCCGTGACCGCCACACCGATCCGGCCGCCGCGCGTCTTCGTGGCCCTTGCCGTCCTCGCCGTCGTCCCCACCGCAATCACCCCAACGTTGACTATATGAACGTTGAGATAAATTCTGCGCCCGGAGCCTGCGAACGTCAAGTATCTTAATGTTGAGACATCCGGGGTTCGAGAGGGAGGCGCATCGTGCCGGAGGAAGAGGGCGCCGCGCCGCTGCGCGACGCCGTCGACGACATCGTCGACCAGTGGAAGGCGGCCCGGCCCGAGATCGCGACCGGCCCCATGGCGCTGATCGGCAGGATCAAGCGGTTCCATGCCCACGTCGAGACGGCCCTGCGCGAGTACTTCGCCGAACACGGCCTCGACGTCTCCGAGTTCGACGTCCTGGCCACGCTGCGCCGCTCGGGCGAGCCCTACGAGCTGAACGCGGGCGCCCTGCTCAGGTCCGCGATGGTGACCTCCGGGGCGATCACCAACCGGGTCGACCGGCTGGCCGCCAAGGGGCTGGTCGAGCGCAGGCCGTCCCCGACGGACCGGCGCGCGGTGCTGATCGGCCTCACCCCGGCGGGCAGGCGGCTGGTCGACGACATCGTGCTGGGCCACGTCCGCAACGAGGAACGTCTGGTCGCGGTCCTCTCTCCGGAGGAGCGGGAGCAGCTCACCGTCCTGCTGCGGAAACTCCTCGCCGCCCAGGGCGACACGCGGCTGCTCTAGATCCGCGCAGGTGGGCCGCCGCGTAGACGAGGGTGGCGGCGGCCATGACGGCGAAGCTCGGCGGGCAGCGCGGGATCCAGGCCGCCGCAGCCAGCCCCGCCCACATCTCGCCGACCGCCAGCGCGGCGGCCAGCGCCAGGCCGCGGAACGGACGGTCGGTCAGCCGGACCGCGGCCCCGGCGGGGGCCGCCAACAGGCCGAGCAGCAGCAGCGAGCCGACCGCCTGGGTGGCCTCGCCCGCGGTGACCCCGACCAGGACCAGGAACACCGCCCCGAGCACGCGCACCGGCACACCCCGGGCCGCGGCCACGCCCTCGTCGAGGGTGGCCAGCAGCAGCGGACGCGCGATCAGCAGCACCGCCCCCGCGATCACGGCGGCGACCAGCACGGTGAGCAGAGTGCTGCCGCCGTCGAGGCCGAAGATCGAGCCGAAGAGGACGGAGGTGCCGGCCCCGCCGTTGCCGAGCCCGCTGGCCGAGGCCGTGTAGAGGGTCAGGAAGAAGGAGCCGAGGCCCAGGATCCAGGCGAAGGCACTCCCGGTCAGCACGTCGTCCGGCCTGCCGCGGCGGCCCGCCCCGCCCAGCAGCAGGGCGACCAGGACGCAGGCCAGGAAGAGGCCCAGGCGCAGGTCGAACCCGGTGGCCAGAGCGGCCATCGCGCCGGTGAAGGCGACATGGCTCAGCGCGTCGGCGGTGAAGACCTGGGCGCGCAGCACCAGGAAGTAGCCGACCGGGCCGGCTGCGAGCGCGATGAACGTGCCCGCCAGCAGGGCGTGCTGGAAGAACGGCTGCCCCCAGATCGAGACGGCGGAGAGCGCGGGGACGGCCGACGTGCCGTCGGCGGCGAGCAGGATCATGCCGCACCCGCCGTCACGGGCCCGACGCGTCCGCGACCGGCCGCCGAACGGAGCGCGCGGAAGCCGTGGGCGAGCAGGAAGAGCGCGAAGGCGAAGCTGGTCACGAAGAATCCGAGTGGATAGTTCCAGTAGTACGCGGCGATCAGCCCCGTCCAGGTGACGGCGAAGCCGACGGCCACCGCGAGCAGCAGACCGTGGGCGGGCCTGGCGGTGAGTGCCTGCGCCGTGGCGGCGGGCAGCACCATCAGCGCGAAGACCAGCAGCGCGCCGGTGATCTGGGCGGCCTCGGCCGTGGTCGCGCCCAGCAGCACCAGGAAGACCGTCGACAGGGCCCGCACCGGGACCCCGAGCGCGGCGGCGACGTCCAGGTCGACGGAGGCGAACAGCAGCGGCCGGCCGACCACGGCCAGCGCCGCGAGCACCACCAGCCCGGCGACGGCCAGCAGCACGACCTGACCGTCGGTGATACCGAGGAAGCTGCCGAAGAGCAGCGCCTGCGGCCCCTCCAGCAGTCCCTTGCAGAGGGCCATGAACAGGTAACCGCAGGCCAGCAGGAAGGCCTGGACGACGCCGACGGCGGCGGACTCCCCGCCGCGGGCCCTGCTGTCGCCGCGTTGCAGTGCGGCGACGACCAGGGCGGCGGCCAGGCCGAAGCCGAAGTAGCCCAGGCTCAGCGCGAATCCGGCCAGGGTCGCGAACGCCGCGCCGGGGAAGGCCACCACGGACAGGGTGTGCGCGGCGAAGGTCTGCCGCCGCAGCACCACGAACCAGCCCACCGCGCCGGAGACCACGGCGACGACCGCCCCCGCGCGGAAGGCGTTGACCATGAAGGCGTAGGACCACATCTGCTGGAAGTCGGCCGGCAGGTTCCAGGAGAAGGACGTCGACCCCACGTCAACTCCCCTGGCGACGGCCGGGCCGACGGCGGTCGGCGTGGACGGAGGGGGCCTCCGGCTGTCCGACGACCACCAGGCGGCCGTCGCGGGTGGACAGCACCTCCACCGGGGTGCGGTAGAGGCGGGACAGGGTCTCGGAGTTGACGACCTCGCCGGGCGGCCCGCTCACCGCGCCGCCTTCGGCGAGGTACACCACCCGGTCCAGGTGGTGCAGGATCGGGTTGACGTCGTGCGCCACCATGACGACCGCGACGTGCTCCTGGTGGCAGATCCGGCCGACCAGCGCGGCGACCGCGCTCTGGTTGGGCAGGTCAAGGCTGTCCAGCGGCTCGTCGAGCAACAGCACCTCGGGTCGTCTGACCAGCGCCTGCGCGATCAGCAGCCGTTGCTGCTCGCCGCCCGAGCACTGCCCGATCGGCCGGTCCGCGTACGCGCTCGCGCCGACCAGCTCGATCACCTCGGCGACCCGGTCGCGCTGCGCGCGCCGGTTCCGGCCCCAGGGCAGCGGGACGCCCCAGCGGTCGCCGTCCAGGCCCATCCGCACGATGTCGACGCCTCTGATCCGCAGGCCGGGGTCGAAGCTGCGCCGCTGCGGCAGGTAGCCGACGCGGCCGCCGGACTCGCCGGGGCGACGGCCCAGCACGCGTATCTCGCCCTCGGCGGCCGGCAGCAGCCCCAGCAGCACCTTGACCAGCGTCGACTTGCCCGCCCCGTTCGGCCCGAGCACGGCGACGAACTCGCCTGCCAGGACGTCGAGATCGACCCCGGACCAGAGGGTCCGCCCGCCGACACGGGCCGCCGCGCCGCGAAGTCGCAGCACAGGATCGGACGTCGCCCCGACGTCCGGGGCCGTGGCGGTGGTCGCGGTGGCGTTCGGCGGGATCGGGAGCACCCGCGTCACCTCCCCGTGGCCTGGTGCAGCGCCTTCTCCAGGCCGAGGAGCTGAGTGGTCTGCCACTGCTGGAACGTGGCGTTCGCCGGCACGAGCGTCTCGGTCACGGTGGCGACCGGGATACCCTCCGCCCTGGCCAGATTGACCTGGGCCACGACGTCGGGGGTGGAGTTCTGGCTGTTGTAGACGTAGACCTTGATCTGCCGGGCCGCGATCTGCCGGTCGATCAGGGCCTTGTCCGCGGCCGTCGGGTCGGCGCCCTCGCTCATCGCCCCCAGGAAGGCGGCCGGCGTCAGCAGCTTCAGCCCGAGCCCCTCCGCGAGCGGGCTGACGATCGACTCCGAGGCGCCGATCGGGGTGCCCGCGTAGGTCGCCCGGATCTTGGCGACGAGGTGGTCGTAGTCGGCGAGCGACTGCGTCTCGAAGGTCTGCTTCTGCTGGTCGAAGTAGCGGGCGTCGGCGGGGTCGAGCCGCTTGTAGTCGGCGGTGATCTGCTCGATCACCCGCTGCACGTCGGCGGGCGCGTACCAGCGGTGCGGGTTTCCTCCCGGCTGGACGCCGACCAGGTCGCCGACCTTCAACTCCGCCCGGCCGCGCGCCGGGTTGGCCGCGAGCAGCTTGTCCGCCCAGGCGTCGTAGCCGATGCCGTTGACGAGCACGTACTGCGCGTCCGCCACGGCCCGTGCGTCGGCGGCTGTGGGCTCGTAGGAGTGCGGGTCGGTGTCGGGGTTGGCGATGACGCTGGTCACCTGCGCGTGTCTGCCGCCGAGTTGGGCGGCGATGCTGCCCCAGAAGTTCTCGGCCGCGACCACCTTGACGACCGTGCCTCGGGCGGCGTCACCCCAGGGGGCCGACGAGTGGGCGGTGGAGCAGCCGCTGACCACGGCTCCGAAGGCGAGCACCGCCGCACCCCGCGCGATCCGGCGGGCACGACGGCGGGCGGACGTGGTCGGGACGGGCGCGCGCATGGGGGGTTCCTCCGGAGCCGCTGTGACACCGGCCCGGTGCGGGCCGACCCCTTCACGCTAGATGGAAATCGTTTTCATTGCCAGCCCTCCGTCGAGACAGAATGAAAACCATTGCCAAATCGTGACCGGGCGCGCTCGAGCCTGCGCGCGGAACCGTGCGCGCATGCTACCGAGGACGTGCTCGTCGCCTGCTCCCCAGGCTCCGCAATGCGAGAAGGCCGACCCCTCGGGGCCGGCCTTCTCGCATGTGCGACTGCCGGGCGTCAGCGGGCCCGGTTGTGACGGAATCCGGCGCGGGCCCAGGCGTAGCCGCCCGCGGCGATCACGAAGCACCAGGCGACGGCGATCACCGCGTTGTGCCCGGTCGGGCTGCCGGTCAGCAGACCCCGGACCGTCTCGATGACGGGCGTGAACGGCTGGTACTCGGCGAACTGCCGGACGCCGACCGGCATCCCGCCCGCCGGGGCGAAGGCGCTGCCGACGAAGGGGAGGAAGACGATCAGCATCGGGCTGTTGCTCGCGGCCTCCGGGGTGCCCGAGACCAGTCCGATGGCGACGGCCAGCCAGGTCAGCGCGAAGGTCAGCAGCAGGAGCAGTCCCGCGGCGGCGGCCCAGCCGCGCAGCCCGGCGTCGGGTGAGAAGCCCAGCAGCATCGCCACGGCGATCACCGAGGCGGTGCTGACCACCGTGGTCAGCACGCTGTTGATCACATGCGCGGTCAGGATGGAGACCCTGGCGATGGGCATGGTGCGGAACCGGTCGACGATGCCCTCGGTCATGTCGACGCAGACCGCCACCGCGGTGGCCATGCTGCCCGAGGCCACGGCCATGACGATGATGCCGGGGGCGAGGTAGTCGACGTACCCGCCATGGTGACCGCCGGCCGACACGAGCCCGGCGCCGAGGGTCCGGCCCAGGACCGCGACGAACAGCACCAGCATGATCACCGGGCCGAAGACGGACCCGAGGGTCATGGACGGGTAGCGCAGGGTGTGCCGCAGGTTGCGGCGCAGCAGGGTCGCGGTGTCGGTCAGGGCGTGCTGGCGGGTCGCGGTCAGGGCGCTCATCGGATGGTCTCCTTCTCGGCGGTGCTGCGGTCGGCGGGGGTACGGGGGCGGGTTCAGGCGGAGGCGTGGCGGTCGCCGGTGAGGGCGAGGAAGACGTCGTCGAGGTCGGGGGTGTGCACCGTGAGCTCCTCGACCTGGATCGACGCGGCCCTGAGCCGGCCGAGCAGGGTCTCCAGGGAGCCGACGCCGCCGTCGCCCGGGATCTGCAGGGTCAGCGCGTCGTCGTCCCTGGCGATCACCGGGAGGACCAGGGCGGCCTCGGCGAGCCGGGCCTCGTCGGCGAAGCGGAGCGTGACGTGGCCGCCGGGGACCAGGCGCTTGAGCTCGGCCGGGGTGCCCTCGGCGACCAGCTTTCCCCGGTCCAACACGGCGATCCGGTCCGCGAGTCGGTCCGCCTCCTCCAGGTACTGGGTGGTCAGGAAGACGGTGACCCCGTCGGCGACGAGGCCGCGGATGATCGCCCACAGGTCACGGCGGCTGCGCGGGTCCAGGCCGGTGGTCGGCTCGTCGAGGAAGATCAGCCGCGGGTCCGCGATCAGCGTCATGGCCAGGTCGAGCCGCCGCCTCATGCCGCCCGAGTAGCTCGCGATCGGCTTCTTCGCCGCGTCGACCAGGTCGAACCTGTCCAGCAGCTCGTCGGCGCGACGGCGGCCCTCGCGGCGGCCGAGGTGGTGCAGGTCCGCCATCAGGATCAGGTTCTCCCGCCCGGTCAACAGGCCGTCCACGGCCGAGAACTGGCCGGTGACCCCGATCGCGGCCCGCACGTCCCGCACCTCCGCGGTCAGGTCGTGCCCGACCACCTGCGCCTCGCCGGCGTCGGCCGCGATCAGCGTGGAGAGGATCTGCACGGTGGTCGTCTTGCCGGCCCCGTTGGGACCGAGGAGGGCGAAGACCGTGCCGGCCGCGACCGTCAGGTCGATGCCGTCCAGGACGAGCTGCTCGCCGTAGGATTTGCGCAGCCCGGTCGCGGAGATCGCGGCGGGGGCGGCGAAGAGGGATTCGGCGGCCTGTCGATACGTCGTCGTCGTGTTCATGGGTAGAGCGTCCGACCCTGACGCAGGGTCAAGGTCAAGCGGTCTGTGCGACGAGTGTGCGGGGGACTGTCGATGTTGACGATCGGCCAGGTCGCGGCCTATCTGGGCGTGACCGTGCGAGCCATCCGCCACTACCACCAGCGGGGCCTGCTGCCCGAACCGCCGCGCGACACCTCGGGTTACCGCCGCTACGACGCGGACGCGATCGTGACCCTGGTACGGATCAGGACCCTGTCGGACGCGGGGGTGCCGCTGGCCAGGATCGAGGAGCTGATGGGCGCCGCGCCCGCGCAGTTCTCCGCCTCGGTGGCGGCCATCGACGACGAGCTGAAGGCGCAGATCAGGGACTTGAAGCGGCGCCGCAGCCGGATCGCCTCCCTGGCGGCGGGCGACCGGCTCTTCCTGCCGCAGGAGGTCGCGGACCTGCTCGACCGCCTGCAGCAGCTCGGCGTCAGCCGGGAGACGGTCAGCACCGAGCGCGACACCTGGATCCTGCTGATGGCGCAGTACCCGGACCAGGTGCCGGGCTGGGCCCAGCAGAAGCGCGCCATGTTCGACGAACCCGCCTTCCAGGCGCTGTACCTGACCTGCGACCGGGCGGCGGGCTGGGACCGCGACGACCCCCGCCTGGAGGCCCTCGCGGACGAGGTCAACCACGTGGGCGGCCTCGTCGCGCCGGACTCGCCCGGCGCGCAGCCGATCCTGGCCATCGACGCGCTGGTCGCCGTCACCCTCATGGCGACCCACAGCGGCCGCCCGGTCCCGGCGCTGGAACGGCTGGTCGAACTGTGCCGCGCCCGCGCCCAGCCGGGGCCCGCCTGAGACGCGCGGGCCGGGTACCCCTCGTCCGTTTTCGTCTACCCGGTCAGATCGACCTGACCGGGTAGACGAAAACGGCCGCCCTCCCGGAGAGAGCGTGCGTGGTCAGGCGTCCCGCAGGCGCAGGGTCGTGGCGCCGAGCAGCAGGGCGGCCGCGGACCGGAGCGCCGCCGGCCCGGGCCGAAGCCGTCGCGGACCGCTGCCCCACCGCGAGCCTGGACGCCGCCCATCCCGTCGCCGTGGACGGCTGACGGCCCGTGGCCGCCCCAGGATCGGGCGGCTCAGGGCCAAGCCGGATACGGCGGGAGCGGCCAGGGCGGCGGTGTCGGCAGGGGTCCGTCCGACCGGAGGGCGGACGGACCGGCGCGGCCGGCGAGCCAGGCCAGCAGGGCATGGCCCGTGCCGGTGACGGTGGCGCCGGTCGGGGCGAGGATCCAGACGCGGCCGAGGTCGGTGGCCTCGACGCGCGCCAGGCCGACGGTTCGGGTGGTCATCGTGGCGACCGTGGCGTCGAGACCCCAGGCGACGTAGTCGACGGGCCAGTCGGCCGGGGTGTAGCCGAGATCGAGATCCACATGATGGGTCTCCAGCTCACGCCGGGCGCGGTGCAGGGTGAACCAGGCGGGATGCCGCCAGCCGGCGAGCGCGCTGACCATCGTGGACCAGCGCTCGGCAGGCAGCATCGCCGCCTCGGCGAGCATCGCCCCGGTACTGACCCGCACATCCCGGACGAGATCGGCCGCGGCCCGACCCGCACCCTCGCGCAGGGCGCGCTCCAGCGCGGGTCCGTCGGCGCGCGGTCCGGGCTCGACGCCGGTGCGCGCCAGAGTCAGCAGCCAGCGGTAGACGTCGGCGCTGCGGGCGAGATGAGTGATCACGTGCCCGCGGCCCCATCCCGGCAGCAGGGCGGGCTCGCGGGCCCGGGCGTCGGTGAGGGAGTCGAGCGTCGCGCCGAGCCGCGCGGCGGAACCGTGCACGGCGTCGAGCAGGGCGGCGAGGTCCGCCGGGTCGAGGTCGGCGGTGTCGCTCTCGGGGACGGTCACGGGCCAGAACTCTACGGCCATGCGGGCGTCGGCGTTCCGAGAGCAGGTGGCGACTGCCGAACGGCCGCTCCTGCGAGGGAGTCGCACCTGGTCAGAGGTGGTTGAACGAGAGTGGCTGCAACGGGATTCGCGTGCCACCGTGGGCCCATGGAGGACTCCGCGCAGACCCACGGCCGGCACTCGCACGGTCACCACGACGGGCACCCGGGCGAAGAGCACCCGCACGAGCACGGCCATGCCCACGCGCACGACCACGCCCACGGAGCCGGCCGGTGGGCGCGTCTGCGACACCGGTTCGCGCACGCGGTGACGCCGCACAGCCACGAGGCGATGGACAAGGTCGACTCCGCACTGGAGACCTCGCGGGAGGGGCTGCGCACGCTGTGGCTCTCGCTGCTGATCCTCGGCGGGACGACGCTGGTGCAGGCGCTGGTGGTCGCGGCGTCAGGGTCGGTCGCGCTGTTGGGCGACACGATCCACAACGCCGCTGACGCGCTCACCGCCGTGCCGCTGGGGATCGCGTTCTGGGTGGGCAGGCGGGCGGCGAACCGGCGCTACACCTACGGCTACGGGCGGGCCGAGGATCTCGCCGGGATCGCCGTCGTCGGCACCATCGCCGCCTCCTCCGCGCTCGCCGCGTTCGCGGCGGTGGAGCGGCTGCTGCACCCCCGTGACGTCTCGCACCTGTGGGCGGTGGCCGTCGCCGCGGGGGTCAGGTTCGTGGGGAACGAGTGGGTGGCCAGGTACCGGATCCGGACCGGGCGGCGGATCGGCTCCGCCGCCCTGGTCGCCGACGGACTGCACGCGCGCACCGACGGCTTCACCTCCCTCGCCGTGCTGGTGGGCGCCGGCGGGGCGGCGCTCGGCCTGCGGTGGGCGGACCCGGTGGTCGGCCTGCTGATCACCTTCGCGATCCTGATGGTGCTGCGGGACGCCGCCCGCCAGGTGTACCGGCGGTTGATGGACGCCGTGGACCCCGCCCAGATCGACGCCGCCGAGCACGCCCTCGGGCAGGTCGAGGGCGTGCTGCGGGTGGGGAGCGTGCGGATGCGGTGGATCGGCCACGCGCTCCGCGCGGAGGCGGACATCGTGGTCGACCCGCACCTGACCGTGGTCCGGGCGCACGGGATCGCGGTCGCCGCCGAACACGCGCTGATCCACGCCGTGCCGCGGCTCACCGCGGCCACCGTGCACACGGACCACCTCCCGGACGGCCACGGCCACGGCGCGGACCCCCACGCCGCCTTGGCGCACCACGCCCACGCGCACGCCTGAGGCCTGAGCCGTCAGGCGCCTCCCGGACGGCCGCCCCGTCCCGCGACTACGCGAACGCCTCGGCCCTCCGGCGGAAGCGGCTGCGGACGATCGGTCCGTCCGCCTCCGCCTGCAGGCACTCCAGCTCCCGCTGCGGCCCCTCCGCGGGGAAGAGCCTGCGACCGGCGCCGAGCAGGACCGGGAAGGTCACCAGCCGGTACTCGTCGACGAGATCAGCCGCCGCGAGCCGTTCCACGACGCCCAGGCTGCCGGCGACGATCACGTCCCGGCGCTCCTGCTTCACGACCTCGACCAGGTCGCCGTGCAGCAACCGCGAGTTGTTCCACGTCGTGACGTCCGCGTCGTCCAGCGTGCCGGACGCGACCAGCTTCGCCGCGGCGTTCATCCGCGCGGCGAACTCGTCGTCGCGGTTGGGCCACAGCTGCGCGAAGTGCTGCCAGGTGCGGCGGCCGAGCAGCAGCACCCCCTCGTCCAGGGTGCGGCCGAGGCGGAACTTGTCCCCGGCGACGACCTCCCGTCCGTGCGAGAACATCCAGCCGCCCCGCGGGGTGCCGGCCGCGCCGTCCGGGTCCTCGACGATTCCGTCCAGGGTGGTGAAGGCAAGAACGATGACGCTCATGGCGATGATCCCTTCGTCTCGGTGTTCACCGGTACATACCGGCGGCACCGCGCGGACTCATCGCGCTTCGCGGACCTCTTCCGTGAAATCTCCGCCGAACCGCG
Organism: Streptacidiphilus rugosus AM-16; assembly: GCF_000744655.1. Lineage (NCBI taxonomy): Bacteria > Bacillati > Actinomycetota > Actinomycetes > Kitasatosporales > Streptomycetaceae > Streptacidiphilus > Streptacidiphilus rugosus. The sequence goes on along the minus strand of NZ_JQMJ01000003.1, from coordinate 736,177 downwards.
GCGGCAGTCCGAAGGAGTCCAGGATGCCGGGGTCGGTGAAGACGACGTTGCGGCTCACCAGGCCCCCGGCGACGGTGAGCACCTGGATCGAGTGCAGCAGCGGATCGCCGCCCTCCGGGTCCGCCGCGTAAGCGGCCAGCGCCGGCTGGCCGTTGGCGGTGACCGCCCGCATCCGCCAACCGGTGCCGCGCACCGCGAAGACCCACTCCAGGAAGCGCCCGTAGTGGTCCGCGCCCACGAACCAGAGCGGGACCGGCGGCATCTCCAGGACCGCGTCCTCGGCCAGCAACCGCACCAGTGCCGGTACGTCGGCCGACTCGAACGCCCGCATGTACCGCTGCACCACCGCCCGCACCTCGGGGTCCTCCGGCTCGCGCACCCCCGATCCCTCGTCCAGGCGCGCGTCCTTCAGCGTCGCGCGGGCGCGCTGCAGGGCGCTGTTGACCGCGGGGACGGTGGTGTCGAGCTGCCCGGCCACCTCGGCCGCGCTGAACTGCAGCACCTCCCGCAGCACCAGGACCGCCCGCTGCCGCGCGGACAGCGTCTGGACCGCCGCGACCCAGGCCAGCCGCAGGTCGGCCCGCAGGTCGACCTCGACCCGCGCGTCGGGGAACGGTTCCAGCCACGGGATGTCGAGTGCGGGCGGCAACGCGCCGCCAGGATCGTCGCCGGGCGCCCCGAGGCCGGAGGGCAGCGGTCGCCGCCCTCGCCCGTCGAGAGCGGTCAGGCAGGCGTTGGCCGCGATCCGGTAGAGCCAGGTGCGCACGGACGCGCGCGCGGGGTCGTAGCGGTCCCGCGCCTTCCAGGCGCGCAGCATCGTCTCCTGGGTGAGGTCCTCCGCCTCCTGGAACGAGCCCAGCATCCGGTAGCAGAAGGCCAACAGCTCACCGCGGTACGGCTCGACATCCACCAGCCCATCATGCCCCAGCCCCGCACCGCGGCGGCGTCAGACGATCGCGATCCGGTCCAGCAGCGCGGCGATGAGCGGTTCGGTCAGCCGGTAGCGGACGATGCGGCCGTCCTTGTCCGCGGCGACGGTGCCCGAGGCGCGGAGCAGACGCAGGATCCGGGAGACGGTGGTGTCGTCGAGCCCGGTGGCGGTGGCCAGGTCGGTGACGGCGATGGGTCCGGCGTGGTGCACGGCGAGCAGGACGGACAGCCGGTGGGGCTCGCCGAGCAGGGCGAAGCGGTCGGCCCACGCGGGCAGCCGGTCCGGGTCGCCGATGCCCTCGATGGCCTCGCACACGGTGTGGTCGTCGATGACCTTGCGGTGGGCGCGCTCAGCGGGAACGAGATGCATTCGGCCATTCCACCTGTCCCAGGAGGTGATCTGCAACACCTGCGCACCTGTGCAGGCTTGTGGGCGATTCGTCCACGGCCCTAGGGTGGCTGTGCCGTGGTGTTCGGGAAGACCGGTTCAAAGCCGGAGCGGCCCTCGCCACTGTGATCGGGAAGTCCTCGCATCGTTCCCGCGGTCCTGGTGACCGCGGGGGGCCACTGGGCGCAGTCGCGCCTGGGAAGGCCGGATGCCGGGGCGGCACCACCCGTCAGCCAGGAGACCGGCCACGGCACCGCAACACACCATCCACGAGGTGCTGGAGAGGCTGCCCTGATATGACCCTGCCCGAAAACGGCTCCGCGACCGCCGTCCTGCCCGGCGCGACATCCGCCGCCCCGGTACTCCGCTGGGAGCGCAGGGACTGGTGGCGCACCGGCGGCCTGCTCGCCGTGATCGCCGCTCTGCACGTCCTCGCCTTCGGCATCCTGGCCATGCTGGTGGCGCCCCATCACTACAACGTCGGCGGACAGGTGTTCGGCCTGGGCCTCGGCGTGACCGCCTACACCCTCGGCATGCGGCACGCCTTCGACGCCGACCACATCGCCGCGATCGACAACACCACCAGAAAGCTGATGGCCGACGGCAAGCGGCCGATCTCGGTGGGCTTCTGGTTCGCCCTGGGCCACTCGTCCATCGTGATCGTCCTGGCCGCCGGGATCGCGACGGGCGTGCGCGAGGCCACGACGCTGACCAACGACAACTCCAGCGTGCGCCAGCACCTGGGCCTGGTCAGCACCCTGGCCTCCGGCAGCTTCCTGTACCTGATCGCGGCGCTCAACCTGCTCGCCCTGGTCGGGATCTGGCGGGTCTTCAAGGCGATGCGCGCCGGCCAGTTCGACGAGCACGAGCTGGAGAAGCACCTCGACAACCGCGGCTTCATGAACCGCATCCTCGGCAGGCTCACCAGGTCCATCACCCGCCCCGGCCAGATGTGGCTGGTGGGGCTGCTGTTCGGCGTCGGCTTCGACACGGCCACCGAGGTCACCCTGATGGTCATGGCCGGTTCCGGCGCGGCCGCCGGACTGCCCTGGTACGCGATCGTCTGCCTGCCGCTGCTGTTCGCGGCCGGGATGAGCCTGTTCGACACCCTCGACGGCACCTTCATGAACTTCGCCTACCACTGGGCGTTCTCCAACCCGGTGCGCAAGGTCTACTACAACCTCACCATCACCGGTCTCTCCATCGCGGTCGCCTTCCTCATCGGCACCATCGAGCTGGTCGGCATCCTCCACGACCAGCTGAACCTGACCGACCCGGTCAGCGGATGGATCTCCGGCATCGACCTCAACAACGTCGGCTTCGTGATCGTCGGGCTGTTCGTCGTCGTCTGGGCCGTCGCGATCGGCTACTGGCGACTCGCCAGGGTGGAGCACCGCTGGCACCGGGCCGCCACGCCGAGCCCCTCCGACTGACCTGCGCCGACCGCCGCGTCGGACGGAACGGCTCCGGGACACAGGTTCCGGTGCGATACTCCGAATGATGGACGGCTTGGGGCTTCGGATCCTGCGCGCGGCGATGTTCGCCGCGCTGGCCGTGCTGCTCTCCACCGGAGCCCGCCTGATCGTGACCGGACAGCCGGTGCCGCTGGAGATCCTGGGGCTCGCCTACGGCCTCACCCTGGGCGTGGCACTGATCCTCTTCGCCGCCGAGCGCCGCTACTGGGCGCTCGTCGCCGTGATGATCCCGCTCCAGGTGGGCCTCAACGCGCTGTTCAACGCCGGTCAGCAGGGCTGCCCGCCGAGCCAGGGAGCCGGCAGTGCGATGCCGGGCTGGAGCGTGCTGGCCTGTGGCGGCGGCTCGATCCGCCCCGGACTGCTGGGCCTGACCGAGACGCCGCACGCGCTGGTGTCGGTCACCGGCGGCCAGGCGCTGCTGCTCCTCGTCCTCCACCTCGCGCTGGCGCTGGTCGCCGCGTGGTGGCTGCGCCGGGGCGAGGCCGCGCTGTTCGCCGTGGTCCACGCCGTCGCCGTGCTGTCCTGGCCGGGCGTGAGCGCGCTGCTGGCGTGGCTGGTCACGCCGGTCGCGCTGCCCGAGGCGCCCGCCTGGACACCACCGGCCGTGGCGGAGGGCCTGCGCGGTCCGCAGGACACCGTGCTCTGCGCCGCCTCCCGGCGCGGCCCGCCCGTGCTCGCACGGGCCCGCTGAGCGGCGGCCGACCTTTCTCCACCCCTGATCGCGGTGCGTGCCCTGCACGCGCCGCCGGGTGGTGCGTGCAGCCGTTCCCGGCCCGTTTCCTCACCTTTCCTGACCTTCTCGTCTGTGAGGACGGCCGCCATGAGCGCCAAGAACACCAGCAAGACCCGCACCACCGGCACCACCGACCACTCCAAGCCCACCGCCCGGCAGGCCCAGGCCTCGGCGCGGGAGCGGCTCGCCCAGGAACGGGCCCGGCAGCAGCAGGCCCAGGCCCGCAGGCGCCGGATCGGGATCGCGGCGGTCGCGGTCACCGTCGTCGCGGTCGCCGCCGGCGCGGCGGTCGCGATCGGCACGGCCGGCGGCAGCGGCGGCAGCACCGGCTCGGCGGCCGGGCCGTTGGTCGCGCCCGCCCACACCAGCGGCACCGACTCGACCGTGATCGTCTACGGGAACCCGAACGCGAAGCACACGCTCGACGTCTACGAGGACTTCCGCTGCCCGATCTGCGACAAGCTGGAGAAGGCCGACGGCGCCACCATCCAGCAGCTCGCCGACAACGGCACCTACAAGATCAACTACCACCTGGCCACGTTCCTCGACGACAACCTCGGCGGCACCGGTTCGATGGACGCCCTCCAGGTCGCCGGGGCCGCGATCAACGAGAGCCCGGCCAAGTTCAAGGCCTTCCACGACGTGCTCTACGCCAACCAGCCGGAGGAGAGCACCGACGGCTTCGGGAACCTCAACACCCTGCTCGACCTCGCGAAGAAGGTGCCCGGTCTGGTCACCCCGCAGTTCACCAAGGACGTCCAGAACCGCGTCTACGCCCCCTGGGCGCAGAAGGTCTCCGCCGCCTTCAACGCCAGCGGCGTCCAGGGCACCCCGACCCTCAAGCTCGACGGCACCCAGATCAACGTCTTCGACAGCCAGGGCAACCCGGTCACACCCGCGCAGTTCACCGCGCTGGTCCAGCAGACCGTCACCGGAAAGTGAACCGCGCCGCCATGGACGGGAGAGACACCTCGATGACCACCGACCGCGCCCCCGAGGCCGCCGAGACCCCTGAGGCCCCAGGAGCTCACGACGACGCCGCGCGGGAGTCCGGCCCCGACCCCCGGGTCCGCGCCGGCCGCGGATTCGGCTGGCTGCTGCTGATCGCCGGCGTCTTCGGACTCGGCGCCTCGATCACGCTCACCCTGGACAAGATCCGGCTGTTGGAGGACCCCCACTACGTCCCCAGCTGCAACATCAACCCGATCATCAGCTGCGGTTCGGTGATGCGCACCTGGCAGGCGTCGGCGTTCGGCTTCCCCAACTCCCTGATCGGGGTCGGCGCGTTCGCGGCCGTCGTGACGATCGGGGTGGTGGCACTGACCGGAGCCCGCCTCCCGCGCTGGTTCTGGCTGGGCCTGCAGGCGGGCACCGTGTTCGGGATGGGCATGATCAGCTGGCTGATCGGGCAGACCCTCTACTCGATCGGCGCCGTCTGCCCCTACTGCATGGTGGTGTGGGCGGCCACCATCGCGCTGTTCTGGTACACCACCGTCCACAACCTGCGCACCGGCGTCATCCCGCTGTCCGACCGGGCCCGGGCGGGGCTGGAGTCGGCGGCGGGCCTGTACTGGCTCGCCCCGGTCGCCTGCTACCTGGTCATCGCGCTCCTGGTGCTCAACCGCTTCTGGTACTACTGGTCGACCCTGCTCTGACTTCAATGCTTCGCGTAGGCACCATTAGGACGTTCATCGGTGTGGCAGCCGCCCTCACCGCCGTAATCCGCTGATCCTTACAACCAGGTCTCCGAGCCTGCCTGCCTCAGGCTCCCGCCGTCCCCGCCCGCCCGGCCGCCGTGGCCAGGCGGGCGGCCGCTTCGGTGAGGTCGGCGGGGTCGGCCGCGGCGGCGAAGCCGAGGCGCAGGTGCGGGGCCGGCGGCTCGGCCGCGAAGAAGTGCTGCCCGGGGTCGACCGCGACCCGGTGGGTCCGGGCCGCGTCCACGAGGGCCGCCTCGGTGAGACCGGGCGGAAGCCTGAGCCACAGGTGCAGGCCGCCCTCGGGGACGCGGAGCAGGGACCAGTCGGGCAGTTCGCGCGCCAGCGCGTCCGCGAGGACGAGGCAGCGCTGCCGCAGCTCACCGGCCAGACTGCGCAGATGACGGTCCCAGGTGGGCGTGCTGAGCAGTTCGACGGCGGCTTCCTGGAGCGGCCGGGCGATGAAGAAGTCGTCGACCCGCCGCATGCCCAGCAGCCGCCGCATCACCGGTCCGCGGGCGACGACCGCGCCGATCCGCAGGCTGGGCGAGGCGGGCTTGGTCAGTGAGGTGAGGTGGACGACCGTCCCTTCCCTGTCATCGGCGACCAGCGGGCGCGGCACCGGGCGGCCGTGGCCGAGGTGGCGGGCGAAGTCGTCCTCCACGAGGAAGGCCCCCGCGGCGCGCGCCACGTCGACGATCTGCCGGCGCCGTTCGGGGCTGAGCACGCTGCCGGTGGGGTTGTGGAAGGTGGGCTGGCAGTAGAGCAGCCGGGCGCCGGTCATCGCGAAGGCGTCGGCGAGCAGGTCGGGGCGGAGCCCGTGCTCGTCCATCGGCACCGGCACCGGTTGCAGCCCGGCGGAGCGCGCGGCGGCGAGCGCGCCCGGGTAGGTCGGCGACTCGACCAGGACCGGGCTGCCGGGCGCGGCGAGGGCGCGGAAGAGCATCGAGAGCGCCCCCTGCGTGCCGCCGGTCACCAGGACGTCCTCCGGGCCGACGTCCCCGCCGGTCTGCCTGGCGAAGATCGTGCGCAGCGTCGACAGTCCCGCCGCCGGGGCGCGGTGCCAGGCGTCAGGACGCCGCGCGGCGCGGGCGAGGGCTCCGCCGAGCAGGCGGGTGGGCTGCAGGCTCTCGTGCAGGTACCCGCCGGAGAGAGCGATCGTGCCGGGCGCAGGCGCCCCCGCCTGCTCGTCGGGTCGCTCGGCGGGGAACTGACGGCCCGCCAGCGCGACCGTCTGCCAGGAGGTGTCCGGCTCGGCGTCGGCGGGACGGGCGCGCCGGGCGGCCACATAGGTGCCGCTGCCGGGGCGGGTGACGACCACGCCCTCGGCGGCCAGCAGGGCGATCGCCCGGGAGACCGTGACCGGCCCGACCCCGTGACGTGCGATCAGATCCCGGCTGCTGGGCAGGCGGTCGCCCGGCGCGAGGCGGGCGACCTCACCACGGAGGATCGCCACCAACGCCTCGATACTGCTACCGTCATACATGAAGGAACACGATAGCGCTTTCGTCCGTACACCGGAACCGCTCCTCGATGTCACCTCGCTCCGGGCCGACACCCCCGGCTGCGAGCAGGTGATCCACTTCAACAACGCCGGCTGCGGCCTGATGGCCCGTCCGGTGCTCCGGGCGATGCTCGACCATCTGCACCTGGAGGCGGCCGTCGGCGGCTACGAGGCCGCCGCCGCCAAGGCCGCCGAGATCGCCGACTTCCACGCCTCGCTCGCCGAACTCCTGGGCGCCGAGCCCCGCAACATCGCCTTCGCCGCCAGCGCGACGCACGCCTACACCAAGGCCCTCTCCGCGATCGACTTCCGGCCCGGCGACGTCATCCTCACCACCCGCAACGACTTCATCTCCAACCAGATCGCCTTCCTGGCGCTGCGCAAACGGCACGGCGTCCGGCTGGTGCACGCCCCCGACCGCCCGGACGGCGGCGGCGTCGACGTCGAGGCGATGGCCGCGCTGATGCGCGCGCACCGCCCGCGGCTGGTCGCCGTCACCCACGTGCCCACCAACTCCGGTCTGGTGCAGCCGATCGCCGAGATCGGAGCGCACTGCAGGGAGCTCGACCTGCTGTACCTGGTCGACGCCTGCCAGTCGGTGGGGCAGTACCCGATCGACGTCGAGGAGACCGGCTGCGACCTGCTCACTGCCACCTGCCGCAAGTTCCTGCGCGGGCCCAGGGGTTCGGGCTTCCTCTACGTCTCGGACCGGGCCCTGGCGGCGGGGTACGAGCCGCTGCACATCGACATGCACGGCGCACGCTGGACCGCTCCCGAGGACTACCGTCCCGTCGACACGGCCGCCCGCTTCGAGGAGTGGGAGTTCCCCTACGCCACCGTGCTCGGCTGCGCCGCGGCGGTCCGCTACGCGCTGCGCCTCGGGCTGGAGCCGGTCGCGCGCCGAACGCCGGCCCTGGCCGGGCGGCTGCGCGAGCAACTGGCCGCGCTCCCCGGCGTCCGGACCCTGGACCGCGGTCCCGCCCCCGCCGCGCTGGTCACCTTCGCGATCGAGGGCTGGGAGCCCGCGCCCTTCAAGGCGGCGCTGGACGCGTGCGGCGTCAACTCCGCGCTCAGCTACCGGGAGTTCGCCCAGTACGACTTCGCCGACAAGGACGTCGCCTGGTGCCTGCGCCTGTCGCCGCACTACTACAACACCGAGGACGAGGTGGACGCGGTGGCGGCGGCGGTCGCCGAACTCGCGAGGAGCGCCCGATGACCCGCGTCCCGCCGCCGGCCGACACACCCGCCTCCCCGGAGCTGTCGGAGCCTCCGGACCCGGCCGCCTCGACCCCGACGCCGCAGGCGAGCCTGTGGCGCAACAGGGACTTCACCCGGTTCTGGGTGGGGGAGACCGTCTCGCTGCTCGGCACCCAGGTGACCAACCTCGCGCTTCCGCTGACCGCCATAGGCGCGTTCGGCGCGACCGACGCGCAGGTCGGACTGCTGCGCTTCCTGCAGCTCGTCCCCTACCTCGGGCTGGCCATGCTGATCGGCGTCTGGACCGACCGGGTCCGCCGACGGCCGGTAATGCTGGGCGCCAACCTCGTCCGGCTGGTGCTGCTCGCGCTCGTGCCGCTGCTGTACTGGGCCCACGCGCTCGACCTGCCGGTGCTGATGGCGATCGCCTGCACCGTCGGCATCGCCTCGGTGGTGTTCGACGTGTGCTGGATGTCGTACGTCCCGGTGCTGGTGCGGAGCCCCGCCCAGTACGTCGAGGCCGGCGCACGGATGAGCGCGGGCGCGTCCGCCGCCGACGTGGCCGGCCCCGGCCTGGCGGGCGTCCTGGTCTCCGCCCTCGGCGCGCCGGTCGCCGTGGTCGTCGACGCCTGCTCCTACGCCGTGTCCCTGGTCTCACTGCTGCTCATCCGCACCCCCGAGCCGCGCCCCGGGCCGGTCGCGGAACGACGCCTGTGGCGCGAGCTCGGGGACGGCCTCGGCTGGGTCCTGCGCGACCGGGTGCTGCGCTCGCTCGCCCTGATCGGCTTCTGCTGCAACTTCTCGATGATCACCGTCTGGACGATGTTCCTGCTCTACGGCGCCCACGACCTCCACCTGGGCGGGGCGACCCTCGGGGCGGTGTTCGCGACCGCCTCCGTGGGCGGCCTGATCGGCGCGCTGCTCTCGCGGAAGGTCATCGCGCGCTTCCCGCTCGGCCGCGTCTACCTGGTGGCCCAGTCCGTGCTGCTGCTCGGTCCCTCGCTGATCCCCCTCGCGGCCGGACCGCGGCCGGTGACGGTCGCGATGTTCGTGCTGTCGTTCTTCGCGACCTACCTGGGCCTCGGCGTGGCCGGCGTCGTCATCGTCAGCCTCCGCCAGGCCATGACGCCGCAGTCGATGATGGGCAGGATGACGGCCGCGTTCCGCACCCTGCTCTTCGGGGGCGGCGCCCTGGGCGGCCTCGCCGCCGGGCTGCTCACCGGCCGGCTCGGCGCCCACGGCGCCCTGACCACTGCCGCGGTCGGCTCCGCCGCCGTCGTGGTCGCCCTGCTGGTCTCCCCGGTCAGCCGGCTGAAGGCGCTGCCCTCCGTGCGGCGGGAGGAGCCGGTGGCCTCGTGAACGCGGGGCGGCCCCGGCCGCGTCGCGGCCGGGGCCGTCACCGGTTGTTCAGGTGGTGAGCAGGACGCCCGCGTAGGAGACCGCCGCGATCAGGACCCAGGAGGCGAGTCCGACCAGCAGCGCGCGGCGTCCGGTGCGCAGCAGCGCCCGCACGTCGACGGTGCTGCCCAGGGCGAAGAGCGCGGCCGCCATCAGCAGCTCGTCGACGGTGTTGGCAGCGTCCACGAAACCGGGGGAGAGCAGGCCCGTGCTGCGGACCGCCATGCAGAGGAGGAACCCGACCAGGAAGAGCGGCAGCGACGCCGGACGCTTCTCACCCGCCGCCCGGCCGCCTCCGCCCGGCGTCCTGGCCGCGCGGCGGGACCGCACCAGGGAGACACCGGTGACCAGCGGCGCTAGCAGCGCCACCCGCATCAGCTTGACCACGACGGCCTGCCCGAGCGCGGCCGCCCCCGCGGTCTGCCCGATGGCGACCACCTGTCCCACATCGTGCACGCTCGCGCCGGTCCAGCGGCCGAACTGCACCGCGCTCAGCCCGAGCGGGTGGTGCAGCAGCGGCAGCACCGCGATGGCGAGGGTGCCGCAGAGCGTCACCAGGGCGACGGCGGTGACGGTGTCGCGCTCCTCGCTCTCGGTCACACCGTTCATCGCGGCGACGGCGGAGGCTCCGCAGATCGAGAAGCCCGTCGCGATGAGCAGCGGCTGGTCGCCCGGCAGCCCGGCCCTGCGACCGAGCCACATCGTGCCGAAGAAGGTGGCCGCGACGACGAGGCAGACCAGGACCAGCGTCGGCCAGCCCAGCGACAGCACGTCGCCGAGCGCCAGCTTCAGCCCGAGCAGGACGACCGCCAGCCGCATCACCCGCTTCGCGGCGACGCCCAGCCCCGGCCGGGTGGCCGCCGGCAGTGCGCGGATCTCCCGCGCCCGCAGGTTGCCCGCGAGGACGCCCAGCATCACGGCGGCGGTCATCGGCGAGACGGTCGGCACGAGACGGTGCACCCCGGCGGCGACGGCCACGGCGAGCCCGGCGGCGAGCAGTCCCGGCGCCGTCCGTCCGACCGCCGCGCGCGAGCGCGCCGCTCGGGGGGAACGCCAGGAAAGGGCACCGGGGCTCTGGCCGACGCGCGCGGGGATGATCGTCACCAGTCCACTCTTGGGCGCGCGGCCCCGGGTCGGTAGCCGTAAACCGGCGCACACGTCATAGGGTTTCCCTATGACGGACGACGCGGCGAAGGCAGGGCGGCCGGGCGGCCGGAACGGCGACCCCACCGCTGCGGGCCGTCGCAACCGCAACGGCGGCGGGCACGGCGGCGGCAACGGCGGAGCCGAGGGAGCGGGCAGTCCGACGCGAGCCCCGGCCTCCCGGCGGCTGCCCGATCTGGAGACCCTGGAGCTGCTCGTCGCCGTCGCCGACACCGGCAGCATCGGCCGCGCCGCCGCCCAGCAGCAGATCACCCAGCCGGCCGCCAGCGCCCGGCTGCGCACCCTGGAGCGCAAGCTCTCGCTTCAGCTGCTGGACCGCTCACGCCGCGGCTCGCGGCTCACCGGGGCGGGGCTGGTCGTCACCGAGTGGGCGCGCGGCGTACTGGACCAGGCCCACGTGCTGGCCGAGACCCTGGCCGCCCTCCAGGCCCAGCAGCGCGGCGAGCTGCGCCTGGCCGCCAGCCTGACCCTGGCCGAGCAGCTGCTGCCGGGCTGGCTGGTGAGCCTGCGTCAGGTGAGCCCCGCGACGCACGTCGGACTGCGGGTCACCAACAGCCACCAGGTGATCGAGGCGCTGCGGCACGGCGAGGCGGATCTCGGCTTCATAGAGGGCCCGTTCGTGCCCCGTGACCTGCGCTCGCTCCCCGTCGGACGCGACCGCCTGGCCGTGGTGACCGCACCGGGCCACCCCTGGGCCCTGCGCGGCACGCCCGTCTCCGGCGCGGAGCTCGCCGAGACGCCGCTGCTGCTGCGCGAGCCGGGCTCGGGCACCCGCGAGACGCTGGAGCGGGCGCTGCGCCCCTGGGTCGGGCCGTCCGTCCCGGTCCTGGAACTCGGGGCCACCGGTCCGCTGCGCAGCGCGGCGGCCCAGGGCGCGGCACCGGCCGTGCTGTCCCTGCTCGCCGTCGCGGACGACCTCGCCGACGGCCGCCTGGTCGAGATCCCCGTCGCCCCCGAGGTGGCACTGACCCGCGTGCTGCGCGCGGTCTGGCGCAGCGACACGGAGCTCACCCCGCCGGCCAAGCTCCTCCTCGACGTGGCCAGGCGCCACCGCACGTGACGCCGGTCGCGCTCCCTCCTCCTGGCCTCGCCCGACCGTTCCCGCCGGATCCGCCCCGGCCGTCGCCTCGCCCGGCAGAGGGCACCTGGGGGCCCGCCTCCGAAGGCGAGTGGGAACTGCCCGGCGCGCAGGTGCGCCTGGTGGGGCCGTCCGTGCCCTCGGGCGAGTCCTCGTCGGCGACCCCGGCCGGTTCCTGCGCGGAGAGCTCCCGGCGACCGAGCGCGCCGGGCCTAGTACTCGCCCTTGATCACGAAGAAGGTGCCGCGGATCGTGCCGGCCAGCTTCGACTTCTGGCGGGCGAACTTGAAGCGGTCCGCCAGCTCCTCTGGGACCTCCATGCCCTCGGAGAGCTTGAACCCCACGGCGCGCTTCGCTCCGGCCTCGACGCCGTACATCACGTTGACCGACAGCCCGGACTCGTAGAACACATAGGCCATCCGGAAGCCGTCCACCTCGAAGGAGGTCACTTCGAGCGGGCGGGCGGAGATGACGAGGTCGCGCTCCTCGGACAGGATCCGGTTCACCCGGTCGAGCACCTCGGGCGCCTCGCCGGCCGGGCTCACCGTGAACACGTGGTCGTACTTGTTCCGGTAGTAGCGGGCCTCGTTGGCCCGCAGGCCCGCGAGCGCGTCCGCGACGGGCGACGATTCCAGGCCGGAAGTGGACACGTTCTCGAAGTCGACCACGTAGGGCATACATCCTCCTCACAGCAACCGCCCCCATCGTTCCAGAGCGCCAGGGAGCGCGCCTCCGCAGGTGGCGGGCCAGGTGGTCCGGGCGCAACCTGGGAGCGGGCGGCTCTCGGAGCCGGGCCCCCGGACGACGAGGAGCCTGATCATGGCCGATGTCGACGTTCTCGTGGTGGGGGCCGGGCCGGTGGGCCTGACCGCGGCGGCGGAGCTCCGACGGCACGGCGTCGAATGCCGGATCGTCGACGCCCTGTCCACGCCCCAGCACTACGCGAAGGCCGTCGGCGTCCAGCCGCGGACGCTGGAGGTCTGGGACGCCATGGGCCTGGTCCGCGAGGCGCTGGACGAGGCCGTGCCGCTGCTCGGGCAGCTGGCCTTCGTCGACGGCAAGGCGGCGCCGCGGTTGGAGCTGCGGCTGCCGCCCGAGGTCCCCTACACCTTCGCCGCCCTCCCCCAGTACACGACCGAGCGGCTGCTCACCGAGCAGCTGGCCCGGTTCGGCACGTCGGTGGAGCGCGGGACCAGGCTCCAGGAGGCGGCGCAGCACCCCGACCGGGTCGAGGCCACGCTCGTCCGCGAGGACGGCCGCATCGAGCGGGTGCAGGCCCGGTACCTCGTCGGCTGCGACGGCGCCCACAGCCTGGTCCGCAAGGCCGCGGGTCTCGCTTTCGAGGGCGACGCCTTCCCCGAGCAGTACATGCTCGGGGACGTCGAGGTGGACTGGGAGCTGCCCGCCGGCTACGCCGTACGGTCCTCGCACCTGGACGCGGACGGCGCGACGGACGACCTGCTGGTGTGCATCCCGCTGCCGGGCGAGCGCCGCTACCGGATGTCCATGACGGTCCCCCCGGAACTGGCCGTCCTTCAGGGGGACCGCACGGGTCCGGCGGAGGGGGTGGTGCACGGACTCGCGAGCGGCCGCGGTCCGGACCTCGGGCAGATCCAGGCCGTGCTCGACCGGCTCTCCCCGCAGCCCACGACCGCGTCGACGCTGCGCTGGTCGTCGACGTTCCGGATCAGCCACCGGCTGGTCGACCGCTATAGCAACGGCCGGCTCCTCGTCGCCGGGGACGCCGCGCACATCCACCCGCCCACCGGCGCCCAGGGCATGAACACCGGGGTGCAGGACGCCTACAACCTCGCCTGGAAGCTGGCCCTGACGGTCCGCGGCCTCGGCGCCGAAGGCCTGCTGGACAGCTACCACGCCGAACGCCACCCGGTCGGCGAGGAGGTCGTCGGGCGCACGGTCCGCCACGCACGCTCCGGATACGACGCCGAGAGCGCCGACGCCGTGGACACGCTCCTGCTGGGCGAGGCGCAACTGCTGGTGGGCTACCCGGACAGCCCGCTCGTCGAGCCGGAGCCCCCGGACGACCGAGCGGCGGGCGGCCCCGCCCCGGGGGACCGGGCGCCGGACTGCCGCGGCCTGGTCCGCGACCTCGCCCAGTACCCCCAGCGGCTCTTCGACCTGCTCCGCAGCCCGCGGCACACACTGCTGCTGCACGCGGGCCCCGAGCACGCCTCCGGCCCGGGCGCGGCGCGACTGCAGGAGTGCGCCACCGCGGCCCGCCACGCCGCCCACGGTCTGCTCGACACCTACGTGATCCTCGCCGCGGACGTCCCCGAAGCCGGCAGCCGGCCGGGGCTGCGCCCGCCCCGTGTGCTGGACCGGGCCGACGGCTTCCGCGCCGCCTACGCTCCGCGGGACGGCGAGGCCTTCGTCATCCGCCCCGACGGCCACCTCGCGGGCCGCCTCCACCCGGCCACCCCCGACCGGCTGACGGCACTGCTGCGCCGCACCTTCGCCTGACCCGCGCGCCGCCACCGCCGCACGGCCCCGGACGGGCCGCACGGCGGTGGCGGACGGTGGTCAGGCGAAGGTCACGCCCGTGGTCAGCGGGGCACGTAGCCTTCGCCGATGTCGACCTGGGAGGCGGGGAAGCAGCTGGGCACGTGCTTGACCAGCATGTAGGCGAGGCTGCCCACGGTGCTCTTGTGGAGCCCGTTGGCGGGGTTCTCGTTGACGACCAGCAGGGTCTCCCCGTCCGGGACGGCGCCAGGGGTCAGCAGCGCGATGCGGCCGTTCTTCGGGTCCAGGGACATCACCTTGCCGAGCTGGTCGCCGCCGACGCTCACCACCCGGGTGTGGCAGGAGGCCGAGGGGTTCAGCACGACCGCGTTCAGGCCCGCTCCCCGGAGGGCCGACTGGAGCCCGGACAGCTTGGAGCCGGTCACCTGGAGGGCGACCGTGCCGCCCTTGCGGACCGTCACGGTGAAGGAGGCGTTCTCGACGGCCGGCGTGGGGTTGCCCGCGACGGGCTTGGCGGTCGGCGCCGCCTGACCGGGAGCCGGGCTGCCGCCGACGTGCGCGCCCAGGACGACCGCGGTGACCGCCGCGGCCAGCCCGAAGGCGGTCACCGCGACGCGACGGCCGTGACGCGGCCGGGTGCGGACCGGGATCGGGGTCGCGACGAGGGTCGGAGCGGACAGGGCCGCCGCGCGGGCGGTGAGCTCGTCGCCGAGCCGCTGCTGGAAGTTCAGGGGAGCGTTCACGAGGCGGCCTCCATGAGGGCGTTCAGGGACGAGTGGGTCTGCGGCACGACGCTCTGCAGCGCCTTGCGGGCCCGGTGCAGGCGCACCCGGGCGGTGGCCGAGCTGATGCCCAGCGCTTGGGCGGCCTCGCGGATGGTCAGCCCGTCCACGGCCACCAGGTCCAGCACCGCGCGCAGCGGTTCGGAGAGGGCGGCGTGCCGGCCGGCCAACTGCCGCGCGGCGCGTGCGGCGTCGATGCGCCCCTCGATCGCGGCGACGTCCTGGTCGTCCAGCATCCGGCGACCGGCGATCCTGGAGACGGCCTGCCGCTCACGCACGCTGCCGCGGAAGTGCGCGGCCAGGACGTTGCGGGCGATCCCGTACAGCCAGGCGATGGGCGCGCCCCGCCGGGCGTCGTAGCCGTCCGCCTGCTCCAGCGCGGTCAGGAAGATGTCCGCGGTCAGGTCCGCGGCCAGGTGCGCGCTGTCGGTGCGACGGGTGACGAAGCCGAGCACCGCGTCGAAGTGCTGCTGGTAGAACACGGCGAACCCGGCTGGGTCCCGCACGGGTGGGGCGGTCGGTTGGTCCGTTGGCACGGATTGCTCCTTGGGACGACGAGCACTGCCTTACATCTCTCCTTGGCTCCGGCGCCCGAAAGCGTTACACGCGGTTCCGTGGTCCGCTTCGGATCGGTGCCACGGGGATGCCTCGGTACGGCAGACTCGCTCCGTGCTGATCTATGAGGGGCCCGCCACCCTGGAATGGGAGATGAACGACTCTACGAGCGTCGGGTGCCCGGACCTGCACGTGGTGGTGGACTGCACCGACGACGTGTGGACCGGCATCGCGCGACCGGACCCGCAGGTCACCGCCTCGGAGCGGGCGGCACTGCTCGAACTGGCCGCCATGGACCCGCTCTTCACCCTGACCTTCGCACCGGGCGTCAGGGCGCTGGTCGAGGTCGCCCCCGGCGCGGACTCCGGCGAGCTCAGGCTCACCCTCTGGCAGCCCGGCTCACCCTCCGAAGGGACCGCGCCGCCCGTGGGCTGAGCAGACCGGTGCGCCGGGAGGGCTGCGTGAGGCGGGCAGCCGCCCGGGCGGCTCAGCGTGCGGCGCGCTGGGCCAGGGCGATCAGACGCGCCACCGCCTCGGGTTCCTCCGGCACGGCCAGGGCCACCCAGTTGACCAGCCGACGCGCGCCCGCGCTCCACGCCGTGAACGGCCAGGGCCCGGTGCTGGGCCGGCCCTGTGTCGGCAGGCCCTTGACGTCGCTCATCACCAGCCCGTCCCGCACGAACGGCGGGCGCAGGTCGGCGAGCGGCAGGCGGTGGACGGTCGGCTCCGCGCCGCGCGCCCCGGCCACCACGGTCAGCAGGTGCCGGTCGGTCAGACCGTAGCTGGATCGGCGCGCGCGGTACCGGCGCCGGAACAACCGGCCGACCGCGGCGTAGCCGCCGAGGACGACGCCGAGCAGCAGGACCGGAAGGCCGGGGCCTGACGGATAGGACCCGTTCGAGGAGAGGCCGACGGAGAGCAGGACCGCGACGGCAACCGTCAGGGCGCCGACGGCGGAGTTGAGCCGGTCCGCGCCGGTGTACCACCAGGCCGTCCGGGCGCGGGCCGCCCACAGCAGCCGCTCGTCCGGATCCAGCCGCACGCCCTGCGGCAGACCTTCGCCCGGCGCGACCCGCAGGTCCTCCGGTCGCGCGCCCTCCGGCCGGGGACCGTGCGCCGCCTCGGCGCGCCCGCTGAGCAGCAGCTCGCGCACGGCGGCCGCGTCGGGCAGCGCCTCCAGCCTGACCGTCGGCGCATCCGGCCCGGCGGCGGCGTGCACGACCAGGTCGTGGCCGTGCTTTCCGCGCCGCTCGACCAGCCGGGGCTCCCGCAGGTCCCACACCCACCAGGCCTCGGCGACGGCGCGCGAGCCCTCGCCCCTGACGATCACCAGACGGTCCGACGTCAGCCGGTAGCGGACCACCGTGAAGCGGCTGCGGTCACGGAACGCCCCGGCCAGGTACCACAGCCACTGCGCCGCCCCGGCGCAGAGGGCCAGCCCCCAGACCAGGCGGACCGGCACGGACTGCCCGCCGCCGACGATGTCCCTCATTGTGAGGACCGCCAGCACCGGCACCCCCACCGACGCCCCGAGCAGCGGCGCCAGGTTCCAGGCCGCCCGCCGCCGCCCTGGCCCCGGCTGCGCCTCCCAACGCACCTGCTCGCCCGGCAGCAGCTCACCGAAGATGTCGTTCCCGCCCGTCGCCGCCCTGGCCGTCGTCATGGCGTTGACGGTAGGGCCGCGGCCGCTCACGGATCGAGACCCCGTTCGGTCACGAATCGACGCCGCACGGAGGCGAACCGGGAGCGGAGGCGCGGCTCACTGCGACCGACGCCGCTGACGGAGCACCGGCCACCGGCGACGGGGTGGGGCCGCCGCGCCGGCCGCGCGGACGCATTCCCGCGCGAAGCCGACCAGCGCTGCGGTCGTCCGCTGGATCGCCGACTCGTCGGGCCTGGAAGGAACGGCCGCGTGCCACAGCTCCCACGGTCCGCCGGGCGCCAGGTACCGGGCCGGGTGGCCGCCGCCCAGCTCGGCGTCGACGTGCCGAAGCGCTCCCATCGCCACGCCCTGGTCGTAGTCCAGGTCCGGGCGGCGCAGGTAGAGGTCGAGGTAGTCGCAGAGGATCTGCGCGTCGGCCTCCGTCCCGAAGGACGCCAGCGCCACGCAGTACGCGGCCCCGGCGTAGGGTCCGTCGCTGGCGAGCAGCAGTTCCCCCAGCCGGGGCCTGAACCACCGCCGGTCGGAGGCGGCCACCAGCCAGGCGGCGGTCTTGCGCTCGCGCCATCCGCCCTGGTCCAGCAGGACCGTCAGTTCGGCGTCGGTGATGCGGGCGGCAGCGGCGGCCAGGTCCTGCACCGCGCGGCTCCGCTCCCTGCCCGTCAGACCGGTGAGCCCGACGCCCAGGCGCAGATACCGCTGATCGACCGTGACATAACGGTGGATCAGCTCCAGCAGTTCAGGTTCCTCATGCGCACGGGTCACCCGTGCATCCTCGCCCCGGCCGCCGTCGCCCGACCACCGCAATCCGCTTTCCGATCCCGGCTGAGCTGTCGGCCGGGCCCGCCTGAGCACGCCTACTCAGGCGGAGGCACGGACCGACGACGACCATGGCGCCAACCGATCGCACCCACGGAGGCCGCGCCGCCATGACGAAGAGACCCCAGGCCCTGAGACCGACGCTCCGCCTGGCCGGCGCGGGCGCAGCCGTCGCGTGTCTGGCCACGGCCTGCTCGGCCGACGCGCGGTCGGCGGCGGACTGGCGCGCCGCCCACCCGGAGCTGCCCAGCACCCTGGTGCGCGGCGTCAGTTGGCCAGGCGCCCACCCCGAGCGGATCGAGGCGCGCGGCTCGGGCTTCCGCACGGTGCTGAAGTTCGGCGATGACGACGACGCCGACCAGGGCGCCATCGTCTGGGTGGCTCCGGCCGCCACCGACCCCTGCCGGGTGATGCCGACCTTCGTCACCGACGGGGCCACCCCCGCCGATCCCCGGCTGCTCGGCAGCACCACGGACACCGCGGTCAGCTGCACCCCGGCCGGGCGGGACGCCTGGACCCTCCACGCCACCGGCTCCGACCGGAGCGGCTACGCGGTCCGCCGCGACGGCGTCCTGCTGGTGTTGACGACGACCGACGACTGGACCGATCCGGACTACCCGTCGATCGCCCGCACCCTGCACCCGCTCGACGACCGGGAGCTCTCCGCTCTGCTGTGACGTCAGGCGCTCAGGCTCTCCGGCTGTCCGGCTCTCGAGCTGTTCGGCCCTCAGGACCAGCCGACGACCGAAAGCGATGCGCTGGTGGCCCGTTCCCCGAGGACGTCGAGGACGTCCTCGACCGGGGCGCCCGTGATCAGTGCGATCTGATCGGGCGTGACGCCGGCCTCCCTGGCCTCACGGAATCTGACCTCACGCTCACGCACCAGTTCCATGTTCCAGCGGTGCAGGTGGCCCTGGGCCTCCAGCACGGTCCGGGGGCGATGGCGGTCGGCGCTTGGCATGCACCCATCTTGCCCTCTACCGCCATCCGGGGGGAGTGTCACGCGAAGTCGTGGCGAGAATGAGCAACCTGTTGTCCCCGCACTGGTGTTGGCGGTCATGTCCCCGCTCCGGCATCGGCGGTCGCCTCGGTCGCGAGCCAAGCGATGCACTGCCGCCGTGGCTCAAGGTGATTGAGTCGCCATGTGATCGCAAACCCGCTGGTAATCCCCGCCAGGCAGGGGGAGTCAGGCCAACTCAATGGCGGTAACATCCGGTTCGGAATTACTTTCCCCGGTAGAACGCACGTTTTGGCGGCGGGCCTGGCCCGCCAGAGAGGAGTTGAGATGTCGCGTCGCATCCGCGCGGTGATCATCTCGGTAGTCCTCGCAGCGGCAGCCGTAGTCGGCATCAACGCTGCGCAAGATCTGGGCTGGCAGCGGCACAGCATCACCGTCGCCGACCTGGGCTGGCAATCGGCGGGCCCCAGCGCGCCCTGATCAGCGCGCGGGAATCGTCCGAACGTCCGGAAGTCGGCGCATCCCCGGCGCGTGGGCTACCAATCCGCGGGGAATCCCTCAGGGTATTCTCCGCGGATCTCCCAAGCGAGAGCGTGCGTCGTGGGCGCGCCCCCGAACACTCTCCGGGCCTCCCCCAACTGTCGCCGAACCGTCCGCAGCGACAGGCCCGTCTCTCTCGCGATCACCTCGTGTTTGAGTTTTTCCTGAACGGCCATCCGCACGATTCTTCGCTGCATCGCGGTCAGCTGATCACCGCGCCGCCCGTCGGGCACATCGGTCTTCCTGACCGGTTCAAGGAAGGGCTCCGCCGCTCTCCACGCCTGCGCGAACAACCGCAGATGGAATTCCACGATCGCCGGTTCGGTGATGACCACCGCCGAATCCATCGTCTCGTCGACGGGATGGATCACCGTGCGGTCCGCGATGACGACCCGGTCGTAGAGCTCGTCGGCCGTCCTGACCTCGCCGCCCGCCTCGACCAGGGCGCGCACGTAGTCGCGGGTGTCCGGATGCTTGCGCGCCGGGGTCTGGTACATGACCCGGCGTTGGGCTCCGCGGCGCAGCAGGGCCAGATCGATCGGGAAGCTGTTGTCCAGCGACTCCTTGGTGCGCGATCCGCCGGGCTGGACGGCGAAGACCCGGGTCTTGGCCGAGGAGGCGATCAGGTTGATCTGCTGCGCGATGGCGGGCTTGCCCTCGACGTAGCGGACGAGCGAACCGCTGACCCCGTCCTTGCGGCGGGCGTCGCGGTAGGCGTCGGCGAGCGGACTCCACTCGTCCTGCAGACGGGAGGCCTGGAGCCACATCTCCCTGGCCTGACGCTCGGCCTGGAGCGCCGCGGCCTCCGGGTCGACCGGGACCAGCATGTCCGTGTCGACGTGGTGGCGCAGCAGGCCGGCCCGGAGCAGCTCGTCGTACACCGAGCGGGGATGCGCCCCCGGGGAAGGACGTCCTTCCCCGCTCGGAGCCTGGGGGACGCTGCCGTGTTCGAGCGCCTCGAGCCAGGCCTCGACCGCTTCCTTCGACAGGGAGCTGGGCAGCCGGAACGGCAGATCGGTCATGCGGCTGCCCTCGCCTGGTTCAGGCGACGCAGCAGCATCTGCCGCGAGAGCTGGTGGCGGGCCGCGATGGTCTTCATGGTGACGCCGTCGGCGAGTGCCTGCTCGATCTCCTGGATCGGCAGTTGCACCCGCGTGCACTGCTCGGAACGCGAGCGGCGCGGCACCTCGTGGGCGTCCAGGATCCGGGTCACCGTCGCCCTGGAGTACGGGAACAGCTTGGAGAGCTCGTTGATCGAGCGGCCCTGGGCGTAACCGTCGACGAGGTCCTCGACGACGTCCGCACGGTCCGACCAGGAACAGGTGTGCACACCGTTCCCGCACCCGTCCGGGCCGACGCCGATCCGCCCGCGGGCCAGACCGTCGTGCCGCAGGGGCAGACCGTGGTCCTCGCAGATCGCGCTGATCTCCGCCACGGCCACGCCGTACTCGGTGGCGAGCGCCTGCGGGGGCGTTCCCGCCAGACAGCGGGCCAGGATCCGCTCGACCTGGTCGGCGGACTCCGCCCACTCGCAGACGTGCTGCTGGGGTGTGCAGGTCATCCGGGCCTCCCTGAGATGCCGGGCAGGGCCCGTAGATCCATGCGCTACACATATCAGAGTCAGTGTCCGCAGGGGCAGTCCGATTCGCGCCAGGACCGCGGGCATCGCCACGGCCGGGACCGGCGCACCGGCCCCGACCAGGGGTGGCTCAGGCTGATTCCGGGTAGCTGAGCGAGGTGTCGGCCCAGTCCAGCGCCGTGATGATGGTGTGACGCAGCTGGGCGGCGGTCCAGTTCGGGTCGAACTCCAGCGGCAGCACCGGGGAGACCTCTTCGAGCGTGGTGATCATCGGGCTGTGCGAGACCGCCTTGTCGACCAGCAGCACGACCGGCTTGCGCAGTGCCGTCGCCCAGCCGAGCTCCATGCCGACGCCGGCCGACAGCGGCGATCCGACGTAGGCGACGGCCAGGTCCGCCGCGTGCATCGCGCGGAAGGCCGAGGGGACTCTCAGGCCGATGCCGACGCCGCGGGTGGTCCACACGTCGTCGTGCTGGGCGCTGAAGACGCTCACGCCGCTGTCGAGGAGGGCATCGCGCAGGGCGGTGAGGCGGCCGCGCAGGGCCAGGCTGAAAACGCCGTCCGCCGGGCCGGTCAGGCGCAGCGACGGGGCAGCGAGGAAGACGCGCATGGTGCGGCGTGCATCGGCCGCTATCTCGGCGTCGGACAGCTCGGTCACGGTCAGCTCCAACAGGGAAGGTATCCACGCGACGAACAGCCGTGTGTCGCGGGGATCGAGAGTGAAACAGGCTCCGGCGCCGGGGCCCTTGGGGGGATGACTCGATGCTTTCGCGAGCGTCACGCCCGTGACAATGCTTCCCTCGCGGCATCTGGGTGCCAGACCCCAAGCGGACACCCCGCCGCCGATTGGGGTCGCGGGGTAAGGGGTGGTCAGAGGTCAGATTCTCCCCACGGATCATTGATGTTTCAAGAAAGGCGATCGCCCCGCGGTTGGCCCGGACATGTGCGACGGTGTAGTCATACATGGTGCCTGAACAGACCATGCCAAAATCGGGAGCGGTGTCGACGGCCCCCGGTTCGCTGTGGCGCCACCGCGACTTCCTGCTGCTGTGGGCGGGGGGAGCCACCAGCGACCTGGGCAGCGCCCTCTCCACCCTGCTGATCCCCCTGATCGCCGTTCAGGGGCTGCGCGCCACCACGC
This sequence comes from Streptacidiphilus rugosus AM-16, assembly GCF_000744655.1. Taxonomy (NCBI): domain Bacteria; kingdom Bacillati; phylum Actinomycetota; class Actinomycetes; order Kitasatosporales; family Streptomycetaceae; genus Streptacidiphilus; species Streptacidiphilus rugosus. The sequence goes on along the minus strand of NZ_JQMJ01000003.1, from coordinate 714,101 downwards.
TGCAGGTCGCCGTGCTGGGACTGACCCGGCGGCTGCCCGCGGTAGTGGTCGCCCTGCCCGCCGGCGTGCTCGTCGACCGGACCTGCCGCCGACCGCTGATGATCGCCTGCGACCTCCTGAGCCTGCTGGCGATCGCGACGGTGCCCGTCGTGGCCTGGGCAGGCGGCCGGGTGCCGCTGTGGCAGCTCTACACGGTCACGGCGGTCATCGGCGCGGTCCGCAGCGTCTTCGACATCGCCGACCAGAGCGTGCTGCCCTCGCTGGTCGGCCAGGCACAGCTGGTGGACGCCAACGGGAAACTGCGGCTGACCGAGACCGGCTCCGACACCGCGGGCCCGGCTCTCGGCGCCCTGCTGGCCGGAGCGTTCGGCGCGGCCAAGGCCGTCGCCGCCGACGCGGTGTCCTACGCCGTGAGCGCCGCCACACTGCTGGCGATCCGCACCCCCGAACCCGCGGCGACACGCCCGAACGGACCCCGCGTCACCTTCCGCGCCGCGATGCGCGAGGGCATGGGCCACGTCAGGCGCGACCCGGTCCTGCGCGCCGTCGCGGCGACCACGGCGACCGCCAACCTCGGGATCCTCGCCGTCATCTCGCTGGAGGTCGTGTACCTGATCCGGCAGCTCCACGCCTCCCCGACCCAGGTCGGTCTCGTCCTCGGCGCAGGCATCGTCGGCGGGGTCGTCGGCAGCACCCTGGCCAAGCCCGTCGCCCAGCGGCTCGGGCCCGTCCGGGCCATGTGGGTGCCCCTGGTCGTCTGCACGCCCTTCGCGCTGCTCATGCCGCTGGCCGCGCCCGGCTGGGGCCTGATCCTCTACTCGCTCGGCTGGGCCGTCTTCAACGCCGGCGGCTCGGTCTACCAGGCCGCGCAGATGGCCTACCGTCAGGCCGCGTGCCCGCCGGAGCTGCTCGGCCGGGTCAACGCCGCACTGCGCTGGATCGTCTGGAGCACGATGCCCCTGGGCGCGCTCCTCGGCGGCGTCCTCGGCACCTGGATCGGCCTCCGCCCCACCCTCTGGCTGGCCACCACCGCCCTGGCCTGCACCGGCCTCTGGCTGACCCTGTCCCCCGCCGGCCACCGGACCGCGCCGACCACCTGACCGGACGGCCCGATGCCCGGTCGTGGCCCGTCGGCGCCCGGCACCTCCCCCGTGGAGTGCCGGGCCGCCCGCCTGTGCGGCGTTCCGACCTTCGGCGCAGCTGTCGGAGAGGAGCAGGAAGACAGCATCCCGGCGGTCCACCTTCCCGCTCCCGACCGAGCATTCCAGGGCGCCGCGCTGCGGTGTTGGCACTGCGTCGACGATTCCTTGGCATTGCGTCTACCGGCTCGCGCTCCCGGACAGCGCCCGGTGCCGGTGCTCGCGGGGTGAGAGGCCGTAGGCGGCCTGGAAGGCGCGGCTGAAGTCGGAGGCGCGGGGAATGCCCCACCGGGTCGCGACGGCGTGGATCGGCATCGCGGACAACGCGGGATCACCGAGGTCGCGGCGTGCCTGCTCCAGCCGTTGGCCGCGGATCGAGGCGGCGACGGTCTCACCTCGCGACTGCCGGGTGAAGACCCGATGCAGATAGCTGACGGAGATGTGGTGCTCGGCGGCGATCACGGCCGGCGTCAGTTCGGGATCCTGCAGGTTCTGCCGGACGAACGACCGGATGCTCGCCATCAGGGCGCTCCGCCGTACGTCCTCCGGCACTTCGGCCTCGGCCTCCAGCTCCCTGGCCAGCCAGGCCGCGACCAGGTCGACCACGACGGTCCCCAACCTGGGCGCCTCGGCGGGTCCGAGGGCGGCGGCGTGCCGGTCCAGGCCGACGACGAAGTCCGAGAGGAGCGCGCTGGTGCCTTCCCGCCCCGAGAACCCGCGCCCCAGCACGTTGCGCAGCCGCTGCGGCGGCAGCGGCAACAACGACGCGGGGAAGTCGATGCCCACGGCGTCGATCCGGCTCCGCCCCGGATCGGTGGAGCCCGAGCCGAACGCGCGCAGGTCGAACGGTTGCGAGCTGTGGGCCAGATGCAGCTCCCCCGGACCGAAGGTCGTGGTCGGATCGGAGCCACGCGTCAGCGCCATGCCTCCGTCCAGCAGGAGCGTCAGGCTGTACACCTCCGGATCCGACCGTCGCACCATGCTCGCGGTCCGCCGGAACAGTGTCGGCGGGAACGACGTGCGCAGGAGAGTGACCGGCCCGAGCTCCAGGCGCCGCATGTCCGCCGAGAAGTCGTCGGTGTGCTCGCTGATCACCTCGCCGGCGCGGCTACGGCCGATCATTTCCCGCCAGCGGTCGAATCGTTCCTTCCCCGACACACCCCCGCCCCCGGCCCCGTCCTCCACCCCTGCGGCCACGCCGCGCTCCCCTCTCCACACATTCCCTCGCCGATCGGTCATACCTTCCCATCCGGACCACAGGGCTCGGCGAGCGACGTCGTCACGACGGAGGGCTGCTTCGGGACCGCAAGGAACGACTCACGACGCTCACACCCCACCACAGTTGCTCGTCCATGGGCAGGAGGGTAGGACCCGCCACCGACTCCCCCGGAGCGCACCAGGCACGCCGACTCTCCGGTCGGCCCCGCGGGCAGGCCGGCCGGGCAGGGTGGATCTACTGGAGACGCGTGGCGGTCCGGACCAGGTCGGCGACGGCTCTGGACCGGCTGTGCGGTGGCCAGGCGATCACGGTGGTGACCTGCGGCGCGTCCAGCACGGGCACGGCGGCGAGGCCGGCGTGCAGGTGGGGTCGGCTCGACTCAGGCGAGACCGCGCAAGCCCGGCCGAGTGCCACGAGCTGCAGCAACTGCGCGTGGTCGCGGACCTGCGGGCCTGAACCGGGCGGGTAGGTGCCGTCGGGGTTGGGCCAGCGTGGCAGCGGCAGGCCCGGCAGCGCGGTGATGTCGGCCATGTGCACGTGGGACCGGGCGGTCAGCGGATGTCCGGCGGGCAGCACCGCGACCTGGCCCTCCGTGCTGAGCTCCTCGGTGTGGAGCCCGGCCGTCGAGTCGAACGGCCGGTGCAGCAGCGCCACGTCGGCCCGGCCCTCCCGCAGCATCCGCTCCTGCTCGGCCGGGCCGGACAAGATGACGTCGACGGAGACGGCGAAGGGTTCGGCGGCGTACGCGTCGAGCAGTCTCGCCAGTAGTTCGCTGGACGCGCTGGCCTTGGTGACCAGGACCAGGCCGGGACGGCCGGTCGCGGACAGGGCGGCGCGGCGGGTCCGGCGCTCGGCGGCGTCGACCGCGTCGAGGGCCGCCCGGCCCTCGACCAGCAGCACCGAGCCGGCCTCGGTCAGCGTGACGATGCGGCTGGTCCGGTCCAGCAGCGCCGTCCCGAGGCGGCGTTCGAGCTGCTGGATCGCCCGTGACAGCGGCGGCTGCGCGATCCCGAGCCGCTGCGCCGCCCGCCCGAAGTGCAGCTCCTCGGCGACGGCGACGAAGTAGCGCAGCTCCCTGGTCTCCATCCCGCCACGCTACTCCGGATCCATACCCTGTCGGTATCGATGCCCACCCGATCGGTCTTGGACGCCCCCTGGCGTCCGAGGGCAGCATGGTCAGCATGCCTGAGCGAACGATTGCGCTGGTCACCGGCGCCAACAAGGGAATTGGCTACAAGATCGCCGAGGGTCTGGGCGCCCTCGGCTGGAGCGTCGGCGTCGGCGCTCGCGACGATCTGCGCCGCGAGGCCGCGGTGGAGCGCCTGCGCGCGGCCGGCGTCGACGCCTTCGGCGTACCGCTGGACGTCACCGACGAGGCAGGCGTCGCCGCCGCCGCCCGACTGATCGAGGCGCAGGCCGGGCGCCTCGACGTGCTCGTCAACAACGCCGCCATCGCGGGCGTCATGCCGCAGGAGCCCACCGGCGTCGACCCCGCCACCGTCCGAACGGTCGTGGAGACCAACGTGATCGGCGTCATCCGCGTCACCAACGCGATGCTGCCGCTGCTGCGGCGCTCCGCCTCCCCCCGGATCGTGAACATGTCCAGCAGCGTCGGCTCCCTCACCCGGCAGTCAGGACCTGACGCGGAGCAGACGGCAGGTCCCGTGGCCGTGGTGTACGCGCCGTCGAAGACCTTCCTGAACGCCGTCACGCTCCAGTACGCCCGGGAGCTGAGCGGCACGAACATCCTGATCAACGTCGGCTGCCCCGGCTACGTCGCGACCGACCTCAACGGCTTCCGCGGCGTGCGTACCCCCGAACAGGGCGCGGCGATCGCCGTCAAACTCGCAACCCTGCCCGACGACGGCCCGACCGGCCAGTTCTTCGACGACGCCGGCCCCGTGCCCTGGTGACGCGCGGCGCACCCACCTGGTGCGGCCGCCGCCCGCCCACTGCCCGGCAACTCCGCCGCCCGGCAGCGGGCGGGCCACCTCCGCCCTGCTCAGGGCGTGGGCTCCGACTCAGCGCAGCAGCCAGGTCAGCATCATGGTCGTCAGGAAGACCAGCGCCGCCGCGGAACCGACCGCGAGCCGGCCCGGCCCGGCCGTCCGGCCCGCTTCCCGGTCCCGGCCCCCGGTGCGAGCAGCGCGTCCGCGAAGGCCCGAGCCGTGGGCGGGCGCTGCTCCGGGTCCACCGCCATCGCCGTGCCGAGCAGTTCCTCGACGCCGTCGGGAAGTTGTGGTCCGCCGGGAGGCAACGACGGCGCGGGCGCCGGCGCGCCGCCGGTGAGCCAGGTGGTGCGTCCTCCGGGACCGAAGGGCTTCTGTCCGGTCAGCAGCTCGAAGGTCAGCACGCCCAGGGCGTAGACGTCGGCACGGCCGTCGAACCCTCCTGTCTGGAAGGCCTGTTCGGGCGCCATGTAGGCGGGGGTGCCCGTGGTCACGGTCAGCCCCGACGCGTCGGCCAACTGCTTCGCGCTGCCGAGGTCCGCCACCAGCACGCCCGCAGGCGTCTGCTCGTCGTCGATCAGCAGGTTCGACGGCTTGACGTCCCGGTGGACCACGCCCTCGGTGTGCAGCACGTGCACCGCGTACCCGGCCTCGGCGGCCAGCCGCAGCGCCTCCTCCGGCGGGCACTGCCCGATCCGCTCGGCCAGCGTGCCGCCGCGGACGTAGTCCATGACGAAATAGGGCCGGTCCTCGTGGACCCCGACGTCGTGCACCCGCACCACCCGAGGGCTGGCGATCCGGCGCAGCAGTCGCGCCTCGGCCAGGAACCGCTCCCTGACGTCGGCGTTCGACGCCCAGTTGTCAGCCAGCACCTTGACCGCGACGTCCGTGTCCAGCTCGGGGTCGTACGCCCGCCACACGGTCGCGAAGGAGCCGGCTCCCAGCCGGTCCACCAGGAGATAACGGCCCAGCTTCTGCATGTGGCAGCATTCTGCCGGAGTCACGGGGGACGCGGAACTCCCGAACGGAGCGGAACGGGGGCGACAGGTGCTCGACGAGAGCGAGCTGACGCAGTTGGTGGCTGCTGCCCAGGCGGGTGACCAGGCGTCACTGGAACACCTGCTGCTCAAGCTGCGGCCGTTGGTCATGCGGCGCTGCGCCAAGTTCCTGCCCCACCACGCCGACGCGGAGGAGGCCGCCCAGGACGCCCTGCTGTCCGTCAGCCGGCATCTGCACGAGTACGGCGGGCGCGGCTCGTTCCTCGGCTGGGTGACGGTGATCGCGTCCAACGCCGCCAGGTCCACCTACCGTTCGATGCGCCGCCGTGCGGAGGACAGCCACGCGGTCCTCCCCGAGGACGTGGACCCCCGGACGACCAGCGTCATCGCGGGCACCCGGATCGACCTGATGGAAGCCCTCACCGTCCTGGAGCGGCAGCATCCGGCGCTGGCGGAGTCCTTCGTGCTGCGGGATCTCGGGGACCTGACCTACCTGCAGATCGCGGAGACCCTGGACACGCCGCTCGGCACCGTCAAGGACCGTATCCACCAGGCTCGCCGCTTCATGCGCGACCGCCTCACCGACAGCGTCTGAAGGCTCGGGTGCGAGCACGGGCCGTCGTCGCCGTCCTTGTCGCAGCCGCCGTGCTCGGCGTGCTGAGCGGCCGCTTCGTCCTGCCCGCCCGGTCTCCGTCCCCTGCGGCATCGGCCGCATCGGCAGCGGCTCCCAGCCGCAGCGTGACCGGCCCGAAAGCCGCCACCGGACCGGTGACAGAGCGGAACCTGCTGTCCGCGAAGACCCTCGCGGGTGTCGGCGTCACCGGCCACCTCTACGTCCGGGACCGGGTCGGCGACGGGCACTACGCCAACGGGGACTGCGCCGGGGAGAAGACCCTCAGCCAGGCCCTCGGCGGGCCGGTCGCGCACTTTCGCGGCCTGATGACGTCCGCCGCCGCCTCGGCCGACGACGCCACCATCGCCGTCGACCAGCACGCGCAGATCGCCAGGGAGGTCGCCGCCGACGCCGGAACTCCGGCGCTGGCACAGAACTTCGCCGAACGCCTGGTGCTGGAGGAGTTGCCCTGCCAGAACGAGCCGCCCGGCCACTGGGTCTACGGGCCCACGCACACCCTCGCTCTCGCGCCGGGCGTCAGCGCGAGCTGGATGGGCCTTTACGAAGGGGCCAGGAACACCACCGGGACCGCGCCGCCGGGCCGGGAGCCGTGCGGCGGCGTCTCCTTCCTGCGCAGCGGCTCGCACTACGCCGTCCTGGAGGTCGACGCCTGCCTGGGCACGGAGGCGATGACGACGCTGGTCCGCACCGCCGTGTCACAGCTCTGAAACAGCGGCCGACCGGTCCAACTTCTCCCTCCGGGCCGACATCTCCCCGGTTGTACGAGGACGCAGAGCGCGTCCCGACCACCAGGGGGATGAGATGTCCGAGAACCAGACGACCCGCAAGAAGTTCGCCCGTCGCGGCCGTGTCGCGGCAGCCGTGTCCTGCGTCGCCGCCGCCCTGGTCGCGGTGGGCGTCTCCGTCCAGCCCGCGACCGCCGACGGAGCCGCGCACGCCGCGCACCGCTCGGCCTACTCGGCGCCGGCGGCCGCACCCGCGCTCGCCGCACCCGGCCTCGGCTCGCAGAACCTGCTCCAGAGCGGCGACTTCTTCCAGCAGGGCCTGGCTCCGGCCGCCGCGACGATCGGCCTGGCCGGGAAGCAGGCCCTCTCGGCGTGCTCGGGCGAGGAGACCATGCGGGTGCTGACCAAGGGCAAGGCGGTCGGCTACGCCGACGTCAGCTGGTCCTTCGACACCCGCGCCGGCCTGCTGACCGAGTCCGCCGCGGACAGCTCCACCGTCGCCTCGGCGACCTCGCTCGAGAAGCAGCTCAACGCACTGGTCGGCAGCTGCCGGAAGGAGCCGGCCGGCCACTGGCACTACGGCGCCCCGCAGGCGCTCGCCGTCACCGGCGGCGAGGGCCACTGGTACCCGGCCTACAGCGGCGACGGCGTGCTGTCCGGCGGCGTCGCCGTCATCCGCAGCGGCCACCGCTCCGCCATCGTCGAGCTGACCGGAGCCCCCAGCCACGACCCGGCCTCCCTCAAGGGCCTCGTCACCGCCGCGATCCACCGACTGGCCGGATGACCCCTCGACACACCGCGGCCTCCGCCGCGGTGTGTCGAGGCCGCCGGGGCGGGAGCCGGCACCTCCTCACGGGGGTGGAGGAGGTGCCCACCGCGCCCGACGCCACGTTCCACGAAGCCACCCGGAACACGACGAAGGCGTCCAGGGGTCCGTCTCACTGGAGGAAATGGCGGCTCTCCTTCGTGGCCAGGAGGGCTGATGTCCGATGGGCTACGTCATGCGCTTCACCCCGCACGCGCAGCGTGAACTGCTGAAGATCGACCGTTCCGACACCTTGCGCATCCTGCGCCGCCTCTCCGAATGGCAGAAGGCGATGGATGCCGGCAACACGGGCATGCTCGACGTCAAGGCGTTGCAGGGGCAAGCGGACCGATGGCGGCTCAGGGTGGGCGACTACCGGGTGATCTACACCATCGAGAACGGTCAGCTGATCATCTGGGTCGTGGCCGTGGCCGACCGAGGCGGCATCTACCGCCAGAACCCTTGACCCAGGCGTGGTTTCGATACGGCGAGGGCCCCGACCGAAGAACGGTCGAGGCCCTCGTCCCCTCCGGCATCGCGTTCGGAGGCGCGAAGGCTTGCAGTTGACATCCAGGCAGCTGCAACCCCGGAAACGACGAGGACCCGGACGCAGTAGCGTCCGGGTCCTCGTCTGCCCTGATGGGCGGGTGCGGAGGATACGAGATTCGAACTCGTGAGGGGTTGCCCCCAACACGCTTTCCAACTGTTCGTCCGGGGGTCCGGGCGGGTTCGCCAGCGTCCTGACCTGCGGCGCGGTGGTTGACGCGGGGGCGCTTGAACCCCCTCGTACGGAGCTGAATGCAACCCGAACTGCAACCCTCCCTCAGGTCGGTCAGCGCATGCCCATCTCTCGATCACGACCGGCGAGAACAACCTCTTCGGCGGCCTCCTCCAGGGATTTTGGGGTGTACCTGGCGCCCTCTCGGGCGGGGCGGCGCGCCCGCTAAGAGTCGTGGTCCAGTCGCGTGTGCCGCCCGGCTTGGTCTGTCCTGGATGAGCTATGCAACTGCTGTGAGCGGGCCGGCTGCACGGATCTGGAGGCGGACGCTGGGGTTGGTCAGGTAGGCCATCGGGGTTTGAGCGAGGTGGGTGATGACGGTGGCGTCGGGGTCGGCGCCGGCTTCGATGGCCTGGAGACGGACTTGGTCGCAGAGGGCGTCGATGGCGTCCTGAAGTTGGTCGTCGGAGGGCAGGACGTGTTCGGTGCTCGCACCGATGTGGGCGGAGGCGGCTCCGACGGCGCAGGCGATGTCGGAGTGCGGCGGAGTGTGAACCTGGGACACGCCGTCTATGGCGCGGGCGATCAGGGGGGCGGCTCCACCGACGAGGACGAGGGGCTGGCAGGTGCTGCTGGTGATCATGTTCTCGATGGCGAGTTGGATCTGCTCGTCCATGGCGGCGAGGGCTGCTTCGAGCAGAGGTGCGTGGTCTGGGGCCGGGGTGTGGGTGCCCAGGCTGAGGCGTGCTCCGTGGACGGCGGCGTCGCTGAGGGTAAGGGTGGTGCCGCCGAAGGCGAGGGCCTGGGGGTTGATGCGATGGGCCAGGGAGTCGGGGCCGAGGCGAACGCCTCGTCCGGTGGAGTGGATTCGGGTGCCGCCGCCGATGGGGATGGAGAGGGTGTCAGGCATGGGTGAGTTGAGGCGGATGCCGCCGATGGTGACTCCGGTGGTGCTCTGTCGGGGGTATCCGCCGACGAGTACGGAGAGGTCGGTGGTGGTGCCGCCGACATCGGCGACGATGCCGTCGGTGATGCCGCTGAGGACAGCGGCGCCGCGGACGGAGTTGGCGGGCCCGGAACCTATGGTCAGGACAGGGAAGCGGGCTGCGCGGGCGGTGTCCATCAGGGTGCCGTCGTTCTGAACGAAGTGGATCTGGGCGTTCAGGCCGAGTTCGCCGGTGGCGGTGGTCAGGGCGTCGGTGACGCGGGAGGCGACGTGGTGGAGGGCCGCGTTGAGGATGGTGGCGTTTTCCCGCTCGAGTAGGCCGAGGGCGCCGATCTGGTGACTGAGCGAGATCGGGACGGCGTGTCCGAGAATGGCGCGCGCCCTGGCCGCGGCTTCGGTCTCGTGTTCGGGGAACGAGGGGGCGAAGACGCTGGTGATGGCCAAGGCCTGGACGTGGGGGGCGATCCGGTGCAGGAAGCGGTCCAGCGCGTCGTGGTCGAGCGGCCGCAGCGGACGCCCGTCGATGTAGTTGCCGCCGGCGATGAGGCAGGTGTCCAGCAGAAGGGCGTCGCGCAGGTCGTCGGGCCAGCCCTCGGTCGGAGGGAGGCTGTCGCCCGCGGGTGAGCCGATACGGACGACGCCCGTGCGGGCGAGGTCGTGGCGTTCGACTACGGCGTTGGTCGCGTGGGTGGTGCCGAGCATGACATGTCGCACACGTTCGGCGTCGGGGCCGAGTTGGGCGGTGACGTCGCTGAGGGCGTTGCGGATGCCGGTGGTGACGTCGGGGGTGGTGGGGGTCTTGGTGCGGGCGACGATGCGGTGGTGGGCGTCGAGGACGGCGGCGTCGGTGTTGGTACCGCCGACGTCGATGCCGATGCGCAGGTCAGGCTGCATGGGTGTGGTGCTCCTCGACGGGGTGGTAGGCGAAGGTGTAGCCGAAGGCGGCCGGGCCCGCGGTGGCCAGGCCCTTGGGGGTTCGCCACAAAGGGTCGCAGGGCCAGGCGAGGCAGGTCACGCGTTGGCCGTAGCGAAGGGTGTCGGTGGTCAGTGGGGTGGCGGTGTGGGTGTCGAGCAGGGTGATGAGGTCGGGGATGCTGGCGCGGATGTGTCCGTCTTCGCGGACGGCGAGGTTCTCGTTGAGCAGGTCGACGATGGCGGTCCGGCCGTGGAACGTTCCGGTGCCAGTGATGGTGACGTGCCCGCGGGTGAAGCCCTCCAGGGTGTCGCGACGCACTTGGGTGATCTTGCCTTCGGCCAGGACCATGGCGCCGAGGTCGGCCATGACCGCGGCGAGGGGGTCACCGCCGTGGAGGAGGCGGCCCAGGTGCAAGGCGCGGGTGAGGGTGCCGCGGATGACGGCGGTGCGGGCCTGGTCACCGGTCATCAGGTAGTCGGCCATGACGGCCGAGCTGCCGGAGGCGACGCACAGGGCGCGCGACCAGTGCTCGGACCAGTCGCTGCCGGTGGGGCGCAGGGTGGCGACGTTGCCTTGGACGTCGGCCAGGACGACGAGGTCGGTGGGGATGCCGGCGACGTTCATGGAGACCATGGGCAGTTCGGGGAAGGCCCGGCCCATGCCGTCGGCGTCCAGCAGGGGCAGGCCGAGGGCGGCGGCCCAGCCGACGGGGGCGACGCCGTTGGCGCCGCCGATCTCGGTGGCCATGACGGCGGCGACGCGACGGCCGGTCTGGCGCTCGACCTCGTCGCGGACCAACTGGGCTTCTCGGCCGGAGAAGAGCATCTCGTCGGCGACGGTGGGGGCGCCGATAGCGGACAGAGGCAGCACCAGGTCGTCGGGGCCGAGGGCGTCGACGTCGATCAGTGTGACGGGTCCGTGGTCGCGCAGGACCTTGGCAGCGCCCAGGACTTCTGAGTCGACGGCTCCGCCGCCGCCGGTGCTGAGCAGGGCGCAGCCTGCTGCGTAGGCGGAGAGGTCGGCTTCGGTGAGGGTGGTCATCGGGGGTCCTGGGTGGTGGGCTGCTGGGAGCGGGGGTGGCGGTAGCGCCACAGCGCCAGGTAGACGAGGCAGGCTGTGACAGGGCCGGTGATGGAGGACAGGTCGGCGCCGTCAAGTGCGTGCGCGACGGGGGCGGTCCATGCGGTGGTGTTGACGCACAGGGCCGCGACGGCGGTGCCGGCGATGAGCGCGGCGGCGCCCGCGGGATTGACCCCACGGCGGTACCAGTGCCGTCCGGCGGGTGTCTCGTCGTGCAGTTCCAGGCCGTCGTAGCGGTTGCGGCGCAGCATGATGTCGGTGATGTAGACCGCCATCGAGGGACCGAGGAACGCGACGGTGAACTGCAGGATCGAGTTGAGGGTGTCCAAGAAGTGGGAGGCGAACAAGGCGTAGACGGCGACGCCCCCGCCGACCGCGGCGTCGATCAGGACGGTGCGCGAGCGGCTGGCGCGGATGCCCAGGGCCTGCAGGCACAGTCCGGAGGAGTAGGTGGTGAGGATGTTGTTGGTGACCGATCCGATGACGACAACGCCGAGGAACAGGGGATAGAACCAGCCCGGCACGATCTGTGCGATCGAGGTCTGCGGGTCGTTCATGTCGATCCGGGTACCGGCCAGCACCCCGAGGCCGGCGAGCACCACCGCAGGCACGAAACCGCCGGCAGCGGTGAACAGCATCACCCTCGGCTTGGACACCGTGGCCGGGAGGTAGCGCGCATAGTCCGCGCCGGTGCCCCAGGACAGCGGGTTCGAGGCGATGATCGTAAAGCCGATCAGCGCGGTGCTCAGCAGATGGGTGCCGTGCAGCGGCGGGACGGGGCGGTAGCCGGTGCGGACATGGGCGATCACGAAGGCGCCTGCGACAGCCATGACCAGGCCGAGCAGGGCGCTGAACCAGGTACTCAGCCGCACGATGGTGGCATGGCCGTAGACGCTGACGGTGAAGGTGACGGCAGCGATCAGAGCGAGGATGACCGCCTTGACCGGCCAGCCCACCGACAGTCCCAGCTGGTCGGCCAAGGCGAAGCCAGCCAGTGACCCGAGGGCGAGATTGACCGCCTCGTAGGCGACGCCGATCGCCCAGCCCGTCCCCGCGCTCAGCACCCGATTGCCGCGAATGCCGAACATCGACCGGCTGACGACGACGCCGGGCGTGCCGGAGGTCGGGCCGGTGACGGCCAGCGCGCCGACCCCGAGCCACAGGAGGTTCCCGGCGACGACGACCGCGAGGGACTGCCACACCGACAGGCCCAGAAGGATCATCGTGCCGCCGAGCACGAAGTAGAGGTAGGTGATGTTGGCGGCGAGCCAGACCCAGAACAACTCGCGGGGGTGCCCGTGGCGCTCGGCCGGCGGGATCCAGTCGATACCCCGTGCCTCGATCCGGCCGGGGAAGTCGTGCGGTTCCGCTTGCTGCGCTGGTCTGTGCGCGGGCGGCGACTGCGTGTTTTCCATGGCGAGCACCTCGTCCCGTTGTTGTTCACCCGAACAACACTTGCGGGAGACTGTGCACCGCACCTGCTCACACTGTCAATGGCCGACCCGTCCGGGTTTGCTACAGTCGCCGCCATGCCCCAGGCCCCCGCCCGCATGGCACCCGCCCAGCGCCGCGCCCAGATCATCGACGGAGCCGCCGAAGTCGCGTGGGCCCAAGGCCTGGCCAATGTGACGCTGCGCCGGGTCGCCACCCAGGCGAACATCACCTACGGGCTGGTCAACCACTACTTCCCCGCCGTGAACGACCTCGTCGCAGAGGCGTTCTCCGTGCTTGCCACCCGTGACCGGCAGGATGCCGAGCGCGACTGCTCGACCGGCGGCACCGCCCTCGGACAGCTGCGACTGCTGCTCGCACGCTGGGTCCGCCCAGACAGCGACCGGATGGGCCTGCTCTGGCTGGACGCCTGGAGCCTCGCGGCCGAGAACCCCGCCCTGCGCCAGGCGATCGACCAGCGCATGGGGGACGGCCACCGCCTGGTCTCAGGCATACTCACCGCCGGCATCCAGGAGGGCACGTTCCGGCCCCATGACCCCGAAGCTGTCGCCTGGACACTGCTCACCCTCTTGGACGGACTCATCGTCCACAGCTCACTGCAGATCAACGCTCCGCGCATCGACGTCACGGCCACCGTGCGCAACCTGCTGGAAGATCAACTCGGCCTTAGCAGAGGCGATCTGACGATCCAAGCTTGACTCTGTCGGTGATCTTGTTCGGTCGGTCGGGCTGGCGAGCGTGGTCAGTGGGCAGGCTCGTGATGGTGGTGCAGGCCGACCCATTCGCGAGGTGCGCGTTGTCCGTCCGTCCCCGTTCCGGCGAGCAGGTTCCCGCTCTGACTGCGCAGTTGCACCGGCAGCCGATCCGAGTGAGAGAGCTGGGGTAACTACGCCCTCGGCCGGAATCACCGACGTGCCCGGCGATGAGGTGTCGCTGGGCCAGGGCAACTGCAACCCCGAAAACGACGAGGACCCGGACACGATGCGTCCGGGTCCTCGTCTGCCCAGGCGGGCGGGTGCGGAGGATACGAGGTTCGAACTCGTGAGAGGTTGCCCTCAACACGCTTTCCAATTCTCCTCGGCGCTGTCCGGTGCGGCGCGCACCCGTTCTGACCTGCAGCGAAGTGGGCCTCGCTGAGGCCAGTGCACCCTGGCGCACGGGCATGAACGAGACCCGAACTGAGACCGGCAGGCCTGCCAGGGCTACTTGCTGTAGTGGTATCGGCAGGCGATGACGCACACGGTGTCCGCCTGCTCGTCGAGCACGTAAACCAGGCGGTGCTCCTGGTCGATCCGACGGGACCAGGCCCCGGCGAGTTCGTGACGCAAGGGTTCGGGCTTGCCGATCCCTTGCTGGCCGTTGCGGCGGATGTCCTCAATCAACTGGTTGATGCGCCTGAGCAGCCGGCGGTCGTTCGCTTGCCAGTACAGGTAGTCGGCCCAGCCGCCGTCAGTGAACTGGATCTTCATGCCGACTGCTCGGCGGCGTCCTCGGGGTCGATCAGTTCGCGGCTCTGCATCCGGCCTTCCTCGTAGTCCCGAAGGGACTGGCGCAGGTGATCGGCGTTGGCGGGAGAACGCAGCAGGTAGTCGGTCTCGCGGAGCGAGGCGTACTCAGCCAGGGAGACGACGACCAGCGGCTCATGGCCGGCCCGGGTGATGACGAGCTCTTCGGCGTCGTCCTCGACAGAGTCGAGGGCGGCGGCGAGGTTACTGCGGAGCTCAGTCGCGCTCATCGTCTTCATGGCGTACAGAATAACGTACGTTATTGGCTCGGGCTAGAGGGCGAGCCGCCTCGCGGCGTCGGACCACGGCTGGGGTTCGGGCGCGTCGGCGGACAGCATGACCTCCTCCTCCCACCATCCGGTGCCGTCGAGCCAGGACTGCAACCACTGTGCGAGGGACGGCGAGTCCGTGAACCAGGCCTCGGCCCAGTCGTCGGGGCCCGCATTCGGCTCGAAGAGCAGGACCGGCGCAACGGGATCCAGGCAGTCCACCGCTGCGGACATGCCGCAACCCCAGTCCAGGAGCGGCAGCAGGCCCTGCGGCCAGTATTCGCAGGGCCCGTACTCGGCGACCGCCGTCCGCCCCTCGCCGATCAGCGGAAAGAGGAAGTACTCGGGGCCGAAGCCGCCATTGGCCACCTCCTGGTACAGCCGCGCCAGCAATGGCGGGAGCGCGAAACCCAGTTCACGCTCGGCCGTAGCGACCTCGCGGGCACCCACCGGCGCCGGCAATCCGCCCCTCTCCCGCTGCGCCCGCTCCCGAACCCGAGCGATGAGTCCCGAAAAGTCTTCTACGGCTCCAGCCCACTGGCCGTGCCGCCCGTCCTGGTCTGCCATGCCCCGAAACGTAGCGCTGCCCACTGACAGTCAGACGAAAATGCAGAAGGCCCGCACTGGTTTCCCGGTGCGGGCCTTCTACCTGCGGAGGATACGAGATTCGAACTCGTGAGGGGTTGTCCCCAACACGCTTTCCAAGCGTGCGCCCTAGGCCACTAGGCGAATCCTCCGTGGGAGAGCTTACTAGATGTTTGGGGGTGCTCGTGCACACGGTCGACGCAGGTCGGGGGCGGGCGGGTGATCGGGGGGAGGGGCGGTGAGAAGTGGGGCCGGGATCCGGTAGTGTGGGCGTCAGCCCCTCGTGTGGCGCTATCTCGCTGAACCCCCCCAGGGCCGGAAGGCAGCAAGGGTAGGTGAGCTCTGGCGGGTGCACGGGGGGTCCTTGCGTTGTAAGGCCACCGCATTGTCGGTGGGGACCGTTAGGGTCGGTGACGTGTCGCTCGCTCTCTATCGCCGCTATCGCCCCGAGACCTTCGCCGAGGTCATCGGGCAGGAGCACGTCACCGGGCCGCTGCAGCAGGCGCTGCGGAACAACCGGGTCAATCACGCCTACCTGTTCAGCGGGCCGCGCGGCTGCGGCAAGACGACGAGTGCGCGCATCCTGGCCCGCTGCCTGAACTGCGAGCAGGGCCCGACGCCGACACCCTGCGGGGAGTGCCGGTCCTGTCTGGACCTGGCCCGCGGAGGCCCCGGGTCCATCGATGTGATCGAGATCGACGCCGCCTCGCACGGTGGCGTCGACGACACGCGCGACCTGCGGGAGAAGGCGTTCTTCGCGCCCGCCTCCAGCCGCTACAAGATCTACATCATCGACGAGGCCCACATGGTCTCGACGGCCGGCTTCAACGCCCTGCTCAAGGTCGTCGAGGAGCCGCCGGAGCATCTCAAGTTCATCTTCGCCACGACCGAGCCCGAGAAGGTCATCGGCACGATCCGCTCGCGGACGCACCACTACCCCTTCCGGCTGGTGCCGCCCGGCGTCCTGCGCGACTACCTCGCCGAGGTCTGCGGGCACGAGAGCATCCAGGTCGAGGACTCCGTCTATCCGCTGGTCGTCCGCGCGGGCGCGGGGTCCGTGCGTGACTCGATGTCGGTGATGGACCAGCTGCTCGCCGGCGCCGACGCCGGCGGTGTGACGTACGCCATGGCCACGGCCCTGCTCGGCTACACCGACGCCACCCTTCTTGACGAGATCGTCGATGCCTTCGCCACCCAGGACGGCTCGACGGTCTTCGGGATCGTCGACCGGGTCATCGAGGGGGGTCACGACCCGCGGCGCTTCGTCGCCGACCTGCTGGAGCGGCTGCGGGATCTGGTGATCCTCGCCGCCGTCCCCGACGCGGGCGAGAAGGGCCTGATCGACGCCCCGGCGGACCGGGTCGCGCTGATGGACCAGCAGGCGCAGCGCTTCGGCGCCGCCGAGCTGAGCCGCGCGGCCGACATCGTCAACACCGGCCTCACCGAGATGCGCGGCGCGACCTCCCCCCGTCTGCAGCTGGAGCTGATCTGCGCCCGGGTCATGCTGCCCGCCGCCTTCTCCGACGAGACCTCGCTGCAGGCGCGACTGGAGAAGCTGGAGCGTCGCGGCCTGGTCGGCGGCGCGGTGGCGGGAGGCGCCCCGGTGTTCGCCGCCGCGCCGGCCCCGGAGTCGACGCCGATCGCCGCAGCGCCCGCGATGCCCGCGCCGACGCCCGTGCAGCCCGCCGCTGCGGTGCCACCGGCCGCCCCGGTGGCGTCGGCGGCGGCCACCGGACGAGCGCCCGGCGCGTGGCCGGTGGCGCCGAGCTTCGGCCAGCAGCCCCCGGCGCGGCCGGAGCCGCAGGCGGCGCCCGCCCCCACACCCACGCCCGCCCAACCGCAGGCTCCCGCGCCGGCCGCCGCCGAGTCCGGCGGCGCAGGCGCGGGGGGAGTGAGCGCGGCGCAGGTGCGCCAGGTGTGGCCGCAGATCCTCGACGCGGTCAAGGGCCGCCGCCGGGTCACCTGGATGCTGCTGCAGCAGGCCCAGGTCGCCGGCTTCGACAACGGCGCGCTGCAGCTCGGTTTCGAGCACGCGGGGACGCGCGACGGCTTCGTCAACGGCGGCCACGACGAGATCCTGCGGCAGGCGCTGCAGGAGGCGCTCGGGGTCTCCTGGAAGGTGGAGTGCCTGATCGGCCCGGCCGGAGGCGCCGCCGGGCGGTCCTCCGCGCCGGCGCGGCCGCAGGCCGCGCCCGCCCAGACTCCCGCGCCGTTCCAGGCCCCGGCCGCGCCGCCGGCGTTCCAGCCGACGCCTGCGCCGGCGCCCGCCCCGCCCAGACGCCGCCGCCCGCGCAGCCGGCGTCCCCGCCGCCCGCTCCCTCCGCCTACGAGGGCCCGGACGACGACGACATGCCGCCGCCCCCCTTCGATCCGGAGGAGGACATCCCCGAGCAGGACATCGCCTCCGTCTCGGGCCACGATCTGATCATCCGCGAGCTCGGGGCCACGGTGATCGAGGAGATGACCAAGGACAGGGACCGGTAGGTCCGGTCGCATCGGGTCCAGCACGCGGCGACGGGCGGCTGCGGCATCCGGCGGCAGACGGCTGCGAGCCCGGTCAACCGGCTTCGTCCGCGACTGACGCCGATCCGACGCACCGACCACGTAGGCTCACCCTGGAGCGGTCCCGCTCCCCCGAGTCCGACCGACAGGCACGACAGGAGCGCCCATGTTCCCCGGTGGTGGCCAGCCCGACATGCAGGCCCTGCTCCAGCAGGCACAGCAGATGCAGCAGCAGCTCGCCCAGGCACAGGCCGAGCTCGCCGCGGCCGTCGTCGACGGCTCCGCCGGCGGTGGCCTGGTCAAGGCGACGGTCAGCGGTGCGGGTGAGCTCAAGGCCCTGGTGATCGACCCCAAGGCGGTCGACCCTGAGGACACGGAGACCTTGGCCGATCTGGTCCTCGCCGCCGTGAGGGACGCCACGGCCGCCGCGCAGCGCCTGGCGGCCGAGCGGCTCGGCCCGCTGGCCCAGGGCCTGGGCGGCGGTGGCGGCATCCCCGGTCTGCCCTTCTGACGCCACCGCGCGGCGGGTGCACCGGGCACCCGGAAGTGGTCGTGTCGTAGAGCTGTGACGCGCACCCCGACCGGAGGATGATGGGCCCCGAAAAGGCAGAAACCCGGCACAGCCGGCAGAGCATCCGAGCGGGCGGCGAGAACGACCGCCCGAGGACGAGAGAGAGCAGGTAGCGCGGCGTGTACGAGGGCGTGGTCCAGGACCTCATCGACGAGTTGGGCAGGCTGCCCGGCGTCGGGCCCAAGAGCGCGCAGCGGATCGCCTTCCACATCCTTCAGGCCGATCCGGTGGACGTGCGCAGGCTCGCGCACGCGCTGAACGAGGTCAAGGAGAAGGTCCGCTTCTGCGCCGTCTGCGGGAACGTCTCCGAGTCGGAGCTCTGCCGCGTCTGCCAGGATCCGCGACGCGATCCCACCCTGATCTGCGTCGTGGAGGAACCGAAGGACGTCGTCGCCGTCGAGCGCACCCGCGAGTTCCGCGGGCGGTACCACGTGCTCGGCGGCGCGATCAGCCCCATCGAGGGCGTCGGCCCGGACGACCTGCGGATCCGCGAGCTGATGACCCGGCTCGCTGACGGCACGGTCACCGAGCTGATCCTGGCCACCGACCCCAACCTCGAGGGTGAGGCCACCGCCACCTACCTGGCCCGGCTGCTCAAGCCGATGGGCCTGAAGGTGACCCGTCTGGCCAGCGGCCTGCCGGTGGGGGGAGACCTGGAGTACGCCGACGAGGTCACCCTCGGACGGGCCTTCGAAGGGAGACGACTTCTCGATGTCTGACACGCACTCCACACCGTCCCTGCCGCCTTCCGCGCCGGGCGACGGCATGCCCGACGACTTCGCGGTGCAGATCGCCGACTCGGTGGAGAGCTTCCTGCTCTCGCTCCCCGAGATCGCCAAGGGCGACGAGCCGGGCAGCGCGATCAGCCTGCTGCTGCTGGAGGTCTCCCAGCTGCTGCTGACCGGCGGCCGCCTGGGCGCGATCGAGGACGTCCTGCCCGAGGACCGCTACGAGCCGGACACCGGCCCGGACTCGGACGAGGACGACCTGCGGCAGCGCCTCGCCGAGCTGCTCGCGCCGATCGACGTCTACCACGAGGTCTTCGACCCGTACGGGCCGCCGGACAAGCCGATGCCCTGCCGCATCTCCGACGACCTGGCCGAGGTCGTCACCGAGCTGCGCCACGGCATGGTGCACTACCGCGAGGGCCGCGTCTCCGAGGCGCTGTGGTGGTGGCAGTTCTCCTACCTGGCGAACTGGGGCTCGACCGCGACGAGCGTGCTGCGCGCACTGCAGTCCCTGGTGGCGCACGTGCGGATGGACAGCCCGATCTCGGCGCCCGTCGACGGCACGGACACCGACCACGACGGGCTCACCGACGAGCAGTTGGAGCAGCAGGCCGGCGACCTGATGGCGGCCGAGCTCGGGATCTGACCCCGGTCCACGCCCGGTGCGCACGCCGTTGCCGCGCGCGTCGCCCGCGCGCGTCACCCGCACCCTGCGCCGCCGCCACGACGTGGCGGCGGCGTCTCACATGGCATCGGCGCCTCACATGGCGTCGACCCCGGCCAGCAGCCGCCGCAACAGCCCGTTCAGCTGCGCGATCTGGTCCGGGGTCAACTGCTCCGTGCTGCGCCGCTGCACCTCCGCGCCGCCGGTGACGGCGCGGTCCAGCAGGTCGAGACCCGCAGGCGTCAGCGTGACGCGGAGCCCGCGCCGGTCGTGCGGATCGGGTGAGCGGCGCACCAGCCCGGCCTTCTCCAGCCTGTCCAGACGCCCCGTCATACCGCCGCTGGTGAGCATCAGCGTGGCGGTGAGCTCGCGCGGCGAGAGCGTGTACGGCTCCCCGGCACGGCGCAGCGTCGCCAGCACGTCGAACTCGCCGCGGCTGATGCCGTAGGCCTGGTAGGCCGTCTCCATCCGCTCGCCCATGCCCCGCGCGCACCGGTGGACGCGGGCGAAGAGCTCCATCACCTCGGTCTCCAGGTCGGGACGCACCTGCGCCCACTGCCCCATGATCCTGTCCACGGCGTCGCCCCCACTGTCCATGGCACCAGCATGCCAGAAAATCGCTTGCCGATAAGTAGCTTAGTGGTAAGTTAATTTTCAACAAGCTACTCACCACGGGGGCGGGCGATGGCAGTCAGGCGCGACGGCGCAAGGAACAGCAGCAGGAACAGCAGCAGGACTGGCGGCCAGGGGCGCGACCGGGTCGACGCGCGAGGCTTCAGGGGCCGGCGGATCCTGCTCGCCGGGATGGCCGTCGACTCGCTCGGCTCCGGCATGTACATCCCGTTCAACCTGGTCTTCTTCCAGCATGTGACGCACCTGCCACTGGCCCTGATCGGCGCCGTGCTCACCGGTACCGGACTGCTCTCCCTCGCCTTCCTCCCGGCCATCGGCAGCGCCGTCGACCGCTTCGGCGCGAAGCCGGTGATCCTGGGGCTCTACGCCGCCCGAGCCGTCGGCTTCGCGCTCTACCCACTCGCCACCGGGCTCCCGCTCTTCGCCCTGCTCGCCCTCGTGACCGGCCTCGGCGACCGCGGCTACGCCGCCGCGCAGCCGGCCTGGATCGGCGAGCTGACCTCGGGCAGCGCGATGGACCGGCTGCTGGCACTCAGCCGCTCGCTGCGCAACGCCGGAATGGGCGGCGGCACACTGCTCGCCTCGGCGCTGATCGGAGGGCTGGGCGACAGCGGCTTCCTCGCCGCCGCCTGGCTGAACGCGGCCAGCTTCCTCGGCGCCGGCCTGCTGATGCTGCGGGTCCAGCCGCCCGCCCACGCCGCCGGACAGCCACGGACGGCAGCCCGCGCCGATGCGGCCCGAGCCGAAACACCCCACGCCGACACAGCCCGAGCCGACACGCCCCACGCCGACACGGCCGCGGGTGGCACGGCCGCGGTCGGCTACCGCACGGTCCTGCGGGACCGCCCCTACCTGGCCCTGACCGCGGTCAACTTCCTGGTCTCCTTCGGCTTCACCTCCCTCTCCACCCTGCTGCCGATCTTCGCGCTGGGGGTGCTGCACCTGCCCGCCGCGCTCACCGGCACCGCCTTCGCCCTCAACACCGCCGTCGTCGCCCTGGCCGCCGTCCCGGCCACCCGGCTGATCCGCAGGATCGGTACGCGGACCCGGACCGGCGCCATCGGCGCGGCGCTCTTCGCGGCCGCCTTCCTCGGCCAGGCCCTGCTCGGCACGCTGCGCCCGCAGAACACCACCGTGGCGCTGGCCGCCCTGCTCGGCGGGGTGCTGCTGGCGACGGCCGGCGAACTGCTCTACTCGGCGGGCTCCTCGGCCATGGCGAGCAGCGCCGCTCCGGCCCCCGCCCGCGGCCGCTACCTGGCCACCTACATGCTGAGCTGGTCGCTGGCCCAAAGCCTCTCGGCCGGCCTCTACACCAGCACGCTCGCCGTCGACGGCCGGCTGCCCTGGCTCATCGTCGCGGCGGCCGCCGCGACCGGAGCCGCGCTGCTGCTCCGGCTGACCCGTCGGCTCCCCGCGGAGGCGGTCTACCCGACCTCGCTCCTGGTCGGCGAGAATGTGTCCAAGGACACAGCGACCGCACCCGTGGCCGCCGCTCCCGCAAATCCCGCTCCCGCCGTCGCCGCGCCCGGCAAATCTTCCGCCCCGGCCGTCGCCGCCCCGAACGCCCGATGATCACTATCTGATACGGCCGTCCCACGGATCGGACAGCATCCGCCGCCACAGGGCCGATCGCTAGACTGGCGGACGACCACAGGCCTGCCGGATCCCACTCGGTGCGGCCAGGACCACAAGAGTCGAGGAGCGCACGTGGGCCTTGTCGTGCAGAAGTACGGCGGCTCATCCGTAGCGGATGCCGAGGGCATCAAGCGGGTCGCCCGACGGATCGTCGACACCAAGAAGGCCGGCCATGAGGTCGTCGTCGTGGTGTCCGCCATGGGTGACACGACGGACGAGCTCATCGATCTCGCGGAGCAGGTGTCGCCGTTCCCGGCGGGCCGCGAGCTCGACATGCTGCTGACCTCCGGAGAGCGCATCTCCATGGCCCTGCTGGCGATGGCGATCAAAAACCTCGGCCACGAGGCCCAGTCGTTCACCGGCAGCCAGGCCGGCGTCATCACCGACTCCGTCCACAACAAGGCCCGCATCATCGACGTGACGCCGGGTCGTATCCGCGCCGCGCTCGACGGCGGCAACATCGCGATCGTGGCCGGCTTCCAGGGCGTGTCCCAGGACACCAAGGACATCACCACGCTCGGCCGCGGCGGCTCGGACACCACCGCCGTCGCGCTGGCCGCCGCGCTGGACGCCGAGTGCTGCGAGATCTACACCGACGTGGACGGCGTCTTCACCGCCGACCCGCGCGTGGTGAAGAAGGCCCGCAAGATCGACTGGATCGGCTTCGACGACATGCTGGAGCTGGCCTCGTCCGGCTCCAAGGTGCTGCTCGCCCGCTGCGTCGAGTACGCGCGCCGCTACGACATGCCGATCCACGTCCGCTCGTCCTTCTCCGGACTGACCGGCACCTGGGTCTCCAACCGGCCGCGCGTCTCCCTGGACGCGCAGTCCGCCAACCTCCAGACCAAGCCCGAAGGGGGCGAATCCGACATGGAGCAGGCCATCATCTCCGGCGTGGCCCACGACACCTCCGAGGCGAAGGTCACGGTCGTCGGCGTCCCCGACAAGCCGGGCGAGGCCGCTCGCATCTTCCGCGCCGTCGCCGACGCCGAGATCAACATCGACATGGTGGTGCAGAACGTCTCCGCCGCGTCGACCGGGCTGACCGACATCTCCTTCACCGCGCCGAAGAACGAGGGCCGCAAGGCCATCGAGGCGCTCGAGCGGGTCCAGGAGTCCATCGGCTTCGAGGCACTGCGCTACGACGACCAGATCGGCAAGATCTCCCTGGTCGGCGCCGGCATGCGGTCGCACCCCGGGGTGACGGCCACCTTCTTCGAGGCGCTGTCCGCTTCCGGCGTCAACATCGAGCTGATCTCGACCTCCGAGATCCGCATCTCGGTCGTGACCCGCTCCGAGGACGTCACCGCCGCCGTCCAGGCGGTGCACACCGCGTTCGGCCTGGACAGCGAGAGCGACGAGGCGGTCGTCTACGGAGGCACCGGCCGATGAGCCGACCGGACGCCCGTACGGGCGGTGCTCGGCCCACCCTGGCCATCATCGGCGCCACCGGTGCCGTGGGACGGGTGCTGGTGGAGCTGCTCGCCACCCGTGCGGACGTCTGGGGCGAGGTGCGCCTGTTCGCCTCCCCCGACGCGGTCGGCACCGAACTGCCGATCCTGGGCCGCACCGAGCCGGTACGCGCCCTGGAGCCGGGCTGCTTCGACGGCGTCGACGTGGCCCTCTTCGAGGCGCCGGAGGAGGTCGTCAGGGTCTGGGCCCCGCTCGCCGTGGCGGCGGGCGCGGTCGCCGTGGACGGCTCCGCCGCATTCCGGCTGCACCCCGACGTGCCGCTGGTCGTCCCCGAGATCAACCCGTCCGCCGCCCGCATGCGGCGGATCGGGATCGTCGCCGCGCCGCGCTGCGCGACGCTGGTGCTGACCGTCGCCCTGGCCGCCCTGCACGCCGAGTTCGAGCTGCGCGAGCTGGTCGTCACGGCCGCGCTGGCCGCCTCGGGCCGGGGCAGGATCGGCATCGACACGCTTCGCCGACAGACCTCCGAGGTCGGCGCGGACCCGACGGTCGGCAGCCGCACCGGCGACCTGCGCCGGGCCGTCTCCGAGCAGGAGGACGACCCCTTCGAGGCGCCGCTCGCCCTGAACCTGCTGCCCTGGGCCGGGGACACGGCCGAGGACGGCTGGTCCAGCGAGGAGCTCGGCCTGCGCAACGAGACCCGCAAGATCCTCGGCCTGCCCGAGCTACCGATCTCGGCCACCTGCCTGCGCGTGCCGGTCGTCAGCGGCCACTCGCTCACCGTGCACGCGGTCTTCGAGAACGAGCCCGACGTGGCGCGGGTGCACGAGATCCTCGACTCCTCGGCCGGCGTTGTGGTCTACGACGACCCGGCGAAGGGCGAGTTCCCGACCCCCGCGGACGTCGTCGGCTCCGACCCCACCTGGGTCGGCCGGGTGCGGCGTTCCCTGGACGACCCGCACGCGATGGAGCTCTTCCTGTGCGGGGACAACCTGCGCAAGGGAGCGGCGCTGAACTGCGTGCAGATCGCCGAGCTCGTCGCCGCGGAGTGAGCGGCGGGCGCGGGGCGCCGGAGCGCACGGAACCTGCCCGAATAAGGGGAGTTCGTGCAGACCTCGGAACCGGCTTTCGCACCGCTGACGTGGCCCGTACCGTAGTGTCCCTGAACACGGTGTCACGGAGGGGCCGGGTGACGTACAACCCTCGGGGCGGGTCATGCGTCCAACTGGCGTGCCACAGACCCTGGCGCTTCCGATGACGGCGCCCTTCACGCCCTTCACGGCGGCGGCCGACGCCGCCGCGCCCGCCGCCGTCGGCGCGAGCGTGGACCATCTCACCGAGACCTACCAGGCCCACTACGGCTCGCTGCTGCGCCTGGCCGCGCTGCTGCTGGACGACGCCGCCTCCTGCGAGGACGTGGTCCAGGAGGCCTTCATCCGCGTGCACTCCGCGCGCCGCAGACTGCGCGACCCGGACAAGACGCTCGCCTACCTGCGCCAGACGGTGGTGAACCTCTCCCGTTCGACGCTGCGCCGCCGGATCATCGGCCTGCGACTGCTGCAGAAGCCGATGCCCGACATGGCCAGCGCCGAGGAGGGCGCCTACGACGCGCTGGAGCGGGACGAGCTGATCCTGGCCCTGCGCGGGCTGCAGCGACGCCAGCGCGAGGTGCTGGTGCTGCGCTACTTCTCCGACATGACGGAGGCTCAGGTCGCGGATGCGCTCGGCATTTCCGTAGGCTCGGTCAAGGCCTACGGATCCCGCGGACTGGCCGCGCTCCGGATCACCATGGACAGCGACGGCAACGGGGGCGGCGCGGGCAGCGGCGGCACCGCGAAGAACGGCACCACGGGTACCGGCACGGGATTCGGTGCGGAGGGGAGGCAGTGATGAGCGCGGACCGGCGCTCGCGCTACCTGCGCGTCGTGCGACCCGGCTCGGGCGCTTCGCCCGACGCCGCGCCGTCGACCCCGCCGCTCCCGATGGAGCCGCCCAGCACCCCGCCGCTCTGGCTCGACCGGCCGCTCCCGCCCCGCCCGGCGAACCCGCCGGGGCAGAACGGCGAGATCGGCCGCACCGGCCGGACCGTGCCGATCGACGAACCCGACGACCCGGTCGCGGCCGCGCTGCGGGCGCGGCTGCACAGCGCGGTCGGCGGCCTCCAGCCCGCCCCCCGCTCGCTGGAGCGCCTGCGGCACGCGGTGCCGCAGCGCCGGGCGCTGCGTCGGCGCGCGTACGGCGGCGCGGCGGTCGCCGCGGCACTGGTGCTGCTCGGGCTGACCACGCTGCACACGATCAGCCCGGACACCGTGGGCATCGCCCAGTCCAGCGAACCGGGACGGCAGCTGCCGGGACCGAATCCGTCCGGCACCGGCCGGGACCGCCCCGACGGCAGCAGCCTGACCGGCGGCAACCCGACGCCCGGCGGCACGATCCTCGCCTCGCTGCTGCCGAGCCCGACCGCGGGCGGAGTCCTGGTCCCGCTGCCCTCCGGCGGCGTCACCTCCGTCGCGACCGCCTCGCACACCCTGACGCCGTCGGGGCCGCTGCCGGAGTGCGGCCGGAGCCAGCTCGGCAACGGCGCGGCCGGGGTGGCGCAGCCGGACGCGTCCGGGGTGGTCTACGGGTCCTTCGCGGTGAGCAACGTCTCCACGAGCGCCTGCCAGGTCAGCGGGGCCGGCGTGATCGCCGTGCTCGCGGCGGTCGGCACCGACAGCACCCGGTTCACCGTGCTGCCGCACACCCTCAACGACCCGGCGGGCGCGCTGCCCGCGCCGAACCCGCGGCATCCGGTGGCGGCCCTCGCCCCCGGCCAGTCCTACGTGATCGACTTCGCCTGGGTGCCGGGGGTCTGCGCGTCGGGCGTGTCCACCAGCCCCAGCGGCAGCCCCACCGACTCGTCGTCCCCGACCCCCGCCGCGGCGTCGGCCGCGACCGAGGGCGCCGCGGGTGCGACGGCGGGCTACGTGCCGGCGGCGGCGACCGACAGTCCGAGCGGCTCCGCGGCCACCGGGTCGCCCGGTCCCGGCAGCAGCGTCGCGCCGGGCGGTCCGAGCGTCCAGCTCGGGCTCGTCCCGGCCGCGGGCGGCAAGGCGGCGGCGACCACGACACTGACCAACGCCTGCGCCGGGACCATCTACCGCACGGACCCGCTGGCCGCTCCGCGGTAGCCGGTGGTTACCGTAGACGGGTGTACCGGTTCCTTCTGACCCCGCGCTGGCTGGGCATCCACCTGCTCGCGCTGGTGGCCGTTCCGGTCTGCGTCGTCCTCGGCCTGTGGCAGCTCAGCCGCTACGAGCTGCACAGTCACCCGCACCGGACCCAGGTCTCCACCGACGCCGCGCCCTCGCCGCTCGCCCCGCTGATCGCCTCCGGCGACCGCAACGGCGTCGGCGCGGACGCCGGCCGCCGGGTCTCCCTGGCGGGGACGTACGACGCGGCGCACCAGTTCGTGGTGCCGCAGCGCACGCTGAACGGCCGGACCGGCTCGCTGATCCTCACCCCGCTGAAGCTGGACGGTGCCGGAGGATACGTGGCGGTCGTCCGCGGCTGGGTCCCGGGCACACCGTCCAAGGCCCCCGCGCCGCCGACGGGCGTGGTCTCCGTCACCGCCCGGATGCAGGCCGCGGAGACCGCGGACTCGACGGGCGTCATCGCGGCGGGCGGCCTGCCGGCCGGGCAGCTCGGCATGATCTCCTCGGTGACGTTGGTGAACCTGCTGCCGTACACCGTCTGGAACGGCTCCGTCGCCCTGGACTCCGGCACCGCCGGTACGTCCGGACTCACCCCGCTCCCGCCGCCGTCCGCGACGACGGACAGCGGCGGGATCAGCCTCCAGGCGATCCAGAACCTGGGCTACGTGGCGCAGTGGTTCGTCTTCGCCGGCTTCGTGGTCTTCATGTGGTTCCGCTTCTTCCGCCGCGAAGTCGAACAGGCCCGCGACCGCGAACTGGGTCTCGAACCCCAGTAGGTCTCTCAAAGGGCCCGTGGCACTCCCCTGGGGGGCGCGAGGAACTGCGCGGCTCGGCCGCGCGGACGCGGGCCTTGCAGCCAAGGGCCCGTTGCACCACCCAGGGGCGCGGGGAACTGCGCGACGAGCCACCGCGCGCAGATGGTCCCCGACGCGCAGGGCCATCCGCGGAGGGTGGTTTCTCGCGCAGTTCCCCGCGCCCCCAGGTGGCTGCAACTGCCTCTCGTGCCGAGCGTCAGCGCAGGTGGCGGGCCACGAAGTCGAGTTCGAGCCGGAGTTGCTTGACGCGCTCCTCCACGACCAGGGAGCCGTGCCCGGCGTCGTAGCGGTAGACCTCGTGGGTCTTCTCCCGCTTCTCCAGTTCGACCACGTAGTTGTCGATCTGCCGGATCGGGCAGCGCGGGTCGTTGACGCCCGCGCTGATGTAGACCGGGGCCGTCACCGCGTCCACGTACGTCAGCGGCGAGGACGCCGCGTACCGCTCGGGGACCTCCTCAGGCGTACCGCCGACCAGCGTGCGGTCCATCGCCTTCAGCGCCTCCATCTCGTCGTGGTAGGCCGTCACGTAGTCCGCCACCGGGACGGCGGCCAGGCCCAGCGCCCAGGCGTCCGGCTGGACGCCCAGGCCGAGGAGGGTGAGGTAGCCGCCCCAGGAGCCGCCCGCCAGGACGATCCTGGCCGGATCGGCCAGGCCGCTGTCGACCGCCCACTGCCGCACCGCGGCGATGTCCTCCAGCTCGATCAGGCCCACCCGGTGCCGCAGCGCGTCGGTCCACGCGCGCCCGTAGCCGGTCGAGCCGCGGTAGTTGACCCTGACCACCGCGTAGCCGTGGTCGACCCAGGCCGCGGGGCCCGCCGCGAAGGAGTCGGAGTCGTGCCAGGTCGGGCCGCCGTGGATCTCGAAGACGCACGGCAGCGGGCCCTCGCCGGCCCCCGCCGGGCGCTGCACCAGGGCGTGGACCGTCCCGCCGGGACCCTCGACCCAGACGTCCTCGACCGGCACCGAGGGCGGCGCCTGCGGGCCGGGCGCCTCCAGCACCACGGCCCCGCTGGTGGAGCGGACCACCGGCGGCCGCTCCGCCGAGGACCACAGGAACTCGACCGAGCCGTCGGGGCGCGCGGACGCACCGGAGACGGTGCCGGGCGGGGTCTCCAGCAGTGTCAGGACACCCGACTCCAGCTCGTAGCGGTAGAGCTCGCTGCGCGCGCGGTAGCCGTGCTCGATGAGCAGCGAGCCCGCGTCCGGATACCACTCGGCGGTGACGTCGCCGGGGAGGTCCAGCACGATCTCCTGCTGCTCGCCGCTCGCCGTGTCCCAGATCAGCGGCTCCCAGCGGCCGCGCCGCTGGTGCGCGACGAGCATCCGGGGGTCGCCGGGCAGCGGGGCGAAGCCGAGGCAGGAGAGGCCCAGCGGCTCCTCACGCCCGGTGGCGTCGTCCAGTTCGCCGACGACGGAGACGGCGTCGCCGTCGACCCGCAGGACGCGGAGCGCGGAGTGCATGGCGTCGCCGTGCTCGGTGTGGTCGACCGCGATCAGCGCGCCGTCGTGGGAGAGGTCGCCGACGCCCGCGGACTCGCGGTGGCGGTAGATCTCCAGCGGCTCGCCGGAGTCCGGGCGGACCAGGTGGAGCGTGGAGCCGTCCTCGTCCGTCGAGCGGCCGACGACGGCCTCGCCGCGGCGGCCCAGCGCCAGGCCCGCCGGGTAGGCCGGGGGCAGCCCGGGCACCGCCTCGGCGTCCTGGGCGAACGCCTCCCGGCCCTCGCCGTCCGGCCCGGCGAAGGGCTGGCGGCGCCAGACGCCGAACTCGTCGCCGTCGGTGTCGTCGAACCACCAGATCCACTCGCCGTCCGGCGTCAGCGTCGCCTCGGTGGTGCCGTTGGGGCGGTCGGTCACCCGGCGCTGGGCGCCGTCCGCGCGGTTCCAGGCGTAGATCTCGTAGGTGCCGGTGGCGTTCGACAGGAAGAGCGACCGGTCGGGGGCGTCCTCCGCCCACTCCGGCAGCCCGACCCTGGCCGCACGGAAGCGCTGCTCCCAGGCCGGGAGGGCGTCGAAGGCCGCCGCGGCGGCTGCGGCGGCTGTGGCGTGCCGGGTCTCGGTGCTCTCGCTGCGCGCGTTGCTCTCACTGCTCATGGGGACATCATCGGGCACGGACGTACGGGCGCAGCCGACTTCGTCAGGACGGGGAGACCCGGCGGGCGGGGAACATCAGCGCGGCGAAGGCGAGCAGCACCGCGGCGGCCGCCTGTTCGCCCGTCGTGCCGGGAACCAGATGCAGGATCAGGGTGACCGCGGCCACGCCCAGCGCGGTGCCGAGCCCGCGGCCCATGTTGACCATCCCGCCGCCGGTTCCGGCCGACTCGGCAGGGAACGCGCCCATCACGGCCGAGTTGTTGGCCGGGGTGAAGACGCCGAGGCCGAGCCCGAGCAGGCCGAGGGTGCAGGGCAGCAGCCCGGTGGTCATCGGCAGCAGTACGAGCGCGGCGAGCGCGAGGACGGAGATCCCGGCGCCGAGGCGGGCGCGGTCGCGGTCGGTGAGCGTGCCGGGCAGGACCCGGTCCGCGCCGGTGGCGGCGAGGGCGAAGCCGAGCGGCAGCGCGGTCAGCACCAGCCCGGCGGTCATCAGACCGACCCCCTGACGGGTCAGTACGACCGGCACCAGCACCAGCGGGCCGAACAGCACCAGATACCCGCTGAGCCCGCCGAGCAGGCCGCGGGCGTTCGCCCGCAGCAGAGCCAGATCGACGAGCGGACGGCTGCAGTTCCGCTGACGCCTCGTCAACGCGACCCCGGCCGCCAGCGCCGCCGGCACCAGCAGGGCGACCGACCAGAGCGGCCAGCCGAGGCCGGAGACCACCGACAGGGTCAGCATCATCCCGGTCGTGGTCAGCGCCAGCAGCAGCACTCCGAGGCCGTCCACGCGGGCGCCCGCGCAGCGCTGCCGAGTGCGCGGCAGCAGGTAGTGACCGGCGGCGAGCGCGACGAGGCCGACCGGCACGTTGACCAGGAACACCCAGCGCCAGCCGAGCGTCGCCACGACCGCCCCGCCGACGGTCGGCCCGAGCGCGAGCCCGATCGCCTGGCCGGCCGCCTGCATCCCGAGCGCGCTGCGCCTCCGTCCCGGCGGCGCGCTCGTGGTGACCAGGGCGACGCTGTTCGCCTGCATGAGGGCCGCGCCGAGCGCCTGCACCACGCGGAAGGCGACGAGCGCCAGCAGGGTGGGCGCGAGGCCGCAGGCGGCGGACGCGAGCGTGAAGACGCCGAAGCCGTAGAGGTACATCAGCTTGCGCCCGTGCGCGTCGGAGAACCGGCCGACGGGCACCAGGAGCGCGACGAGGGTCAGCAGGTAGGCGAGCGACACCCACTCGACTGCGGCGGGCGAGGCGTGGAACTCGGCGCCCAGCGGCTGGTAGGTGAGCGTGACGATGCTGGCGTCGAGCTGCCCCATGAACGCACCGAAGCAGACCGTCGCGACGGCGAGCCGCCAGGCCCACGACCGTCCGCGGATGGCCTCCGGCCTCGGCCTCTCGCTGGTCAGCAGCTGCCACCCGCGCGGGGTGACGCCCGGGAGGGGCAGCTGGGGTTGCTCGCCGATAGCCATACGACCAGTTTATATCGGGCACAGACATAATCGGAAGGGGATGCAAGTGTCCACTGGGTGGACTCCAGGCGACGCCCCGGCCGGCCACGGCACCCCCAGGGCGCGAGGAACCTTCGACCAGAGAGCAGTTGCACCCCCAGGGGCGCGGGGAACTGCTCGAGAAACCACGGTGCGCGGACGGCCCTGCGCGTTGAGGACCACCCGCTCGTCGGTGGCTTGTCGGACAGCTCCCCGTGCCCCTGGAGGCTGCAATATCCTCCTTGCACGAAGGCTCGCGCCCGAGCGCTGTAGCGGAGCTGTGACGGCGGGATCATGGAATCGGGGGATGGCCGGAGGAGGCTTGAGGCATGGATCCCCGCGCACGCCGCCGGGCGGCGACCGTCGTCGCCGTGCTGCTGACCGCCGTCGTCACCTTCGGCACCTCGCTGCTGCCGAGTTCCGCCCATGCCGCCAGCAGGTCTAGACCAGCCGCGGCGCACTCGCTAGCGTTGACCGCGTCGGCGCCCGCCGCACCCGCGGCCACGCAGGATCCGGGCGTCGGCGCGCGCACCTCCCCCTGATCCGCCGATCCCCGGAGCACCGCCGTGCAGTCGTCCGTCCTCGCCTTCGCCACCGACCTGCTGGACGAGGGGCCCGACGCCTTCTTCGGCAACCTCCGCGACCGCGCCGGCGTCGGCGGGGTGACCCTGGCCTCCGTCTACCACGAGGCACGGGACGTCTTCCCGCACAACCCGCGCCGGGTGCTGCGCTACCTCGAACCCGGCGCCGCCTACTTCCGGCCCGACCCCGCCGCCTGGGCGGACAGCCGGCTGCGGCCCGCGCCGTCCACCGCGATCGGCGACAGCGACCCCTTCGCCCTGGCCGCCGCCGAGGCACAGTCACGCGGGATGAAGCTGCACGCCTGGACCGTCTTCCTGCACAACGACCGCCTCGGCTTCCTGCACCCCGACTGCGCCCCCGAGAACGCCTTCGGCGACCGCCACCTCACCGAGCTCTGCCCGGCCCACCCGGAGGTGCGCGCCTACGTCGGCACCCTCGTCGCCGAGCACGCCCGCTACGGCGTCGACGCGATCCGCGCCGAGTCGCTGCACTTCCACGGCCTGCGTCACGGTTACCACCACGAACGCTATTTCGAGCAGCTCGGACCGGTCGCCGAGGCTCTGCTCGGCCTCTGTTTCTGCACGCACTGCCGTGCCGCCGCCCGCGCCGCGGGCGTCCCCGCCGACGAGGTGCGCGAGACCGTCCGCACGGCGATCCGCGCACGGCTCGCCGACGAGACCGCCGCGGCGGAGCCCTGCGCACTCGACGAGCTCGCGGACGGCGCGGTCGCCGCGTACGTCGACGCGTCGGCGGGCACGGTCACCTCGCTCGCCGCCGAGGCGGCCGAGACGGCCGCCTCCCTCGGCATGCGACTGAGCTTCATGGACGGCGGCGGCCCGGGCAAGGGCTGGCTCTCCGGCATCGACCTGCCGGCCCTGACCAAGGCGGTACCGCAGATCGAGACGCTCGGCTACGCCCCGACCGCCGCTCAGGTGCGGGAGAAGGTCGCGGCGTTCGCGCTGCACGGCGTCGACCCGGGCGCGCTCGCGGTCATTCTGCGCCCCATGGCGCAGGACTGCGACGGCCCGGAGAACCTCGCCGACAAGGTCGCGGCGCTGCGCGAGCTCGGGGTTCCGGAGGTCGAGTTCTACCATTACGGGCTGATGCGGCTCGCATCCATGGACCGGATAGGCGCGGCACTGGGTCATTGACGGTAGGCTTTCCGTGTGATCTTCAAGCGCATCGGCAACGGGCGGCCGTACCCCGACCACGGCCGGGTCAGCACCCGCCAGTGGGCGGACGTCGCACCGCGACCGGTCCGCCTGGACCAACTCGTCACCACCAAGGGCCAACTCGACCTCGAGACGCTCCTGGCGGAGGACTCCACGTTCTACGGCGACCTGTTCGCCCACGTGGTGAAGTGGCAGGGCGACCTGTACCTGGAGGACGGCCTCCACCGCGCGGTCCGCGCGGCGCTGCAGCAGCGTCAGGTGCTGCATGCGCGCGTGCTGGAAATGGACTGAACGGGTTCACTGATCATCCGTTAGTACGCCTGCGCAGGCGCGGGGCCCGACAGCCGGTCTACTGTGGGCCTCACAACACGTACGACGGCAATCCAGCCCACGCGCACAAGGGGGCAACCCGCGGTGAGCATGTTGACTCCCCCCGGTCTCAAGGGAAAGCAGTACCGCATCAGCGGCAAGGCCTATCCGCGGCTCTCGCGGCCGGGTCAGAAACGCCGTCGGGTGCTCCAGATCATGGCGGCGGTCGTCGCCGTCGCGGTGCTCGGCTGGGGCACGGTGCAGTTGGTCACCGTCTTCGGCGGCAAGAAGAAGCCGGTGGCGGCGGGCAAGGACTGTACGCATCCGGCCAAGGCCTCGGCGGCCGACGCGGCGAAGCCTTCGGCCACGCCGAGCGCGGGCGCCTCGGCCGGCGCGAGCGCGGGTGCGTCGGCAGCTGCGGCGCCGCTGGTGCTGCCGAGCGGCGTGCCGCAGCCGGCGACGATCACGGTGAACGTCTTCAACGCGACCAACCGCGCGGGCCTGGCCGGCCAGACGGCGGCGCAGTTGCGGCTGCGCGGCTTCAAGATCGGCAAGATCGGTAACGCCCCCGCCACGCTGGAGAACAAAATCACCGGTTCGGCCCAGGTCACCGGCGGAGCGACGGGCCACGCGGCGATGTCCCTGGTCGGCTCTGAGGTCTCCGGCGCGACGTCGACGACGGACGCCCGCAAGGACGCCAGCGTCGACCTCTACATCGGCAACGGCTTCACCGCGCTGCTGACCCCGGCCCAGGTCTCCCAGGCCCTCGCCCTCGCCGCGTCCCCCTCGGCCTCCGCCGGCGCGCACTGCTGAGGTTGCACGACCCCAGGGGCGCGAGGAACTGCGCGGGCAACCACCCTGTGCGGATGGCCCTGCACGTTGAGGACCATCCGCTCGCCGGTGGCTTGTCGCGCACGCAGTTGATCAAGCAGGGCCTCGCGCCCCTGGGCGGTTGCAACGAGCCCGCTGCTGAAAAGGATCAGTCGCCGGCGGTGCCGTACAGGCGGTCGCCCGCGTCGCCGAGGCCGGGGACGATGTAGCCCTGGTCGTTGAGGTGGTCGTCCACCGCCGCCGTCACGACGGTCACCGGAAGGCCGGCCAGCTCCTTCTCCAGGACGGCGACGCCCTCCGGCGCGGCCAGCAGGCAGATCGCCGTCACATCCGTGGCGCCGCGCTCGATCAGCACGCGGATCGCCGCCACCAGCGTGCCGCCGGTCGCGAGCATCGGGTCGAGGACGTAGACCTGCCGCCCGGAGAGGTCGTCCGGCATGCGCGTCGCGTAGGTGGAGGCCTCGAGCGTCTCCTCGTTGCGGACCATGCCGAGGAAGCCGACCTCGGCCGTCGGCAGCAGCCGCGTCATGCCGTCCAGCATGCCGAGGCCGGCGCGCAGGATCGGCACCACCAGCGGGCGGGGATAGCTCAGCTTGACGCCGGTGGTGACCGCGACGGGCGTGGTGATCTCCACCTGGTCCGTGCGGACGTCCCGGGTGGCCTCGTAGGCCAGCAGCGTCACGAGCTCGTCGGTGAGACGACGGAAGGTCGGCGAGTCGGTGCGCTCGTCGCGCAGGGTGGACAGCTTGTGCGCGACCAGGGGGTGGTCCAGGACATGAATCCGCATAGACACGACATTATCCGAGCGGACCGGGTCGAAGCCCACACTGCACCGGACTGGTATCCGCTGGAATCGCGAGGGAAAGTGAAGGGAGAACGATCCGCGACCCCCAGGGGGCTGACCGACGATGGCCAAGCCGAAGCGCGCCGCCCGCCCCAAGCCCGCCCACGAAGCCCGGGCGGACGCCGCCGCGCCCGAGGACGAGCCCGAGACCACGGAAATACCCGTCCCCGAGGATCCGGCCGAGCGCCGCAGGCGTCGCGCACGGTTCCTGCGCGAGCTCGCCGAGGCGCGAGAGCTGCGTGAGCGCGTCCATCCGCGCCGGACGAAGGCGATGCGGCTGCGGCAGGCTGCCCGGATGCGCACGTTCCGTTTCTGATCGGCCACAGATCCGTTTCTTCCCGTCCACCGGCGGGTATTCGGGCGCCCACCGTTCGTCGCCGATTCCCAACTCCGTGACACGACCAGCGAAGACGCGCGCCAGAACACTCCCCGCAGGGCGCTGCTTTCTGTCACGATGCCGATGGGGCCTCCGTACCTGGCGGCCCTGGACCGCACGACCGGTCCCAACGGCCAATGACCTGGGAGAGTCGCTGGTGGCGTACTTCGCTGCATTGCTCGCTCGCACCGAGGACGGGTGGGACGTGAGCGAGACCGATCTCGACGACGTCGAAACCCTCGCCGACCTGGCCGACCTGGCGCGCGAGGCCGCCGAGGACGAGGAGACCGTGCTGGTCTTCATCGAACAGGAGGACGCGTGGTTCGCCGTCGTCCGCGTGGACGGCGAGGAGGACCCGCGGGTCTTCGTCTCCGACGCGGCCGCCGCCTCGCGCAGCGCCTACGGCGAGCTCGTGCTGACCGAGGAACTGCTGGGCCGGGACGGCGAGGACGACCTCGGCGACCTGGACCGTCTGGTGGTCGATCTCGACGACGAGGAGGCCTCCGCGGGCGCCTCGGACGAGGACGAGGACGACACCGACGGCGCGGCCGCCGCGGGCTCGGACGGCATCCCCGCCGGGCCGCTGGGCGACGCGGGTCTGCTGATCGACTTCGGATTCGGCGCCAAGGAGCTGATGGACCTGGCGGCGGAGGGCTCCGTGCCCGGCGACGCCCTGACCGACATCGCCGACGCCCTGGGCTGTGGCGAGGTCCTGGAGGCCGTGCGGTAGCGCGGCGCCGTGAGGTCGTGGGGTAGGACAGACTGATCGCATGTCCCGCATGCCCGGTCAGCTGCCCTACCGCCCCGATCCCGTCCGTACCCGCTGGGAGCCGGCCATGCGCCTCGCCCTGGCGGAGGCCGCGCTCGCCCCGGCCACGGGCGACGTCCCGGTCGGCGCGCTGATCTTCGGCCCGGACGGCACGGTCATCGGCCGCGGCCACAACGCCCGTGAGGCCGTCGGCGACCCGACCGCCCACGCGGAGGTCCTGGCCATCCGCGAGGCTGCGCAGGCCGTGGGGGAATGGCGGCTGACCGGCTGCACGCTGGTGGTCACCCTGGAGCCCTGCACGATGTGCGCGGGCGCGATCGTCCTCTCCCGCCTCGACCGCGTCGTCTACGGCGCCCTGGACGCGAAAGCCGGCGCGGCGGGCTCCCTCTGGGACGTGATCCGCGACCGCCGCCTCAACCACCGGCCCGAGGTCATCCCGGACGTCCTCGCCGACGCCTGCGCCGAGCAACTGCGCGACTTCTTCGACGGCCACCGTGAGTGACCTGCACCACTCGGACCCCTCAGGACCGCGGCCGCGCCGGAAACGCGTTTAGGAGCACTGCCCGACGTCCGGTAGGCTGTCCCACGGTAGCGTGTCCGAGCGGCCAAAGGAGCACGCCTCGAAAGCGTGTGTGGGGGCAACTTCACCGTGGGTTCGAATCCCACCGCTACCGCTCTGAGCAGGACGAACGCCGAGGGCCCGTCAGTGATCTGACGGGCCCTCGGCGTTTCGGTCTCGCCGGCAGTCGCCCGCGAGTACCGGCATCGGCGGGCCGCGTCAGTCCGCGGCGGCATAGAGATCGTCGAGCCCGATCAACTCGACCTCCCCTCGCACCGCCCGCGCGTGCAGGTCCTCGGAGAATCCGGCACCGGAGAAACACGCCAACCGAGTGCCGGACGTGTCGTACTTGCCGTTGGCCGCGAGCAGCTCGCGAATACGGCGAAGGCGCTCCAGATGACCCAATCCCATGACCTCGTTCCACTTGGCCTCACCGATGGCAAGCAGCGGTGGACGGGCCCCGTCCGCGTGGCCGACCACGGCCACATCGACCTGGCACGTGGTCTTGTTCTTCGGGTCGTTGACGGTTCCGGCCGCGACCTGGGTGGGCCAGTCGCCGAAGCGGTCCCCCGAGCTGTAGAGCGTCCACTCCCGGCAGACCCTCTCGAAGTGTGGTCCGAGGATGCCGCCGGCGAACCGTCCTTGGCTTCGTTCCCAGATCCGGTCGGCTCCGGTCCCCCTCAACAGTTGGGACCAGTACGGGCGCATGATCGCGTGGTAGAAGGCAAGGAGCGGCTCGTTGATCCGGAAGTCGGTCCGGTTGCCCCGGAAAGCGTCCTGCTCCCGCAGGACGAGTCCGGCATCCTCGAGCACAGTGAGCGGGTGAGCGAGCTCGTTGCTCTTGCGTCCCACATGCCCTGCGATGCCGCCCCGCCCGGTGTTCCCCTCCGCGATCGCCGCGAGCACCGAGTGGTACAGAGCCCCGTCGCGCAGATCCGGCTCCTCGGCGAGCAGGTACCGGGCCTCCAGGAACATCGGGCTGCCCGGCGACAGGATCGCGCGGGACACCCATGCGTCGAAGTCGGCCAGGTCCCTCGGGGCGTCGTAACGGATCATCTCGGTCCGATAGGCAGGAGTGCCACCGACGACCGCGTGCACGAGCAGCGCGAGTCGTGGTTCGGTGATGTCCCAGAAGCGTGCCGCGGCACGGTGGTCGAGTGTGTGAACCGTGAGGTCCAGCGAAGCCCGGCCGCGAAGGGGCGCGTCGCCGGAGAGCAGTCCCCCCATGAAGGACATCGCCGATCCGCACAGCAGCAACCGCGTCCGGGAGTCCACCCGCTCCGCGCGTCGGGGCGCGTAGGCCGCCTGGATCATCGAGGGCAGAGCCGGCGAGGTACGCGCCAAGTACGGGAACTCATCGATGACCACGGGCACCGACCGATCCCGGCCGATCCGCAACAAGGTGTCGAGCACCGTGGGCCAGTCTCTCGGTTCGATCGGCGCAACCGGGTCCAGGTACCGCGTCAGAGCCGCACCCATCAGCGCCAGCGACTCCGCCTCGGTCGCTTCCTGCGCCGAGAAGTAGAAACCCCCGGCCTGCTGGCAGACCGCCTCCAGCAGGAAGCTCTTCCCCTGCCTCCGTCGCCCCGAGACGACTCCGAGGGTGGCACCTGGCCGCTCGTCCTCCACGAAGCCGACCAACTGGGCCCATTCCCGGTCCCGGTCGAACATGTCTGCAGGCTTCAGCACGGAGGCCACCATGTGAGAGAAGTACAGTTGCCATAACTGTACTTCTCTCTCCCCCGGACGCCACGCGGCTCGCCCGCGCGTCGGCGCCTGTCTCGCATCACTGCTTCCCTGCACGCCCCTACCGGTGCGAACGCCGCCCTGCGGCGCGCTCCTGCGCCGCGTCCAGCAACTGCGCCGCAGTGCGCTGACCCGGCACAACAAGGGCTCGTCCGCACACGCTCGTCGCCAGATGAATCGAGCGTGATGGCGGCCATCCTCGACGTAGTCGCCACTCAGGCTCAGGTACCGCCGGCGATGACACCGCTGACTGCACCGATCACGGCGCAGAGCAGGGCCGCCGCGACACAGAGCCCCGGAGCCCACCAGGCCGCCTTCGACCAGACCCGGCGCAGTGCCGCGACGACGATCAGGACGCAGGCCTGGATCACGGCGAGGCCGAAGAGAGCGACAGTCAGCCACCCGAGCAACGGTGCGACTCCCACGCGCGTGTACCCGCCGTCCGATGTCTGCTGCACCGGAACGGCTTCACCTGCGGCCAGATCCCTGGTGATGAGCGCATGGGTGTCCACGGGCCCGCCGTTGTCGGGCCGAAACGTACCGGCGCACTCCGTGTGTCGTTCCTTGCCCTCCCCGACCTGTGTGCAGGAGCCGACGGTGAACAGGCCCGGGTTCCCAGCCCATCGTCCTGCGTAGGCGACGTTCGGCACGCTGGAGAGCAGCGCGGCAACCCCCACCGCGAGGAGGAGGAGCACGAAGGTCGCCAGGATCCCCACAGGCTTGTCCGTTGCCCTGGCCGCCTCCCGAAGAGTTGGTCGACTCGCCACTCGTGTCTCCGTGTCCCGAGGTCCGGAGCAACCGGATCCGCCAGCGTGCGGAGCAACGCTCTCACCCGATGCAGGGCAATCCCATGCCGGGGTGCCCACCGGGGCACAGCCCCCGCCATGGCAGGGATCTGAGCCGGGGCCGCGAGCCGCAGTCCCGGTTCGGATCGCGTTCGGCTCAGCACCAAGCGGTCCGACGGTGATCTGCGCGGCCACTCCGACCTGCGACTGACACCGCAGCGGTCAGGCACGAACCGGACTCGGCAGAACGCGTAGGCGTGCGGGGCCACTTGACCGCGGAGCCGCCGCCTGACGAGTGGCGGGCACCCCCGGGTCAACCGTCCCGCCGTGTCACCGACCGCAGGCCGCACCGGAGTTGGGCCTGCTCGGCGGGATTGTGGGTGAGCGCGAGGGCGGTCTCGTAGGCGAGCGCCGCCTCGGCGTCACGGCCGAGGCGGCGCAGCAGGTCGGCGCGGAGGGCGTGCCAGAGGTAGTAGCCGTCGAGGTCGAGGCGCTCGACCGTCTCCAGCGCCCTGGCCGGGCCCTCGACCTCGGCCAGGGCGACCGCGCGGTGCAGGGCGACGACCGGGCTGGGGGCCAACTCCAGCTGCTGGTCGTAGAGCTGGACGATCTGCCGCCAGTCCGTGTCGGCGGCGGTGGGTGCGTCGCTGTGGACGGCGTTGATCGCCGCCTGGATCTGGTACGGGCCCGGCCGGCCGCGCCGGAGGCAGCGGCGGACCAGGGCCTGTCCCTCCGCGAGGAGCTCACGGTCCCAGCGGGTGCGGTCCTGCTCGGCGAGGAGCACCAGGTCGCCGTCGGCGGTGGTGCGGGCCGGACGCCGGGCGTGGATCAGGAGCAGCAGCGCGAGCAGGCCGAGGACCTCGGGCTCGTCCGGCATCAGCTCCGCGAGCAGCCGGGCCAGGCGGATCGCCTCGGCGCAGAGCTCCGCCCGCACCGGGCCTTCGACGGGATCCGGTCCGGGCCCCGAGGGCAGATAGCCCTCGTTGAAGATCAGGTAGACCACGGCCAGCACCGGTCGCAGCCGGTCCGGCAGGTCCGCGTCGGCGGGGACGCGGTACGGGATGCCCGCGTCCCGGATCTTGGCCTTGGCCCGGACCAGTCGCTGCGCCATCGTCGGCTCGGCGACCAGGAACGCGCGGGCGATCTCGGCGGTGGTCAGCCCGCCGAGCAGCCGCAGGGTCAGCGCCACCTGCGCGGACTCGGCGAGGGCCGGGTGGCAGCAGGTGAAGATCAGTCGCAGCCGGTCGTCGTGCACGGGGCCCTCCTCGGCCGGTTCCTCGCCGGGGCTATGGATCAGCAGTGCCTGGGCGTGCCGGTCCACGCGGGAGGACTCCCTGCGCTGCCGGTCGACGGCCCGACGGCGGGCCGTGGTGATGATCCACCCCGCCGGGCTCGGCGGCAGGCCGGCGGCGGGCCAGCGCTCGGCCGCCGTCGCGAACGCGTCCTGGACCGCCTCCTCGGCGAGGTCGATGTCACCCACGAGGCGGACCAGGACGGCGACGGCCCGCCCGTACTCGGCGCGGAAGACGCGGGCGATGTCGGCGTCGGCCACGGCAGCCCCGTCACCCGCTCCGGCCGGGACCGGGCCGACCGGATCAACAGGACCGGCCAGGTCGTCCCGGTCCGTCCGGCCGGGACCCGTCCGGTCGGACCGGTCCCGGCCGGACGGGTCGGCGTCGCCGTTCGTGGCCGCCACGGGATCAGTCCCCGACCTCGCCCTGGAACGGTCGCACCTCGATCGGCAGCCCGGTCGCCAGCGCGTAGCGCCGTCCCCAGGCCAGCGCGGCGTCCAGGTCCGGCGCCTTGATGACGGTGACGCCGCCGAGGTACTCC
Organism: Streptacidiphilus rugosus AM-16; assembly: GCF_000744655.1. NCBI lineage: Bacteria > Bacillati > Actinomycetota > Actinomycetes > Kitasatosporales > Streptomycetaceae > Streptacidiphilus > Streptacidiphilus rugosus. The sequence goes on along the minus strand of NZ_JQMJ01000003.1, from coordinate 673,622 downwards.
TTGCCCTCGGTGAACGGTCCGTCCGTCACCAGCACCTCCCCCTCGCCGGGCCGGAGCACCGTCGCCGTGTCAGGGGCGTGCAGGCCGTTGCCGAAGACCCAGGATCCGGTGGACTCCAGCTCCCGGCGCAGCACACCGAGATCGGCCATGACCCGCTCCAGGAACTCCGGCGAAGGGACGGGGCCCTCGGGCTGGTACATGCTGAGCAGATACTGCTTCATCGCGCTCTCCTCGGGCTCGTGCCACCGGGCCGGTGCCCGGTGGTCTCACCCTCTACACGAACGGGACCCGCTGTTTTCGACAGCCGGGCGGGAGCGCGCGAGATTTTTCAGTCCGCGGCCCAGTGACCCGGCCGGTCGAGGGCCGCGGGCAGGCGGGTGGCGGCGTCGCCGCGGGCGGCGTTGAGCTGGGCCTGGGTGAGGAAGAGCGCGCCGGTCAGGTCGGCGCCGCGCAGGTCGGCGTCGCGCAGGTCCGCACCGATCACGTCGGCCCGGCGCAGGTCCGCGCCGCGCAGGTCGGCGGCGATGAGGTAGGCGCCGCGCAGGTTGGCGCCGCGCAGTTGCGCGTTGCGGAGTCTGGCCCCGATCAGGTCAGCGCCGCGGTGGTTGCGTCGGCGGCCGGGAACGTCGGCGCGGGCCAGCTCGCTCGCCTCCAGCAGCAGTTCGTTGACGCCCGCCCGGACCGCCGGCACGTCCAGGGCCGCGAGCGCGGCGGCGTCGCCGCGGGTCATCGCGTCGACGTCGTCGAGCGCACGGCGCAGCCGCTCGTGGAGCGGCGCGACCGCGGCCAGGGACAGCGCCTCGCGGACGTACCAGAGCAGCTCGTGCAGCTGCCGCATGACCGGGAAGGCCTGGAACATCTCCGGCGCGGAGCCGGGCTCGCGCCGCCAGTCGACGCCGCCGAAGGTCACCTGCGACACCTTCTGCCCCGCTCCGAAGCAGTCGAACACGGTGCAGCCCTGGTAGCCCGAGCCACGCAGCCGTGTGTGAATGCCGCAGCGGAAGTCCGCGTCGAGGTGCGAGCAGGGCGTTCCCGCCCGCTTGTCCACGGCGAAGTCGGCCGAGGCGGCGAAGGGGAGCGCGACGCAGCACAGGCCGAAGCAGGAGCCGCAGTCGGAGATCAGCGACAGTTCGTCGGTGGAGGGCAGATGGTCCGGCATGCGTCCATTCTCCCGGACGGCCCGCACGCGAACGCCGGACGGCCCCGCGGGGACGGGCGCGGAGCGCCGGGGACGCGAAAAGCCCTGCTCCCGAACCTTGACCACCCATGTCCGGGAGCAGGGCCTCACGAGGAGGGGGAAGCGGCTCTGGGGGACGAAGCCGCTCCCCCGGCGGAGCCCCACAATCGGCGACACGTCGGGGGAGACGCGCCGGCCGATCCCACAGCGGGGGCTCCGGATCCACGCACCGGACGGTTCCTGCCAGACCTGCCCGGTACACGTTCAACTCTCCCTCGCCGCGGAGGCCCGCGCATGCCGCATTGGACCCCTTGTGTCAGGACCTTGGTCCTTCCGGGTTGACGGATTGATTAGGTCAGCAGGGCGTGACCTGCGGGCGGGCAGCGCTAGGCTTCGCCCGTAGGAGTGAATGGGCATCAGGTGTGGACCGGGCGCGGGGAGGCACGGCGAGATGGGGCAGGCAAGGAAGATCGCCACCTGGGCTGTTGTGATCTTCGTGCTCTACACGATCATCACCTCGCCGGTGCGGGCGGCGGACCTGGTCCAGGTCGGCTTCACCGGGATCTCGCACGCGGCGAAGGCCTTCGGTACGTTCATGACCAACCTGATCAAGTAATCCGCAGGTGAAGTACCCTCGGGGCACTCAACCCCTCAAGGAGTGCCTCCGATGATCCGCCACCTGGTCCTCTTCAAGCTCAACGCCGGCGTCACGCAGGACGACCCACGCGTCCCCGACGCCGTCGCGGCCTTCGAGAAGGTCGGCCAGACCGTGCCGGAGCTGCGCGAATGGCAGATCGGCTGGAACATCACCGACCGCGACATCGCCTACGACTTCGCGATCAACAGCCTGGTCGAGGACCGCGACGCGCTGCAGGCCTACCTGACCCACCCCGACCACCAGGCCGCCGCGCAGCTCTGGCGCGAGTTCGCCACCTGGGTCATCGCCGACTTCGAGGTCTGATCCCCGACCGTCCGCCACAGTCCACCGCTGCCCTCAGCCGCCCCCCGGCCTCCGCGAGGTGCCGCCGGACGCAGTAACGGAATCCCGGATTCCACCAACACGCGTAACCCTGGTGCTTGCTCGCCCCGTGACCGGCTTGTGATGCTATGACCAGTTTTGCCAGATATGGGACTGGCAACGACCCGGCTCGCAGGAGCACTCGAGGGGCGGCGTGGCGATGCAGGCACAGGGCGATGCGCCCAGGACGCCGGGGGAGCCCGCGTCCCTGCCCACCCCGGCCGCTCCGGCGGAGCCACCGGGCCCGGGTCCGCAGGGACCCCAGGGGCCCCCGGCCCAGTCCGGGCCGCCGAAGGAAACACAGCCCGCACCCCCGTCCGTACCGCTGACGGAGGCGATCGAGCAGTCGCGGGTGGACGTGCGTGCGCTCACCCGGGTGCTCTTCGAGCGGTTGGCCGAACTCCCGCCGGGCTCGCCGGAGCACGAGCGGGTCCGCGCCGCGCTGATCGAGGTCAACCTCCCGCTGGTGCGCTACGCGGCCGCGCGCTTCCGCGGCCGCAGCGAGCCGATGGAGGACGTGGTCCAGGTCGGCACGATCGGTCTGATCAACGCGATCGACCGCTTCGACCTGACCCGGGGCGTGCAGTTCCCCACCTACGCGCTGCCGACGATCCTCGGCGAGATCAAGCGCTACTTCCGCGACAACGTCCGGACCATGCACGTACCGCGTCGACTCCAGGAACTGTGGGTCCAGGTCAGCGGCGCGATGGAGGAGTTGACGGTCACTCACGGCCGCCAGCCCAAGGTGCCGGAGATCGCCGCCTCGCTGCGCATCCCCGAGGAGGACGTCCGCGCCTGTCTGGACGCCGGCCGCGCCTACAACGCCACCTCGCTGGAGGCCCAGCAGGAGCACGACGGCGGCCTCGCCCTGCTCGACCGGCTGGGCTACGAGGACTCCGCACTCACCCATGTGGAGCATCGCGACATGGTGCGCCATCTGCTGGTCCAACTCCCGGACCGGGAGCGACAGATTGTGATGTTGCGCTTCTTCGGCAACCTGACCCAGTCGCAGATCTCGACCGAGCTCGGCATGTCCCAGATGCATGTCTCGCGGCTGCTCGCACGGATCTTCGCCCGCCTGCGCAACGGCAACAGCTGGGAGAGCTGACCCGCGGGGATCATCGCTGTGCGTAGTCGACTTTCCGTCAAATGCACTAATCGTCCTATTAATTGACCTCGTGTTTTACTCATGACGTCGCGTTGCTGTCGCGTGACATCTGGCCGTGTCGGGGTTTGCAGTGGATGCTGTGCCGGTATCCCAGTGGAGGTACGGAGTCGTCGCCATGTCGACTCATCGATGGCTGAGCTGAAGGGGGTAGTAGCGTGTCCGACGCTCTGTTCACCGGCGCCGCACAGCGGGTCCTCCCCGCCCCACGGGCGGCCTCCGCGGGAGAGGACGGACTCGACACCCGCACTCTGTCCCGCTCACTCTTCCTCCGCTTCGCGGAGCTCACCCCGGCGCACCCGGACTACGCCTACGTGCGCAACACCCTGATCGAGCTGAACCTGCCCCTGGTCCGGTACGCGGCGGCGCGCTTCCGCAGCCGCAACGAGCCGATGGAGGACATCGTCCAGGTCGGCACGATCGGCCTGATCAAGGCCATCGACCGGTTCGACCACGACCGCGGTGTCGAGTTCCCGACCTTCGCGATGCCGACGATCATCGGCGAGATCAAGCGCTTCTTCCGTGACACGAGCTGGTCGGTCCGGGTGCCGCGCCGCCTGCAGGAGCTGCGCCTGGCGCTGACCAAGGCCGGCGACGAGCTGAGCCAGCGGCTGGACCGCTCACCGACCGTCGCGGAGCTGGCGCAGTGCCTGGGCGTCACCGAGGAGGAGGTCGTCGAGGGCCTGGCCGTCGGCAACGCCTACACGGCGTCCTCGCTCGACAGCGCGCCCACGGAGGAGGACGGCGACGGCCCGCTGGCGGAGCGCCTGGGCTACGAGGACGCGGCGATGGAGGGCGTGGAGTACCGCGAGTCCCTCAAGCCCCTGCTGGCGCGCCTGCCGGCGCGCGAGCGGCGGATCATCATGCTGCGGTTCTTCGGGAACATGACGCAGTCGCAGATCGGGGACGAGATCGGCATCTCCCAGATGCACGTCTCCCGCCTGCTGACCCGCACCCTCGCCACCCTCCGCGAAGGCCTCATCTCGGAAGGGTGAGGCCTTCCGGCAAAGCGCTCGTTGCACTGCCTCAGGGGCGCGGGGAACTGCGCGACAAGCCACCGGTGTGTGGATGGTCCTCAACGGACAGGGCCATCCGCGTCGGCGGGTTTCTCGCGCAGTTCCCCGCGCCCGTGAGGTGCCTGCAACGTCCCCTCTGGGGAACAGCTAGGCCAGGAGGTTCTTGCGGAGGCCTTCGAGGTCCTCGTCGGTGAGGCCGAGGCCGTCGGAGAGGAAGGCGTCGAAGGTCGGCCAGCCCGCGGCGACCGCCGCGAACGCCGCGTCGAGGTACGCGCGGTCCGCCCGCATCACGGGAAGCATCAGCTCGGGCTCGCGCATGACGCCCTGCGTGCCCATCGACTCCATGATCCGCGCGATCAGCGCGGCCGTGCGGTCGTTGGTGAGCAGGTAGTCCTCGTAGACCGTCCCGCGGTCCACACCCAGCGCGGTCAGCACGATCGCCGCGGTCCAGCCGGTGCGGTCCTTGCCCGCCGTGCAGTGGAAGAAGAGCGGGACCCGCTCCGGCCGGCACAGCGCCCGGACCGTCTCCGCGAAGCGCCCGCGGATCTCCGGGTCGGTGACGAACCAGCCGTACATCTCGATCATCAGCCGCTCGGCGCCACCGTCGCCCAGCAGGGCCCGCTGCGCGTCGGCGTCCTTGCCCGCCAGGCTGTCGCGGAGCGCCACGTAGATGTCGTGGTCCGTCGCGTAGACCGGCTGCGCCTCCAGCACGGCGCCCTCGGGCACGCGGTCCGTACCGTTCTGGGCGACCTCGTTCAGGCCCCGGAGGTCGATCACCGTACGGAGCCCGAGCGCCGCGAGCGTGGCTATGTCCTCGTCCGTGGCCCGGTGCAGCGCGTCGCCCCGCAGGGCGACGCCCGCACGGACGGTCCGGCCCTCGTCGTTGCGGTATCCGCCCAGGTCACGGGCGTTCACGGCGCCCTGGAGGCCAAGGCTGCGGCCGGGGACGAGGTCGGCGGCGCGGTCCTGGTCGGTCACGTGGGCTCCTCGGGGACAGCCCCGGCCGGGGCTCGGAAGATACGGGGTGGGGCACCCGCCAGTCTAGGCGGGTGCGGATTGCAACCGAAGCGCGCCCTTTTCATCTGATGACCCATCAGTAAACTGGCGCCACCGAACGACTCCCGGGGAGGGTGAGCGGTGATGGGGCGTTCCGCGATTCGTCCGCTCGTCGGCGGGCTGCTGGGCGCGACGCTGCTCGCGCTGTCCGCCTGCGGGGCCGACCGCGCCGGCTCGGTCGCGATCGGCGGCGCACCGCCCGCGCCCCTCGCGACGACGCCCTCCAGCAGCGGTGTGGTCTTCGTCCCACTCGATTCGCCGACGCCGGGCGCCTCGGCCGGCAGCACCCCCACCGGCGTCCCTGGCAGCCCCGGCACCAGCACAGCTCCGGCGGGCACCGCGTCCGGCTCCACCACGGGCCGCCCGCCGTCCTCGACCGGCGGCAGTACCGGCACCGGCGGCGGCAGCACGCCCTCGGGCGGCACAGGCTCCACCGGGGCCACCGGCACGGGCGGCAGCGGGAGCACCGGCGGCGGAAGCGCAGGCGGCAGCGGCACGCCGACGCCGCCCCCGGCGGCGGCCCGACCAGCGGCCCGCCGCAGTCCCAGGCCAGCCTCACCGTGACCGCGCTGCACACCGCCGACACCGGTCAGCGCTGGTGCCAGCGGGTCACCCTCGGGATCGCCAACAGCGGCGACCGCGCCGCGAGCGGCGGCACGGTCACCTTCGCGACCCATGTGATCGGCTCGCTCGGCGTCGACTGGTGGACGTACCAGACCAGCCAGCCGCTGGCCGCGCCCGTCGCCGGACACAGCAGCGTCAACGAGAGCTGGACCGTCTGCCTGGACTCCTGGCGAGTCCCCGCGGGGATGCACATGGAGACGCGCGCGGCGTCCCTCGGCTGAGGAACGCCGCCGGTGGAAGCCGGTGAGCGGGACGCGGCGGGTGAGGACCGGAAGGGACTACTTCATCGCCAGGTAGACGACGCCCACGACCACGGCCAGGACGACGACCGCCACGAGGGCGAGCAGGCCCGTGCGACGGGTCTCGCTCGGCGCCGTGGCCGGCTGCGCGACGGGCTCGTCGACGAAGGCGCGGAACATCTGCGTGCTCGCGGAGGTGTCCTCGTTCGCGGGCGGGAAGTTCTGGTAGTTCGACATGTGGCCTGACTCTAGCCAATCAGGAGCGGAACCTGGACCCCCCAATGTCGCAGCTCTGTACCAGAACCCTGACGCGGTCGCGACAGACGGGAACACCGGCCGCCTCGGCCGCCGTTGCCCCAGTCATGACCGACTCTCCCCGCACGCCCCTGGGCGCCTCGGACCTCTCCGTCTTCCCGCTCGCTCTCGGCGGCAACGTCTTCGGCTGGAACGCCGACCGGAACGCCTCCTACGCGGTCCTCGACGCCTACGCCGCGGCCGGCGGCAACTTCCTCGACACCGCGGACTCCTACTCGGCCTGGGCGCCCGGCAACGAGGGCGGCGAGTCCGAGCGGATCATCGGCGGCTGGCTCGCCGCCCGCGGCAACCGCGACGACATCGTGGTGGCCACCAAGATCGGCGCCCACCCGAAGTTCAGGGGCCTCAAGGCCGACACCGTCACCGCCGCCGCCGAGGAGTCGCTGCTGCGTCTCGGCACCGACAGGATCGACCTGCTCTACACGCACTTCGACGACGAGAGCACCCCCGTCGAGGAGATCATGACCGCACTGGACGCCCTGGTCCGCGCGGGCAAGGTCCGCCGGATCGGCGCGTCCAACATATCCCCGGCCCGGCTGCGCGCCTCGATGGAGTTCGCCGCGGCCGAGGGCCTGGCCGGCTACGTGGCGCTGCAGCCGCACTACAACCTGGTCTCGCGGGAGACCTACGAGGGCGAGCCGGCGGCCGTCGCGGCGGAGTTCGGCCTGTCCTGCGTGCCCTACTACGCGCTGGCGTCCGGCTTCCTGACCGGCAAGTACCGGCCGGGCGGCCCCGCGGTGGACAGCGTCCGCGCCGGGGGCGCGGCGAAGCTGCTGGCGAGCGAGCGCGGACAGCGGGTGCTGGCGGCGCTGGACGCCGTCGCGTCCGCGCGCGGCGTCGCGCATGCCACGGTCGCGCTGGCCTGGCTCGCGGCGCAGCCGACGGTCGCCGCGCCGATCGCCTCCGCCCGTACCGTGGAGCAGTTGGCCGACCTGGTCGCCTTCCCCTCGCTCACGCTCACCGCCCCCGAGCTGGACGCGCTGACGGCCGCCTCGGCCTGAGCCGGGTCCCCCTCGTCGGCCGGCCTTGACCCGCGGTCCGAGCCGGCCGACCGCGACCGGCTCGGACGGCGGCGTCGGTCGCCCGGTCACCCCGGGCGCCGCCGACCATCAGCACGAAGGAACAGGAACGGGAGAGTCGATGCAGATCCGCCCGCTGGCCCCGGAGCTGCTCGCCGAGGAGCTCGCGGAACGGATCGCCGCGCTGCCCGGTCCGTGGGCGCGGGTCGCCGTCGACGGCGCCGACGCGGCCCGTCCCGGTGAGCTGGCCGACGCACTGGTCGCGCCGCTGCGCCTGCGCGGCCGTCCGGTGCAGCGGGTCCACGCGCGCGACTTCCTGCGGCCGGCCTCGCTGCGCTTCGAGTTCGGCCGTCAGGACGCGGACGCCTACCTGGACCGCTGGCTGGACGCGGGCGCGCTGTTCCGGGAGGTCTTCGACCCGCTGGAACCGGGCGGCAGCGGCCTGGTGCTGCCGACGCTCTGGGACGCCGCGACGGACCGCGCCACCCGCGCGGAGCGCGTCCCGCTGCCGCCGGGCGGCGTGCTGCTGCTGGACGGCCCACTGCTGCTGGGCCGCTGGTTCCCGCTGGACCTGACGGTCCATCTGCATCTGAGCCCGGCGGCGCTGGAGCGCCGCACCGCGCCCGAGCAGCACTGGACGCTGCCCGCCCTGGCCCGCTACGAGGCCGAGCAACAGCCCCAGCAGGCGGCCGACATGACAGTGCGGGCCGACGATCCTCGTCGGCCCGCACTGGTGGTCAGCGATACGTGACGGCTACTGCTTCGGGAAGCTCACCGCGTGCACCGGCACCTGGACGGTGCAGAAGGAGCAGCGGGTCGCGGCCGCCGGGATGGAGCTGAGGCACTCCGGGCAGTCCTTCTTCGGCGCGTCGACCTCGGTCTTGGTCTCGAAGCGGGCGGTCAGCTTGTTGACCGGCAGCACGACGAAGAAGTAGAGCACCGCGGCCACGATCACGAAGCTGATGACCGCGGAGATGAAGTCCCCGTAGGGGAAAGCGGTCTTCCGGATGTGGAACACGGCCCCGTTGAAGTCGCCGGAGTGATTCGTTATCACTCCCACGATCGGCGTCAGGAACGCGGCCACGAACTTGGTGACGATCGCCGTGAACGCCGCACCGATGACGATACCGATGGCGAGATCAACGACATTGCCGCGGAGCAGAAACTTCCGGAAACCCTTCATGGCGGGTCACCGTATCACCCGTACGAATGATCCAAGTTACGCCGACTTGTCCGCTTCCACGGCCACCGCGGCCCCCGCTCCCGCCTCACCCTCGGCGGCCTGCGCCTGGATGCCGGAGACCTTGCGCAGCGGCACCTCCTTGATGACCAGCGACAGCAGGAACGCCGCCGCGGCCACGGCCGAGGCCAGCAGGAAGACGATGTGCATCGAGTCGGCGAAGCCCATCTTGAACGGTGCGCCCAGCGCCTCCGGCAGCTTCTGGATGAAGGACGAGTCGCTCAGAACCGAGGACGAGTCGGCGCCCGACAGCGCGTGCGGGTTCTGTGCCAGCGCGTGCTGGAACGCCGGAGTCGTCTGCGCCGACCTGAAGGCCGCGCTGATCTTGTCGCCGACCGTGCTGAACAGCACCGAGAGGAAGATCGCCGTTCCGGCGGTCGAGCCGAGCTGGCGGAAGAAGGTGGCCGAGGCCGTGGCCACGCCCATGTCCTGCGGCGGGACCGCGTTCTGGACCGCGAGCGTCAGCGTCTGCATGGTGAGGCCGAGGCCGACGCCGAAGACGGCCATGTAGCCCATGGTCTCGGCCAGCGGGGTGTTCCACTGCACCTCGAAGTGGAAGAGCAGCATCGCCACGATCATGACGCCGGTGCCGGCGACCGGGAAGATCTTGTAGTGGCCGGTCCTGGCGATCAGTCGGCCGACCACGATCGAGGTGATCATCATGCCGAGCATCAGCGGCAGCATCATCAGACCGGACTTGGTCGGGCTGGCGCCCTTCACGATCTGCAGGTACTGCGGAATCATCATCATTCCGCCGAACATGGCCATGCCGACCAGGACCGACAGGATGCTGGTCTTGCTGAAGACCGCGTTGGAGAAGAGCCGCATCGGGATCAGCGCGGCGTCGCCCATCCGGCGCTCGATCAGGATCCAGGCGATCACGCCGATGACGCCGATCGCGTAGCAGGCCATCGAGCGCGGCGAGGTCCAACCCCAGCTCTGGCCCTGCTCGGCGACGAGCAGCAGCGGCACCACACCGACCGCGATGGTCACCGCGCCCCACCAGTCGATCCGCTGCGCGCGGCGGACGTGCGGGACGTTGAGCACCTTGGCCACGACGAACAGCGCGACCATCCCGATCGGCACGTTGACCAGGAAGACCCAGCGCCAGCCGGAGATGCCGAGGATGGTGTCCTGCCCGGCGAGGAAGCCGCCGACCAGCGGGCCGATCACGCTGGAGGTGGCGAAGACGGAGAGGATGTAGCCCTGGTAGCGGGCCCGTTCGCGCGGCGGCACGATGTCGCCGATGATCGCCAGCGCGAGCGACATCAGACCGCCGGCGCCGATGCCCTGGAAGGCGCGGAACGCGGCCAGCTCGATCATCGAGGTGGAGAAGGTGCAGGCCACCGAGCCGACGATGAAGATGCTGATCGCAGCGAGGAAGAAGGGCTTGCGGCCGTAGATGTCGGACAGCTTGCCGTAGAGCGGCGTGGCGATCGTCGAGGTGATCAGGTACGCCGTCGTGGTCCAGGCCTGCTCGCTCAGACCGTGCAGGTCGTCGGAGATGGTGCGGATGGCGGTGGTGACGATCGTCTGGTCGAGCGAGGCCAGGAACATCCCCATCATCAGACCGGAGAGGATGGTCAGGATCTGGCGGTGGCTCAGGCCGTCCTTGGCCGTGCCGGGTATGGACGGCGTGGCGGCGGGCTGGGCCGCCGTGCTGCTGCCGTGACTCATCGGGCCGCTCCCTGCTGCACTGCGTGTGCGGTGTTCGTTGCGTGTGCTGTCTGTGCTGCGTGCTGCTGCTGGTGGTGGTGCAGTGCGTAGTGCTCGGCGAAGCCGTCGTTCAGCAGGGTGAAGAGGCGCACCAGTTCGTGCCGATCCTCGCCCGGCCAGTCCCGCAGGATCCCGGCCAGCTCCTGGTTGCGCTGGGCCCGGAACGCCTCGAACACGGCGGCCCCCGAAGAGGTCACCGTGAGCAGTGCACCACGCCGGTCGTCAGGATCGGGAGTCCGCTCGACCAGGCCGCGATCGACCAGGGAGCGGATCTGACGGCTCACGGTGGAAAGGTCGAGATAGGTCTCGGCGGCGAGATCGGTCGCCCGCTTCGGGCCGCACCGGACCAGGGTCGCGAGCAGCAGGCGGTCGCCGCCCTGCTCGTCGCGGGAGCGGTGCTTCCATGCCTGGATCAGCCGGAAGAACCGGCCCATCTGCTCTCCGACGAGCGCGGCGGCCTCCTCGGCGCCGGTGCTCTGCGTGCCGTGCGCGGCGCGAGCTCCCATGCCGATCGCCCCCCTCTGCTTCTCGCTGTTCATATAGTTGCTTGTTCCCAGCAAGTAAATGTACCCCACACCAGTCCGTTCGGGAACCACCGGATTCCGCCACGCGACGAGTGGGCTGCTGGTCAGGAAACCACCCCGCGGCGGGGAGGCATGGGCGCCGACATCTGTTGCAGACGTGTGTCAGCCCTGACATGTGCGATCGGAGCGGCCTCGACCCGCTCTAGCGTGGCCCCGCACGACCGAACGAACCTGCTCCCTCACACCCTCTGGAGGGCCTCATGGTTCCACCCGTTCGACGTCGACTGCTGGCCGCGGTCGTGGGCGGCCTCACCCTCGCCGTCCCGAGCGCCGCGGTCAGCGCGACCGCGGCCTTCTCCGTGGCCACGACCGCCTCCGCCGCGGCGTATCCGTCGCTGAAGCCGACCGTGGCCGAATACACCCAGCTGACCACCGGCACCACTCCGCCGACCCAGGCCCAGTGCAACTCGGCCGGGCGCCGGTGCTTCAACCCGCTGTCGGTGCAGGCCGCCTACAACGTCGGCCCGCTCTACTCCGCGGGCTACAACGGCAAGGGCATGACCATCGCGATCGTGGACTCCTACGGCAGCGACACCATGGCCCACGACCTCCATGTCTACGACCAGGCCTTCGGCGTCGCCGCGATGTGCGGCGAGGAGGGCGTCACCTGCGCCCCCGGCATGCCGACCTTCAGCGAGCTGCATCTGCAGGGGTCGCCGGCCACCAAGGCCCCGCCGCCCAACGCCAAGAGCCCGGGCCAGGAGAACAAGTCCGCCTGGGCCCTCGAGGTCGCCCTCGACGTCGAGACCGCCCACGCGATGGCACCCGGCGCGAACATCCTGCTGGTCACCACGCCGACGGCGGAGACCCTCGGGGTGCAGGGGCTGCCGCAGATGATGGCGGCCGAGGACTACGTGGTCCAGAACCACCTGGCCAACGTCATCTCGCAGTCCTTCGCCTCCGGCGAGGGCGCGTTCGCCAGCTCCCAGGCGCTGCTGAACCTGCGGTACGCCTACCAGGACGCGGCGGCCAACGGCGTCACCGTGCTCGGCTCCTCCGGCGACAGCGGCTCGGCGATCTCGACCAAGGAGCCGGTCAAGAAGGGCGGCACGGTGCTGCCCGACCCCGGCGTCGAGTGGCCCGCCTCCGACCCGCTGGTGACCGGCGTCGGCGGCACCTACCTGTGCACGGACGCCAACGCCACCTCCGGCCGGACCACCGACAGCGCCAGCAACCCGGCCAAGTGCACGGCCAACCCCGGCCAGGCCGAGATCGGCTGGCTCGACGGCGGCGGCGGCTACAGCTCGATCTTCAGCCGCCCCTCCTACCAGGACACCCTGCCGGCCGGCGGCGGCACCGCCATCGGCGCGATGCGCGGTGTGCCGGACATCAGCCTGCAGGCCAGCTCCGGCACCGGCATGCTGGTCTACGTCTCCCTGCCGCCGGACGGCAGCGGCGGCCTGAGCTGTGCCGGCACACCGTGCAGCACCGGCTGGTACGACATCGGCGGCACCTCGCTCTCCTGCCCGCAGTGGGCCGGCCTGGTGGCGATCGCGGACCAGATCAACGGCGGCGGGCTCGGCCTGATCAACCCGGCGCTCTACAAGGTGGCGGCGAACCCGGCGCAGTACGCGGCGGACTTCAACGACATCACCGTCGGCAACAACGCCGCCAACCCGGCCGTCCCCGGCTACTCGGCGACGACGGGCTGGGACCCGGTCACCGGCCTCGGGACGCCGAACGCGGCGCTGCTGCTGCCCGACCTGGTCGCCGCCTCGCACTGAAGCAGCTGCGGCACCGGGCTTGACGCTCGATCAGTTCCACCGGCTCCACCGGCCGCTCACCCGGCCGGTCGGAGCGCGCGCCTCCGCCGGGTCCCTCCCCGGCGGGGGCGCGTGCGCGTTGCCGCCGAGGGGAGTTGGCTAGTGTGATCACATGACGTCGCAGCTTCTCGGTGTGCTCCCCGGCAGGTTCGTCGTGGTCGAGCGGCAGCCCGTCGAGCCGCAGTCCCTCGAGGGGCAGTCCGTCGAGGGCCGATCCGTCGACGAGCAACGGGGAGGGATCGGCGACGGCGCGGACGACTGGCTCGCCCTGGTCCGCGCCCCCGAGGGCCGACTGACCGTCATCCGCGCGGAGCGGTCCCACGATCCGGCCGGTCTGGAGCGCTGGCGCGCCCTCTACGGCGGAGACACCGCGCACGGGCTCGACGTGCCCGGCATGCTGGCCGCCCTGCTGAACCCGCTGGCCGCCGCGGCGGTGCCGGTATTCGTCGCCTCCACCTACGCGGCCGACCTCGTCCTCGTCCCCGCCGCGCGCCTCGGCGAGGCGACCGCCGCGCTGCGGGCGGCCGGGCACCGTCTCACCCAGGAGGAGTCCCCTTGACGCAGCTCAGCACCGGCGCCGCACCACTCCCCGCGGGCGCCGTCGAGGTCACCACGGAGGCGGAACTCGCCGCCGTGCTCGGCGAACCCTCCGCCCGCGACGCCGCCAAGGTCCGGACCCGCCTCCACGAGAACGACCGCGCCTGGCTCGCCGCCGCCCCGTTCTGCCTCGTCTCCACCGCGGACGCCGAGGGCAACTGCGACGCGTCCCCGAAGGGCGACCCGGCCGGGTTCACCCTCGTCCTCGACGACACGACGATCGTGGTGCCCGAGCGACGCGGCAACCGCCGCGCGGACGGGTTCCGCAACGTGCTGGTCAACCCGCACGTCGGACTGCTCTACCTGATCCCCGGCCGCGGCGACACCCTGCGCGTCAACGGCCGGGCCCGGCTGCTGCGCGACGCGCCGTTCTTCGACCGGCTGGTCGTGAAGGGCCACCGCCCGCGGCTGGCCCTGCTGGTGGAGATCGAGGAGGTCTTCTACCACTGCTCCAAGGCGTTCCTCCGCTCCGGGCTGTGGCAGCCGGAGGGCTGGGCGCCCGACGCCGCGCCCTCCCGCGCGGTGATCGCCAAGAGCCTGGAACGCCAGAACGAGGACCTCACCGCGCTGGAGGCGTACTACGGCCCGGGGTACGGCGGCGACCTCTACGGCACGACGGACTGACGAGCGGCGCCGGCGGGCGCATCGGAGTCCGCGTCCGCCTCCACGTCCACGTCCACGTCCATGTCCGCATCGCTGTAGAGGGACACCAGGCGGGGGAGCCTTCGCCGCATCTCGGCCATGTCGTCGAAGTCGAAGTTCCACGCCTGGTCGAGCTCGGGATACCGCACGCTGAACGCGCCGGCGGGCATCTCCGCGCCCCGCAGCGCGCGATAGGCGTTCCAGGCGATGCCGAGCGCCGACTCCGCCTCCAGCTCCTCCCCGCACGCGGCGGCCGCCCGGACGACGGGCAGACCGGCCAGCGTGTCGGGATCGGCGACGACCTGCTCGAAGACCTCCCGCCCCTGGAGGATCAGCCAGCCACGGAAGTAGTCGAACCCGTCGTCGGAACAACCGCCGTTGATCAGGTACGCCGCCGCCCAGAGCGGACTGCGGTAGGACTCACCCATCAGCGCCCACAGCGCGCGCTGCGCCGCGAGGATCGCCTCCTCCGGGCGGACGGCCAGCAGCGCCGAGGCCGTCACCGCGACCGGATCGCAGTCGACGGACGCGCTCGCCACGATCGCCGCGTGCCGCGCGCGGGCGTCCTCAATGAGCTGCCAGAACGGTTCGGTTTCCATGAAATCCGAGCATGGCACCCACCACTGACAGCATCTGGGTCGGCGGCGGACCGTCGTCCGGATAGGTGCCGACGTCCTCGAACCGCCAGGAGTGCGCGGACGCCGGGTTGGCGATGTGGATCTCCAGCACCTGCCGCGACCCGTCCGCGTACCGGATGTTCACGGCGGCGTCGGCAGGGTCCGGGTCGGTGTTCCCCACGACGGTGACCGTCGTGACACCGCCCGCGACGACCGAGGCATGGGCGAAGTCGGCCGCCGAGAACCCGCTCGGGCCGCCGTTGTCCGGCGATCGCACCACCGCGCGCAGCCCGTCCGTGCTGTGCTCGGCCACGGCCCGCAGGTAGCAGCGGACCAGCCGTGCCTGGTCGGCGTCGGCCCCGCTGAGGCGCACGGCCGTCCAGGAGCACGAGGGCTCCGACGCGTCCGGCCCGTCCAGCACGTCCTGGGCCGCGTGCACCGCGATCGGCGTGACCCAGATTCCCAGCAGCACGGCCGTGCCGGTCACTCCCGCGGCGATCCACCGCCTCGTCCGCACCGGCAGCGCCGCGCCCGCCCCGCCCGTTCCCCTCACGCGACTCCTCCGGCTCTCCGTTCCCCACCCGTCCCGCCAGGAGACGGACAGCGCCGGCCGCCGGTTCCCTCAGGCGTTGACGCCCGGTGCAGCGACGGGTCGAACCTGGCCCGCTGCCTGACCCCATCCACGCGATGACGGACGCCTTCACGGCAGCCGGCTTCCACATCTCCGTCATCAGCGAACCCCAACCCGCCCCAGCGGCCCGCGACCTCTTCCCCGACGAGTTCCGCGCCCTCTCCGACAACCCGAGCTTCCTCTTCTTCACCCTGGAGGCCACCACCTGACGGCCCGTCGGCCTGGCCCGCAGCCGGTGCGCCCGACCGCATCGGTCCGAGGCCGGGCCGACGCCTACTCCCAGCAAGCCTCGAAGTCCTCGCACAGGATCCGGACGGTCCCTTCGACGAACCGCAGCTCGTGGCTGCAGCCGACCTGGTGGGGGAGAACCTCGTCCAGCCTGAGGCTGTTGGCGTCCGCGACGTCGAAGTGCTCTCCTCCGTCGGTGTCCACGCGCACGGAGGCAACGCCCCGATAGCGGATGGTGAGGCCCTCGGCGTGCTTCCACGGGTTCGGTTCGAACCGAACCGTGAGGGACGCCGGGACACCGTCCGTCGGTGGCACCGCCGTCAGTCGGAGGTCCTTGACGCAGCGCGCTGCGGAGAAGTCGTAGTGCTGCGGATCGCACGCGTGCGCCCTCGCACCGGGAGGGAGCGCGTCCTGCAAGCTCGGCAGCGCGGCAAGGTAGGCGCTGGGGTCATGGACGAGTGTCCCCCGGTCCTGCCACTCCACGACCACGTACCGCATGTGTCCTCCCGGCTCGGCGTTCCACGCGTACGCGAGGGTACGGGCCCGGTCGCCGACGTGCCGGAAGGAGAAGCCGTGCATCGGCTTCACCTGAGGTCGGACGACGAGACTGTTGTCGAGCGCGAAATCGCCGACGAACCCCTCACCACGGCGAACACGGCTACTCCTTGGATCGGCCTGCGGAGGATCATCTCTCCCCCGAGTTGGGCAGGCAGGCGAACCGACTGTGACACGTGCGGCGGACGATCGGTCAGGTGCGGCCCACTATGGTCTACCGCCATGAAGTGGAGATCTTGGCGCAACGAGGGTGCAGCCGTAGCCACCATGAGCGAGGACCGCGCGGGGCTGGACGTGCTGCCCTTCGTGGCGCGGCGACTGAACGACACGAGCAGCGCCCGTTGGCACGTGAAGGGTGACCGGGTCCGCGGGCCGGGGAAGGCCGCCGTCGTGCTCGGATCAGGACATGAGCACGCGGTCTCCGACGGACACGTCGACCTGGCTTTCGTGCTCGACACCGATCGCCCGGACAGCACCACGCTCTGCGACTGCGTCTCAGGGACCGGCGCGACCCGCGAGGAGAGGCTCGAAAGCGCGGTACGGGCTTGGGGGACGACCACGGCCGCGGCCGTGTTGGAGCTGCTCGAAGGCCGGGGCTGGCACGGAGAACGGTTCGCGCCGGACGATCCCAAGGGCTTCACCGGATGGCACTCCATCCAGGGCGGCGTCGTCGGCGCGGGGACCGGTCCCGAGCGCCAAGCCGTGATGATGTGGGCGGGCCGGCAGGCACTCCTGCGGCTGATCGCCCCGACGGTGACCGAGGAGCAGCTCAACGGCCCGGGACCGATCGGCATCAAGTTCTTCTGGGGAAGCTCCCACGGCAAGGACGTCGCCGAAGTCCGGATCAACAGTCAGGACCACGCGCCGGCTGCCGCCGCCCTGCTCGCCGCCGACTGGCCGCGCCCGGAGTCGGGAGCGTCCTACGCCCGGACCTACTTCGTCCTGGACAGACGGGCGTAGAACCGTAAGGGCCTGCCTTCCCGATGGTGGACCCACGCGTGCGGCGGGTACTCCTGCGGCGGCCTTGGTGTGGCCACGCCCGGAAGATCGCCCGGTCCGCCCCCGGTCCGGGTTACCTCTCGTCGTCACGTTCCAGAACCAGGCTGGCGGACTCCTCCGCAAGGCCACTGTCCGGATCAAGGTGGAGATGGGTGCCGTCGGGCGTTCCGTCTTGCGCAAGGGTCAGCAGATGGCCGGCAAGGGTTCTCAGTCCGGCGGCATTGGCCTCGATGACGACCTCGGAGCCCAACACGCGCACGTTGATTTCCGCGTCCTCCTCCCACCGGAAGACTCGAGCCACGTTGTCGTTGGTCACAGTCATGCGAGTGCTGGACGGTAGCGGGTCATCCTGGAATCCTCCGGCCATGCTGATCTTCATTCTGCTCACTGCGGTCATGCTCGGCTTCTTCGCCTTCGGCCTCGCCCTGTTCACCGACTTCAGGGGCGTTGCCACCCATTACACCGCCCGCAACCGCGCCGCCGTCGAGGACGCGGTCCTCAAGGGCCACGACGCCGGGTTTTTCCTGGTCTTCGGCAAGAACCGCAAGATCGGCACGATCCTCATGATCCTGGGTGGCTTCGGTCTGCTCATCTCGGTCCTCGGCCTGCTCGGTTCCATCGCCGGGAACGCCTGACGCCGCATCAGCCAATGTAGGCAGATCGTACGGAGTGTGCCGCGAGCCGTCGCCGACGGCTCGCGGCACGGATCGGTCCGAGTGGGGTGGTCCCTGCTCGATCGGGCAGCTCAGCACCTCTGGGACGCTCTCGGCTGACTCCGGCCAGGGCGCTCGCTGTACGTCGCTGGGCTTTGGCCCCCCGCAACGGCAAGAGGCCCTCCCCGTTCACTTCGGGGAGGGCCTCTTGGCTGGTGCGCTCGGCAGGATTCGAACCTGCAACCTTTTGATCCGTAGACCGAACCAACGCCTTGTCGCTGGCTGCCCACCCCATGCTCTGCCTAGTCGAACAAGTCCAAGCGACTGCATCCAAGCAGGAACGGGGTTGCCTGAGTCCGCGGTGGTCCACCCCCGTTGATGTCAACGGCTGATGTCAATCGCTTCCGGGCTGGCGTCCCGATGCGTCATCCGCGCTCTGCGAGTTCTTCACCTTCTTCGGCAACGACACGAGACCACACCGGCAGTGGATCAAGTCGCCGTGCTTGCCGGCGGGCTCTCTGCACTTCTCGCACCACACCGCATCCCACAACGCTATCGTGGCCGAGCCAAACGCCCGCGCGTCCTCAATCGAAAGGCTCTCAGCCCACTCATTATAGTGAGCCCCGTGGGCGTTCCTCAGCCAAGAATACTTTTCGACATTCTCAACTAGGCTTGTTGCAACGGTTTTCTTTAGCGAGCTGGCAACAGATGGCCAGGTATCGCCCAGAGTGTACTTATCGCCATGTCGGCGAGTAACCGAGGTCTGCAGGCTCTTACTGAGCCAGTCCGACATTACTTCCAGCAAATACCCAGCATCGCCACAGATAGACCGAGTCCCACCCAAAGCAAGGGATTCCCTCAGGTCACTGGAGGCATTGCGTCGAAGTTGGACGAGATGCGGCCCCGAATCCAGAGACCATGCCTTGATCTCTCTCTCCACAAAAGGCTGACCAGGCGAGAGGATTGCACCAAACTGCTCTTTCCACAGTCGATCATGAAATGTGATCAAGAGCTGCCAATTGGCAAATTCCCTGACAAGAAATTGGGCGACTTTGACACGCACGGGAGAGTCGACGCTTTGCAGTACGTCATCTAGAGCCATGAACTTGGCTTGGCCATGCTGCCCCGCGAACTTGAGGAGCGACAGGAACAACAATAGGGCCAGCAAATCGAGATTGGCCTCGCTGAAGTAGCCCTCGGCTTTCACGCGAACCCCATTCGCAAGGGTCGCAAAAAGGTCGATCTCAGTTGCATCGCTCGAAAGATGGAGTTCCACCTTGGCAACCGACTGCGCCTGTGGTGAAATCTCAAGAAAGCTCTCTGAGAGAGTCTCGCTGACCTCTCTCAAGACATTACCGAGCGGTGTTACGGATGCAATCTTCCGCAGGCGCGCAAGTTCCTGGCTCGCTTTCACATACTCTTCAATTGATTTCCGAACAACTTCGACCTGAGCCGCAATAGCTCGATAGTTCGCCCTGCGCGCCGTCTTGTGGCGCGTCTGAGCCCTGCTAAGCCCATTAGCAGTCACCCACATCCGAAACGTCCCCGCATCCAGGACATGGGCAGCGAGTCGATCCGGATTCATCTGCAGCAAGGAGGCCAGCTCTCCGATCTCGCGCTCTCGGATTTCGACGCGCTCGACCTTTTCTGCTGCCGCCTCTTCTAGACGCTGCTCTGCCTCCACAGACAGACCAAGGACATTACTTGCCACGCCCTTCATGAAAGATGCGAAGATTGGATACCGCTGGCCCGGGGAAGCCCGAAGAAAGCTAATGATATCCTGACGGCGCAGCACGAATCCGCTGCCCTTGAATAGCTTATGCGGGGCCTCCGGGTGCATGCCGACTGGTTCCCCGTCGCCATTGAGTTCAAGCTCCCTAGTGAACGTTTTCTCGTCGGAGAATGTCACAGTCACTCGCGGATTGCTCGCATGCCCCGAGAGATTCACTTGCCGCCTGGTAAATTCTGCCCTGGTCATTCCTGGATTGCTCGATGGACGTCCGGCAAGGCAAAACTCAATAGCGTCAACAAAGGTTGACTTTCCGCTGCCATTCTCCCCAATAATAAGGCAGGATGATGCGGGGAGGTCTTCCCGATTTGAAAAGTTCAGAGTGGTGGCCTTCGAAACGCCCCTGAAGCCTTCGACTGTGACACTTGCAATCTTAGCGTTCACGACAGCCACCCTGGAGGTTGATTGAGGAACTAGGCGCCGTGCCAGACTGTCCCACGATCGTGAGCGATCAGCACCGGAACATCATGTCAGGCGAGGTCACTACGAGCATCCAATTCGATGCGATTGCCTACCTTGAATCCGGGCGACAGCATGGGGCAGTCAACGAGACCGGTTTACATGGGACGTGCAATGTCCCGAACGTGGTAGCGCTGTGCTAAGTCCCGTGCTTGGTCACTTGAGCAAGCGCCGTCCGTCGTGAGCGCGAACATGGGGAGCGTCCAAGGAGAGGGCGTCCAGCAGACGAACTGCGAACGCCTCATCCATCCGCTGCTTCACCTCTTCGATCGAGATCCACTCCACATCCGTGGACTCGTCCGAGGCGCGGGCCTCACCGCCGATGGGCTGGCACCTGAATACGAGAGCCACAACGCCGCGGTGCATGTTCTTGTACACACCGGTCAGCCGCTCAACCGCGACCCGGATGCCCGTCTCTTCCCAGACTTCGCGGAGCACCCCAGCTTCCGGCGTCTCGGCGAGTTCAAGCACTCCCCCGGGCAGCTCCCACGCCCCGTTATCCGCGCGGCGAATCACCAAGATCCGACCATCCTCGCGGACAACCGCTCCCGCGACGGAGACCGAGTGCAGTGACACAGCAGGACCACCGAGAGTAGCTTGACTCATATACAGGAGCATAGGAGGAACTCAAGGACATGGCGAGCTCTGACGCGCGTGACTCTGGCAAGCCACGCTATCTGCAAATCGCTGACGACCTGGCTCAGCAGATCAGAGCCAAGGTGATCAGCCCAGGCGAGCAGGTGCCGAGCGAAGCCGAGCTGATGAACCGCTACGGGGTTGCACAGGGCACCGTACGCAAGGCCATGACCGAACTCCGCACCACGGGCCTGATCGAGACGCACCACGGCAAGGGCTCCTACGTGAAGACCCGACCGCCCGTGAACCGCAAGTCATCCGACCGGTTCCGCCGTTCACATCGGCTCGCTGGCAAGGCCGCATACCTCGCCGAAGCGGAGCAGGCAGGATCAACCCCGAGCGTCACCGTGCTGTTCGTCGGGCCGGCCGAAGCGCCCGAGGACATCGCCGATCGCCTGTCCGTCCTTCCGGGCGCACAGGTACTGGCGCGACGGCGCCTGTACTTCACCGACGGCGTACCGACAGAAGAAGCGACGTCCTATCTGCCTTGGGACATCGCCCAAGACATCCCGGAGCTCTTCGCCGAGAATCCGGGCGGCGGAGGCATCTACGCGCGGCTTGAGGAGCACGGGCACGTTCTCGCCGAGCTCCGAGAGACCGTGCGTGCCCGCCTCGCGACGAAGCAAGAGACGGTGGCTCTCAGCCTGAGCCCCGGCTCCCCCGTCATCCACCTGACTCGGAACGCGCTGACCGAGGATGGGCGAGTGGTCGAGGTGTGCGACACCATCATGGCCGCTGACCAGTTCATTCTTGACTACCGTATCCCAGCTGGAGACTGATCATCCATCACACCTGAGCAACCCGCCGCATCGAACTTCACGCGGCGGGTTGACTCATATACAGGAGCCGTGCACTCTTATACACATCACTCCTGCACATGAGTGCAGGAGTATAGGAGAGGCCCTTCTTTGGGCTGCTCTGAGCTGCACTGATGCGCCCGGAAGCCTGTCGCAGGGCCAGGGACGCGCTCGTTCTTTGACAACTGAATGGGGATCACGCCGCCTCTCCTCGGCCAAGTAGGCGGCCACGCGGATCTCCGCGTGAGGAACAGAGCGATCGACCTTCCGTCGCGCATGCGACGGCCGGTTGCCTCCTCCGCCCGTCTCGTACGGGCGGGGCTGAGGGGAGCCGGAATCAGCTGGTTCCACTAACGGCGTGCGGCTCCGGTGCTGGAACACCGGAGCCGCTGACGGGGCCGTTCCTTTGCGAAGGGAGCACGACCCGTGAAGCACATTGTTGCAGGCCACGAGGCCGCTACGACGAATGAGTTCGTGGCGCTCGCGTTCGGCATCGACCGGCAGCTCTTCGCCGGCGTGCCGGGCGAAACGCCCCTTGCCAGGGCCGCGCGGCTGGACGTGGCCGCGGAGGTGCTGGCGGAGCTGGACGAGATCGACCCCCAGGCCGCGCGGTTCGCCGCGGAGCTGATGCGTACCGCCCCGGTGCCGCTGCGGCGGCCGGCCGTTGTCCGCCGCCGGCCCGCCAGGACGGGGGTGGCGGCATGAAGCGCCAGAAGCACGCGCACTGCACCTGCGACCACACCACCGCTCGCGGGACGGGTGACCGCCCGGGCGCGCAGTGGGTGGCCGGGATCGCCGCGGCGGCGGTGATCTGGAAGTTCCACCACTTCGGTATGCCGGCGCTCGCCGGGGCGGCGGGGGCGTACCTGCTCACGCTGATCCTGCTGCACGCGGTGTTCGGGGGGCGGCGCGGATGAATCGCTGGGCGAAGGGTTCCCTGGTGGCTGGTCTGCTGGCTGTGGTCGGCATGGCGTTCCGGGTCTCGTGGCACGCGCTGCGGGACGTGGCGCACGCGATCGGCGCGGATCTGGTGGGCGCTGCGGTTTATCCACTGGTTGTGGATGGGCTGATGGCGCTGGCGCTGATCGCGGCGCTGATCCTCCCGGACGGGCGGGATCGGAAGTTCGCCTTGCGGGTGCTGGCCGGCTACACGGTCGCGTCGCTGGTGCTGAACTACGTACACGGGCTTGTCCCGGCGATCCAGTCGGGTGGCCGGGTGCAGTTGGCGAGTTGGGCGCCTGCCGACTGGGCGTTGGTGTTGCTGGCCACGTCGCTGCCGGTCGGCTCGATCTTCTTCGGGTCGGATCTTGTGGCCAAGGTGCTGCACCACCAGTCCGAACCCCGTGAGTCCATGGATATGCGGGCAAATCGGTCGGGGTCTGAGCTGGGAGAGTCGACCGACCCGGACCCCATGCCGTCGGTCTACACCCCGCCCGACCCCGCCCCGACCACGCCTGTGGCGCGTCCGCGTCGGGCGACCGGCGCGGTTCCGGTGGCGGCGCGGGCCAAGCGTCCGACTCGCAGCATGGACGAACTTCTGTCGGAGGCGCGGGCGTTGACGGCTGACTGGTCGGACGCGGCGCTGACCGCGGACCGGCTGCGGACCGAGCTGCGCACCTCCGCGGCCAACGGCCGCACGCTGCGCGACGCGCTCAAGTCGGAGCGTGCCGACGGGCGGACGCTGCACTCCGTGCCGGACCCGGCCGCGGGTGAGGGTGCGGCGTGAGGTTCTACGACCCGACGGGCAAGCGGTTCGGCTTGCCCACCTACCCGTTTCGGCTCGCTCCGCAGGGGTTGGCGACGCGCCGCCAGTTGCGGGCCCGGGGACTGCGCCCCGGCGGTCAGCCGGTCGCAGCTCAGCTCATGTGGCGGTCGCGGAAGGCGCGGGGCGAGATCCGGTGCGCGTACCTGTACCGCGTGGATCTGGCCCGGCCGGTTCGCCCGATGACCCCCAGGAAGGCTGCGGCGCTGGCCGCGGCGAACCTGGCCCGTCGCACCTGCCCCGCCTGCCGACGCGACGCGGGCTACGTGATCCCGCGCTCGCTCGGCTGCTGCGTGACCTGCGACGACTCGGCGGCGCTCGCCGCCTGAAGGAACGGCGCTACCCCGATTCCCTGCCACTGATCTGGAGATCGATCGTGTCGCACATCGACAAGGACAACGCCCCGTCGCTGACCCTGATCCGCTTCGCGAACCTGCTGGGCGCGCTGGTGATCGTGATCGCCACCGAGGAAGGGCACCGCACCTCCTACCGGTGGCACTGCACCGGCTGCCTGACCGAACGGCTGGGCCGGGAGCTGCGGGTCAACCGCGAAGAGGCCAACACCCACGCCGGCACCTGCCGCGCCCTGCCCCAGCCCGAACCCACCACCTGATCCACCTGTACGGCCCGGCAATTGGCCCGGGGCGCGTGTCGCCTGCCAGCTATGACGCGCCCCGGCCGCCCATCTCTTGCGAGGAAGGACGCTTCAGTGAACCACGATCCGCTGAACGACTCGGCCCCCTCCGCGGTGGCCGCAGCAGGCGGTGCGGCGGTGCTGCCGTTCCCCGACCGCCTCACCAAAGAGCCCACCGTGCCCGCCCCGGCCGCGCTCGCGCCGGCGTCGATACGGCGCAGGCTGGTGCTGCCGGCGCGGCTGGTGACCGCGGGCCGGCTCGCCCGCCGTTTCGCGCAGCACGAGCGCACCGCCACTGTCGCCCGGTTCACGGTGCGGCACGGGATGTACGCCCTGGGCGGCGCCGGCGTTCTCGCCCGCCGGGGCTGGGAGTCGCGCACCACCGCCCGCTACGAGCGGATGATGCGGGCCGCGGAGGCGGCCGGTCAGCCCGAGGTGGCGATGGATTGGGAGCAGCGCGCCGCGGCGTTCCGCTCCGCCCGGCATCAGCGCCGCATGGACTGGATCACCGCCCCGATCAAGCTCGCCAAGAGCCTGCTTGCTGGCTCCATTGCCGGGGCTGCGATCCTGCTCGCCTTAGGAATCGCCATGGCCTGCACGTCGCACCACATCGGGGACGTGATCGCCCCGATGGTGTTCGCGGTCCACCTGGCCAACATGGTCGTGTTCATCGCGTCCGTGGTCTGGGGCCCGCTGCTGACCGCGCTTCCGTGGTTGACGCTGCTGACGTGCTGGAACACCGGACGCCGCCGCCAGGCCGCCCCGGCATGGGCGCTGCCCGCCAAGGCGGGCGGGGAGGGTGAGCCGATCACCCCCTCAAGCGTGGTGCTGGCCCTGCGCGACCTGGGGATCGCTCCGCTGCGGAAGTCGATCCTGGAGATGGGCGACGCCGGCGCCGCGATGCTCTCGCCGATCGTGATCGCCGGGTGCGGTGTCGAGGTGGACGTCACGCTCCCTACCGGCGTCTCCACCGACGAGATCCAGAAGCGCCGCCGGAAGCTGGCGGAGAACCTGAACCGGCACGAGCACGAGGTGTTCATCACGATCCCCGCCGCGGCGCGCACGGTGCGACTGTGGATCGCGGACGCCGGGGCGCTCGACGAGCCGATCGGCCCTTCCCCGCTGGTCACCGACGCCAGCAGCACGGCGAACTACAAGACGGGGCGAGCCCCGTGGGGCCAGGACCTGCGCGGCGACGCGGCACTGATCAGCCTGTACCAGCGGCACCTGCTGGTCACGGGCCTGTCGAACCAGGGCAAGACCGTGTCGCTGCGCTCCCTGGCGCTGTGGCTCGCGCTGGACCCCACGGTCGAGTTCCGGATTGCGGACCTCAAGGGCGTGGGCGACTGGGGCATGTTCGACGGTCTGGCCACGGTGCTGATTCAGGGTCCGACCGATGACCACGTGATCGACGCGACCGAGATGCTCGAAGAGATGGTCGAGGAGATGGAGCGCCGGTTGCAGGCCCCGGCCGGCACCGTGTTCCCGCCGCTCATCGGCATCGTGGACGAGGCGCAGAACGCGTTCATGTGCCCGATCATCGGGGCGGACAAGCGCCCCTACGGCGGCACGAAGGCGACGTCGCGGTACTTCATGGCCGGCCGGAAGATCCACAACCAGGGCCGTGTGGTGAACGTGCTGCTGTGGCAGGGCACCCAGGACCCCACGGACCAGAACCTGCCCAAGCTGATCCGCGAGGGTGCGCACATCCGCGCTTCGCTGGTCGTGGGCACCGAGTCGCAGGCCCGCATGGCCCTCGGGGACAAGGCCGTTGACGGGGGCGCGGCCCCGCATCTGCTCCGCCAGGGGCTGGACAAGGGCACGCTGGTCGTCACCGGGGACGGGATCAAGCTCGCCCCGGGGCAGTCGTCGGTGACAGTGCGGACGCACTACATCCCCGACGCCGAGGCAATTGAGATCACCGACCGGGCCAAGGCCGCCCGGTCCGCGGTCGCCACTCGGGCCGCGACCGAGAAGGACGCCGTGCAGGTCGATCCGCTTGCCGACGTGGCCGCGGTCCTGGGTGACGCGTCGCGGATGCTGACGCGTGAGGTGCTTCAGCGACTCGCGGAGCGCACCCCGGGCTTCTACCGGGCGTGGACCCCGCAGGACCTCAAGCAGCTCCTGGAGAGCGCCCGCGCGGCCCCGCACAAGTCGGACGGACAGATGGTCGTCACCCGGACCAAGGTGCTCGACGCCCTGGCCCGACGGGACGCCACGCCCACGGACGGTTACGCAGAGTAGAGGGAGGCGCGCAGGGAGGCAGGGAGAAGTCCCTCACTGCCTCCCTGAACCCCCATCCCTGCCCTGAACAGTGACAACACGTCACAGGGAGGCGCTTTCAGCGCGCCGCTGACCTGCCCAAACACCCCCAGGAACGGGTGTTCGCGCCCTGAAGCGCCTCCCTCCCTGTCACACACCGTGAACACGCTGACGTTACGGAGGCACACGCCATGAACGCGCCGCAGCACACCCCGCCACTGATCCCCACCGTCGTCTACGACGCCGACGGCCGCCCCATGTACGCCTTCCCGCAGCCGGCCGCTGCTCCGCTGATGCCCTACCAGCCCAGCCCGCAGCCCGCGCAAGTCCACCAGCCCGCGCCACTCCCCGACCTGCCGGCGCAGGGGTACAGCGTGCTGCGCGACCCGATCGCCGCCCGGCTGCTCGCCGGCGGGATCGGCGCGGGCGCGGCCGGCATCGGACTCGGCTTCCTGCTCTCCGCACTCGCCGCGGCCACCACAGCGCTGGGCATCCTGCTCGGCATCCTCGCCCTCATCTGGCTGCTCGCCCACTCCGGCGCCGGCCGCGGCGGCGGCGCGGTGAACATCACCGTCCACAACCGCAACCGGAACCGCTGAGGCGGAAGGGAGCACGACTGTGGACGTTCCCGCGAGCATCCGGCCGCTTGCCGCCGCGCATCTGCGCGACGCGCTCACCGCCGCAACCGAACAGCGCCTCCCCGACGCCGTAGGCGCGCTCATGTCCATCGACTCGGAGTCCTGGACCGCGATCGCCGCCCGCCTCCGGGAGCTGGGCACCAGCGTGCCCGCCCTCATCGCCCGCGCCACCGAGGGCACCGCCCCGGACGCGTGATGCGCAGCTGGGCGAGCAATGACAACCCCGGTATCTACGTCTACGCCCCGTTCAACCCATGGGCGCGCTGGAACTCCGGGGCCCCGTCGTCGCTGCCGCGGGCGCACTACGTGTGCCGCTGCGGCCAGACCCGGGCCGTGATCGGCGCGATGGAAGTGCAGGCACTGATCCGCGAGTACCTGGACCACATGGCCACCGCGCACGCGGATGTACCCGCGGCGCAGCAGCGGCAGAGCGGCCGGCGCGCCGCCTGAACCCTCGTTGATCTCAACTCTGGTGCCCTGCAGGGGAGTTGAAGATCCCATGCAGGGGCACCGGGGCCCAGAAAGGGCCCTCTGGGGCCCTGGGAGGCGTCTGCTAGATGGAATCCACCTTCGACCTTACGAACGCCGCTCTGGCGGCCGTACAGCGCGGTTGGCCCGTCTTTCCGCTCCGACCGGGCACCAAAAAGCCCGCCCTACACGGTGAAACCACCTGCCCTAACACCGGGCCCTGCGCCCGGGGTCACGCCAAGTGGGAGCAGCGCGCCACGCTCGACCCGGCCACGGTGCGCGGGTGGTGGCGGCAGCAGCCCGGCTGCAACGTCGGCATCGCCACCGGGCCGGCCGGTCTGCTGGTCATCGACCTGGACGCCCCGAAGAGCGATGGGGACATGCCTTGCGGCATGACGACCTTCAAGGCGCTCTGCGAGCGCGCCGGCCAGCACCTGCCCACGACCCGCACCGTGCGGACCGCGGGCGGCGGATGGCACCTGTACTTCACCGCTCCGCCCGGGGCACGTCTCGGCAACACCGCAGGCCAGTTGGGGCCCCTGATCGACACCCGCGGAAGCGGCGGCTACGTCGTCGCCCCCGGCAGCGTCACCCCCGCCGGCATGTACGCCGCGCACGATCTCGCCGACCCGGCCCCGCTGCCCGCCTGGATGCTCGCCCTGCTCACCCCCGCGCCCCGCCTGGCCGTGACCAGCCTGCGCACCCCGCCCCGCGGGCAGGGCAGCGGATACGCGGAAGCGGCGCTGACCAGCGAGTACAACGCCGTTTCGGGTGCGGGTGAGGGGCAGCGGAACGCGCGGCTGACCCGGGCGGCGCGGGCGCTGGGGCGGTTCGTCGCCGATGGCCGGCTCACCCGCGGGCGAGTTGAGGAGGCTCTTAAGGAGGCAGGGCGCGCCTGCGGACTAACCGAGCGCGAGTGCCGGGCCACGATCACCAACGCCCTGAACTGGTCGATCGCCCACAACCCCGGCCCGGCCCGCTCCTCTGCTTAAGAGCCCAACACCCGCGCCACGACCGGCCCGCACCCCGCCCACGGTCGTCCGGCCCCGCTGCTGCAGTGGGCGACCGAGGGGCGTCGGCCGCAGGCCGCCCCTTCTGCTCTTCGTCCTGACCCGCACCCGCTCACCTGGCTCAGGAAGGTTCCTCATGTCCTTTACCGTGCCCGAAGCTGGCCCCGATCCGGGGGCGAGCCCGACCGAGGAAATGCCGCCCCCGTCCAACCCGCTCGCCGTCGCCCGCCACCTGCTCACCGACTGGCGACAGGACGACACCGGGGCACTGACCTGCCGGCGCTGGCGCGGCTGCTGGATGCGCTGGACCGGCACGGCCTGGCGCGAGTGGGACGAAGCGCAGGTGCGGGCCCACATGTACGAGCGTCTGGAGCACGCCGTCTACGACGCGGGCGAGGACAAGGATGGCCGGTCGCAGGTCCGTGACTGGGCCCCAACCCGGACGAAGATCTCCAACCTGCTCGACGCGCTTGCCGCGATCACGCTCCTGTCGAGCGAGGTCGATGCCCCGTCCTGGATCGACGAGGCGGAGCACGCGGACGGTGGGCCCATCGTGGCCTGCGCGAACGGCCTGCTGCGCGTCCGTGACCGGGCGCTGCTGCAGCACGGCCCCGGCTTCTTCAACATCGTCTCCGTCCCCTACGACTTCGACCCGCAGGCCACCGCACCTGAGTGGGAAACGTTCCTGCGGCGGATCTGGCCGGACGACGCGGACGCGGTCCGGGCCTTGCAGGAGTGGTTCGGCTATGTCCTGTCCGGCCGCACCGACCAGCAAAAGATCCTGCTCATCAAGGGTCCGACACGGTCGGGCAAGGGCACCATCGCCCGCGTCCTGGCGGAGCTGGTCGGCCGGAAGAACCTCGCCGGGCCCACGCTGGCCGGGATGGGCTCGAACTTCGGCCTGTCCAGCCTGATCGGCAAGCCGCTCGCGGTCATCTCCGACGCGCGCCTGTCCGGCAAAGACGGTGGCCAAGTGGTCGAGCGGCTGCTCACCATCTCCGGTGAGGACACCATCGACATTGACCGGAAGTTCCGCGACCCCTGGACCGGCAAGCTGCCGACCCGGCTGGTGATCCTCACCAACGAGCTGCCCAGCTTCGGCGACAGCAGCGGCGTGATCGCACGGCGGTTCGTCGTGCTGAACATGACCGTGAGCTGGCTCGGCAAAGAGGACACGGGTCTCACGGAGAAGCTGGCCGCGGAGATGCCCGGCATCCTCAACTGGGCCCTCGACGGGCTGGCGCGCTTGGAGCGAAACGGACGGATCACCGACCCGGAATCCTCGCGCGAGTCCGTGCTCATCATGCAGGACACCGCCTCGCCCATCAGCGCATTCATCCGCGAGAGGTGCGCCACTGGCCCGCACACTTTGGTCCCAGTGGACATCCTGTGGACCGTGTGGCGGGAGTGGGCCGAAGACAGCGGCATCCCGGCCGGCAACAAGCAGATCTTCGGCCGCAACCTGCAATCCGTCGTACCGCAGCTTCACCGCACCCGGCCGCGGGACGCCGCTGGCCAGCAGGTGCCCACGTACAGCGGCATCACGCTCGCCCCATTGAGCCCGCAGTAGAGAACATCGCGCCTCAACCGTCTCAGCCCAGGTCAGACAGGGTTTCGCCCGCGCTCACATCGCGACTCAGCGAACACACCAGCCACGCTGCCACGGTCGCGCCAGCGTGCTCCTGAGTCGCGATACACGACTCAGCGGAAAGCCTCTGACCTGCACTGAGACGGTTGAGTCGCGACTCAGAGCAATGCGAACCCAACTTCGCTCGCGCCCTGCTCTAAGGAGACGTCGCAGTGACCACCGCCACGCCCGAAGCACTGACCGTGCCCGAGGTCATGGCCGCCCTCAGGGTCGGCAAGAGCACCGTCTACGACCTCATCCGTTCCCGCGAACTGCCCAGCTTCACCGTTGGCCGCCTGCGGCGAGTCTCCGCAGACAGCCTCGCCGCTTACATGCAGACCCGGACCTTGGAGAACAGCTAATGGCCAAGCGCCGCGCCAATGGCGAAGGAACCATCACCAAGCGCAAGGACGGCCGCTATCAGGCAGCGGCCTACGTGTACCGCCCCAACGGCACCCGGGCCCGCAAGTTCGTCTACGGGAAGACCCGGGAGGAAGTGGCCGATCAGCTCATCGAGATGCAG
The DNA here is from genome assembly GCF_000744655.1 of Streptacidiphilus rugosus AM-16. Taxonomy (NCBI): domain Bacteria; kingdom Bacillati; phylum Actinomycetota; class Actinomycetes; order Kitasatosporales; family Streptomycetaceae; genus Streptacidiphilus; species Streptacidiphilus rugosus. The sequence goes on along the minus strand of NZ_JQMJ01000003.1, from coordinate 643,163 downwards.
GACCTCACCCGCAAGGGTGTGCCCGCGCTTACGTCGGCGATGCCGCTGGGAGACTTCCTCTCCCAGTGGCTCACCCGGATCGCCCCGGCTCGACTCAAGCCCGCCACCCTTGCCAGCTACGAACCGATGGTGCGGCTCTACATCGCGCCCGCGCTGGGGCGAAAGCGCCTCAACCGGCTCTCGCCCACCGACGTCCGGAAGTTCGTCGCCGACTTCGAGGGCGCTTGCCTTTGCTGCCTCCGCGGGGTGGACAAGGCCCGCCCGGTCGAGGACCGCGAGTGCTGCGCCGTCGGCAAGTGCTGCCACCGCCGGCCCGCCCCCCGGACCGTGCAGTACACCCACGCCGTGCTGCGCTCCGCTCTGCAGCAGGCAGTGCGAGAGGAGTTGATCGTGCGCAATGTCGCCCGGGTGGTCGAGACGCCCAGGGTCCCGCATGCCGAGGTGCAGCCGCTCGACCGCGGCGAAGCGCTGCTCTTGCTCAGGGCCGCCGGCTCCCACAGGCTCCATGCCCTCTGGCATCTGCTGGTGGCCACCGGCCTGCGTCGCGGCGAGGTTCTCGGGTTGACCTGGGGAGACATCGACCTGACGGCCCGGCAGCTCAGGGTGCGGCGCAACCTGCAGAGGCTGAACAGGGGATTGATCTTCGGCACGCCGAAGACGGCCCGGTCGCTGCGGACCGTCGCGCTCCCCGCGTCGTGCGTCGCCCAGCTCAAGCGCCACCTGGTGGAGCAGGAGGCGGAGCGTGCGCAGGCAGGCCAGGACTGGGAGCCGTTCACGTTCCAGCCCAACGGGTTGGTCTTCACCACCTCTACCGGGCGCGCCATCGACCCGCGCGGGCTGAACCGCATGCTCACCGTGCTCTGCAGGACGGCGCATGTACGCCCCGTTCGGGTGCACGACCTGCGGCACACCGCAGCGTCGTTGATGCTGGCGGAAGGCGTGGCCGTTCGCACGATCATGGAGACCCTAGGCCACGCGAACATCAGCATGACCATGGACGTGTACGGCCACGTGATGGAGACCACGCTCCGCGACGCGGCCGACCGGATGGATAGGGCGCTCGGCACCGCGGCCGACACATCCGGGAATGGGGACGACGAACCGCCCACCGCGGGAGCCCTGGCACGGCGTTGATGTCAGCCGTTGATGTCAGAAGCCCCGCACCATCCGGTGCGGGGCTTCTGAGCTGGTGCGCTCGGCAGGATTCGAACCTGCAACCTTTTGATCCGTAGTCAAATGCTCTATCCGTTGAGCTACGAGCGCTTGTTCAGTTGGTGCGTGGTCTCTCAGGGCTTCTCTCGTTCGCCCCTCGCGGCCTCACGAGAAGAACATTACACGAGACCCGGCCGGAGGCGAAATCGAGTATTCACGCCCCCGACACCGCCCCCCACCTGCGGTCACTCCAGGAAGTCGGCCACCGCGCCGAGGCCCGCCGCGGTCGCGCGGCGGTAGGCGAGCCAGGAGGGTGGGACGGAGGTGGGCGGCGAGGGTGAGGACCGCCGCGGCGAGCAGGTCGGGGGAGAGGTCGAGCTTGCCGGGTTCGTCCGCGCCGAGGGCGGTGAGGTGCTGGCCGGGGCGCGTGTCCGTCAGGGACGGGAGCGGGGTCCGGGACCAGGTCGCGCACAGGACCGGGCCCGAGGCCGCGCCGACCGCCGCCGGGGAGGCGGCGACGGCGCCGCCGGGGAGGCGGCGACGGCGCCGCCGCGGCGCGGGCCGGATCGGCGTCGTGGACCGCCAGGGCGGGCCGGTCGCGGAGGCGGCCGAGGCCGAGCAGGGTGGGCTCTGCCTGCGCGCCCGCCCCGAAAACGCCGAGGGCCCGGCCTGCGGTGTGCAGGCCGGGCCCTCGGTGAGGAGCGGAGGCTGAGGGATTTGAACCCTCGATGGGCTTTAAGACCCAAACCGCATTAGCAGTGCGGCGCCATAGACCGGACTAGGCGAAGCCTCCTCAGTCGTTCGCGTCGCCAGGTGGCGATCACGACCGTCTGCATGGATGATGCCACAACCCTGGGGGTCGGGGCTAACCCTCGACCACGTTACTAGGCGGGTCGCCGGGATCGCAAAAACAATGCGATAGTGCTGGTTGGCCGACGCGGCCGACCGCACGGATGCGAGTAGGAGGACCTCCCGTCGTGAGCAGCAGGCCGACCCGAGGCACTGCTCGCCTCGCAGCGATACTCGACGCCCTCCCTGACGCGTTGCTGCTGGTGAACAGCAACGGCACCGTCGTCGACGCGAACGACGCGGCGGTGCGGAGTCTGCAGGCTCCCGGGACGTCGTTGGTCGGCCGGGGCGTGCTGGACCTCCTCCCTGAGTTCGATCCGAGCCGGATTCCCGGCTCGATGCGCCCCCGCGGCAAGAACGCCGCGGGCGAGGCCGCCGACGACACCGCGCCGGTGCGGATGACCGCACGCCGCACGGACGGCTCCGCCTTCGTGGTCGAGGTGCAGGCCAACGAGTTCGAGGACGACGGCCGCACCCAGGGCATCGGCTCCACCGGCGCCTACTACGGCTCCAGCTCCCTCTCCATGCCCTCCCCCAGCGACCGCGAGCTGCTGCTCATCGTCGTCAGGGACCTGAGCGCGCGGCTCGAGGTCGAGTCCGAGCTGCGGCGTCAGCACAAGCAGACCGAGATGATCCTGCGGGCCGCCGCCGAGGGCGTCGTCGGTGTGGACACCGACGGCCGGGTGGTGCTGGTCAACCCCGCCGCCGCCCACATCCTGGGCCATCGGGCCGGCGAGCTGGGCGGCCAGGAACTGCTGCCGCTGGTGATGCACTCGCGTGCGGACGGCACGCCGCTGCCCGCCGAGGAGTCGCCGCTCGCCGACACGCTGCGCTCGGGACGCCGCCACCGGGTCCGCTCGGCCACGCTGTGGCGGAAGGACGGACGGCCGGTCTCGGTGGAGCTGTCCACCGCGCCGGTGCGCGACGGGGACCAGTTGGTCGGCGCGGTGATGACCTTCACCGACCGCAGCGCCTACCTCTCCCTGCACGCCCGCCACGAGCACCTGACCGCCGTGCTCGAGCAGGAGCTGCGCAAGCCGCTCGACCGGCTGAACGACACCCTGGAGCAGTTGGCCCGTGACCCCGCGGGTCAGCTGTGGCCGGAGGCCAACTGGGTGCTGCGGCGGCTGGCGGACGAGTGCCGCCGCACCTCCGACCTGGTCGACGGCGTCCTCGACTACCAGCGCTTCGACGCGGCCGCCGAGGCCGGCAAGGAGCAGCTGGACCGGCAGCCGGTCGCCCTGGACAAGGTGATCGACGACGCCGTGGAGGCCGCGACCGCGATGCTCGGCACCGGCCGGGTGGAGTTCGCGGTGCACCCGTCCTCGGTCGAGGTCGTCGTCGACGCGGACCGGCTCGCCGTCGCGCTCGGACACCTGGTCGCCGACGTGGCGGTGACCGCGGACGACGCGGACCCCGCCGCCAAGGGCGGCCTGTACGGGATGGCCGTCGGCGTGGCCTCCGGTCTGTCGGGACGCCGGCACGGGGCCCGCTCCGCGGGCGGCGCGGGCGTCGGCGTCGTGATCGCCGCCGCGCAGCGGGGCGAGGTCGCCCGGATCGAGGTGCGCGGCCCCGGCGGCGACGGCAGCCCGATCCATCTCCCCATCGCGCGCGGCATCGTCGAGCGGCACGGCGGCGTGCTGCAGTCGCACGAGCTGCCAGGGCGTCAGGGCCGCACCTACGTGGTCGAACTGCCGCTGGACCCGGCGAACGCGGCGGTCCAGCGCCCGCTGCCCGCACCGGGGGACAACGCGACGGCGATCCTGCCCGACCTTCCGATGGAGCTTCCCGCACCTTCACGTCGCAAGGCCGCCGCCGCACCCGCGCCCGCTCCCGCCGAGACCGACGGAGCGGCAGCCGGCGCGCCCGCCGAGGCGCAGCCGGCGCAGCCGCCGGACGCCGCCGCGCCCGCGCCGTCGCCCACCCCGGCCGAGGGCACCGACCGCTCCCGCCGCCGCAACCGCCTGCCCGCTCCCGAGGTGGTCCGCCCGCCGCGCGCGATGGAGGCGGAGCTGGAGGCGGCGGCCCAGGCCGCGGCCGCCGCAGAGGCCGAAGCCGCAGCCCAGGCGCAGCACGCACAGCAGGGCCAGCAGGCACAGCAGCCGCAGCCCGGGGCACAGGAAGGCTTCCCCGGCCTGATCGGCGCTCCGGCCTACCCGGGTCTCGAACACGCGCTGCCCCCGGCCGGCAGCATGGTCGCGCCCGAGCCCCGCCGCCAGGCCAGCGCGGGCAACGGCCGGCGACGCCGCCTCGCGCTCGGCCCCGCCGCGGGCGACGAGAACCCGACCCCGCAGGGCGGCCGGAACGGCGCGCCCGAGGCCGTGGCCTCGGGACCGGCCGCGCTGGAGCCCGTGCCGCCGGCCATCCCGGTGCCGCCGCAGCAGGCGCAGCCGCTGCCGCCGATGGGTCTGCCGGAGATGTCTCCGGACAGCGAGCCGAGCCACCCGTCCGCGCCCGAGCCGTTCGGCGGACGTTTCGCCCTCGGCCCCGGGCCCACACCGCCCGCACCTGCCGCTCCGGCCCCTCCGGCTCCGGCCGCGCCGAGCGCCTCGCCGGTCCCGCAGCAGGCGCGTCCCCGGGGCGGCAGCCACGGCGCGCTGCCGTTGCCTCCCGCCGCGTCCGGAGGCACCTTCGGCGGCCGCAGCGGCGTGATGAGCCTGTCCCAGTCGCCGCTCCAGTCCGTGCAGACCCCGCCCAGGGGCACGGAGCTGCCGCACCAGTCCCAGCCCGCGCAGCACCCCCAGCATCCGCAGCAGCCGTTGCCCGAACTGCCGGGCCGCCCCGCCTTCCCCTCCGGTCCGCAGCCGGGCGACGAGGGCCCGGGCACGGAGAGCCGGCTGGAGTTCATCGCGGGCGCGGACTACCCGACGATGATCTCGCCCGCCGCCGACGGGCGGCCGCGCCGACTGCTGGTCTGGCCGGAGCCCGATCCGTCCACCCGTCAGGCGCTGCAGGACCGGGGCTACCGCCCGGTCATCGTCAGCTCCCGCGAGGAGGTGGACGCGCAGGTCGCCGGATACCCGGCCGCGCTCTTCGTCGACCCGCTGACCGGCCCGATCACCAGGACCGCCCTGCAGTCGCTGCGCAGCGCCGCCGGTGACGCCAACGTGCCGGTGCTGGTGACGGCCGGTCTCGGCCAGGCGACCCCCGAGGCCGCCTACGGCGCCGACCCCGCGGTGCTGCTGCGCGCGCTGGCCCCGCGCGACAGCGAGCGGCACGCGCCCCGCGTGCTGCTGGTCGAGCAGGACCCGCACGTCGCCGCCGCCTTCACCGCGACGCTGGAGCGCCGCGGCATGCACGTCGAGCACGCCTCGTCCGAGAACGACGCGGTCTCCCGTGCCAGCAGCGTCCAGCCGAACCTGGTGGTGATGGACCTGATGCTGATCCGTCGCCGCCGGATGGGCATCGTGGACTGGCTGCGCAGCAACAACCGGCTGTTCCGCACCCCGCTCGTCGTCTACACCTCGGTGGACGGCCCCGAGCAGCGTGCGGGCCTGCGCTCGGGCGAGACCGTGCTGTTCCTCGCCGAACGCTCCACCTCCCCCGAGGTGCAGGCCAGGATCGTCGACCTGCTCGGCAAGATCGGCTCTCTCGCGGAGGCCTGACCTCAGGACCTCGGGATCTGGGGACCTCAGCACGTCGGGACCTCGCGACGGCCGCGACGCGGTGACCTTCGCGCCCGGCCGCGACCCCGCGAAAGATTTCTGCGGAAGGCTGGGACGCGGGGCGTGTCCCAGCGCGTCGTCAGAGTGTGGACGACGGACGGGATCATGGATGAGGCGCCGGGACGAAGAGGAGTTCCTGGCGTTCGCCGCCGCGCGCTCCGGGCCGCTGTTCCGGTCCGCGTGCGTGCTGTGCAGCGGTGACGTCCATCTGGCCGAGGACCTGGTGCAGGAGACCCTCGGGCGGATGTACGCGACCTGGCGCAAGATCTCCCAGATAGACAATCCCGCGGCCTACGCGCAGACCGTCCTGGTTCGTACCTTTCTGACCCACCGTCGGCGGCGCAGCAGCACCGAGCGGCCCACCGACACGCTTCCCGACGAGCGCGAGGCCGAGGAGCAGGACACCTCGCTGCGGCTCACCCTGCTGGACGCGATGGGCAGGCTGGCCCCGCAGGACCGCGCGGTCCTGCTGCTGCGCTACTGGGAGGACCGCAGCGTCGAGGAGACCGCGGAGATCCTGCAGATCAGGCCCGGTGCGGTCCGCAACAGGAGCATGCGCGCGCTCGGCCGGGTCAGGGACCTGCTCGGCCACGACATCGCCGAGCTCGCGTACCACTGACCTCCGCGCCGCGCACCACCCGAACTGCCCTCTGCTTCCCTCCGACCAACGGAAACCGGGATCGGCCATGCCCGTCGAAGAAGACTTCACCAACGCCTTGCGCGCCGAGCTGAGCGCGGTCGAGCCCGACACCCCGTCGCTCCTCCAGGGCGCGCTGCGCAGCGGACGCCGCCGCCGTCGCCGTCAGCTGACCGCGACGCTCGGCGGAGCGGCGGCCGTGCTCGCCGTCGCCGTCCTGGTCAGCACGCTCGGGGTCACCCGGCACACGGACAGTCTCAGCCGTCCGACCGCGGCGAACCCGACCGCGTCGCCCGCTCCGTCCACCCCGAGCGCGGTCCCCGCCCCCGTCGGCGCGCAGGGGCTCGTCGCCGCGCTGGAGAGCCTGCTGCCGCACGGAGGCACGGTCTCCGACGCATCCGGCACACCCGACGTCCGCACTCCCGCAGCGGCGCTCACCTACCGGAACGCCCAGGGCGGTTCGCTGGTCCGGGTCTCGCTGTCCCGGCTGCCGGCGGCCGGGATCGTCCCGGCGCTCCAGGAGGGGTGCCCGCCCGACGCGGCCGCGTCGCACGACGTGTGCGAGGCCTGGACGCTTCCCGACGGCTCGGTCCTGGTCACCACGCGGTCCTCCGCGCACGCGGACGGCGCCCCGGGGCAACAGCGCTGGTCCGCGGTGCGGACCGCCGCGGACGGCCGCCGGTGGACCGTGCGGGAGGTCCGCACCGCGGGGCCCGATCCCGCGCTGTCGTTCCCCGACCTGATGGACATCGTGACCAGCCCGGCCTGGGATCCCGCCATGGCCGCGGTCCGAGCGGGTGCGTCGTGAACGGCGTCGACGACCACCGCACCGGCAGCAGGAACAGGAGAGGAAGCATGCGAACCGACCGAATACCGGCGGCCGAGGCGACTCCGGCCGCTCCCGCGGCTCAGGGGCGGGCCGCGCTGCGCAGGGCCGGCCGCCGCGGCCGCCGCCGGACGTGGAAGATCGTCGGGTGGTCCCTCGCCGTGGTCCTCGTCCTGACCGGCGGCGGCGCCGTCTACCTGTACCTGCAGCTGGCCGGGAACATCAGGACCGACTCGTCCTACTCCGGCAGCGACAGGGCGGCCGCCGTGGGCGTGGAGAAGGCCGACCCCTTCGGCCGGACGCCGCTCAACATCATGCTGCTCGGCTCGGACACCCGCTCCTCCGCCGCCGACTGCCGGCTCGGCGGCGCGTGCACGGACGCCCAGGGGGCCAGGGCGGACGTGGAGATGCTGGTCCATCTCTCCGCCGACCGCAGCAACATGACGGTGATGAGCATCCCGCGCGATCTGATGACCCAGTTGCCCGCCTGCACCGACGCCCGGACCGGCGCGCACACGAGCGGCGGCTACGGCCAGATCAACTCCACGCTCCAGTACGGGCCCGGCTGCACGGACACGGCGGTCCACAAGCTCACCGGCATCCCGATCGACGGCTTCGCCATGGTGGACTTCGCGGGGGTCATCGGCATCTCGCAGGCGCTGGGCGGGGTGGACCTCTGCTTCACCAGCCGGTTCTACGACAGGAACTCGGGACTGAAGCTGACCGCGGGCCACCACGTCCTCGAAGGCACCTCCGCGCTCCAGTTCCTGCGGACCAGGGACTCCTTCGGCGACGGCAGCGACAACCGCGGCCGGACGTTCGCGACGCACCTCTTCTTCACGGCGATGATCAACAGACTGAAGGGCGCGGGCACCCTCACCGATCTCCCCGCGATGTACCGGATCGCGAACGCCGCGACCAAGTCGCTGACCGTGAGCGACAACTTCGACACCCCGCTCAAGCTGGTCGATCTCGCCGGGGAGCTGAACAAGGTGCCCACCGAGCGGATCACCTTCACCACCATGCAGAACTCCCCCGACCCTGCCCCCCACAGCAAGCACGTGGTGGCCGGCCCCGGAGCCGCCACCCTCTTCCGTGCCATCGCCGACGACCACTCGCTGACGGCCGGCCCCGGCGGCGCCGCGAGCACCGGCGCCTCCGCCACCGCCTCCCCCGCCGCCACGGTCCAGCCGTCCACGGTCGCCGTCGCCGTCTCCAACGGCAGCGGCGCCAGGGGCCGCGCGGCGGCAGTGCTGGCCGTACTGGAGCGCGCCGGCTTCAGTCACCGCGGCACCGCGCTGACCGAACCCTCACCGGCCGCGACCACCACGCTCGACTACGGCCCCAGCGACGCCGCAGCCGCGCACGCGGTGGCCGCGACGCTGGGCCTCCCGGCGACGGCGCTGCGGCCCGGTTCCGCCGCCGGGCTGAAGCTGGTGATCGGGGCGGACTGGACGACCGGCACCGCCTACCCCGGCGGCCACCCCTCCGCCGCCCCGCTCGACACCGCGGCCGCACTCGCCGGGGCACAGGCCAACAACGGGCGGTCCGCAGGCTGCGTGCAGGTGAGCACCGAGTACACCCAGCCGGGCCACACCCCGCAGATGATGTTCGACGACTATCCGCACGTCCCCAACTCGGCCCCCTGACCCGGAGGACCTCAACTCCCTTGCCCCCACCGGCCCCCGGTGGCAGCCTGAAGGACCGTGATCGACACACCCGCGTCCGCCGACCTGTTGGACGACTTCACCCGGCACCGCCGCCTGCTCTTCTCCACCGCCTACCGGCTGTTGGGCAGCGTCGCGGACGCCGAGGACGTGCTGCAGGACGCGTGGCTGAAGTGGTCGGGGACCGACAGGGAGACGGTGACCAACGCGCGCGCCTACCTGGTGCGCACGGTCACCAACCTCTCGCTGAACCGGCTCACCTCGGCCCGGGCCACCCGCGAGTCCTACATCGGCCCTTGGCTGCCGGAACCACTGATCACCGGCCCGGACGTGGCCGACGAGGCGGAGCTGGCCGACACCGTCTCCACCGCGATGCTCGTCGTGCTGGAGAGCCTGACCCCGGTGGAGCGGGCCGTCTTCGTCCTGCGCGAGGCCTTCGGCTACTCCCACGCCGAGATCGCCGACATCCTCGGCCGCAACGAGGCGACGGTCCGCCAGACCGCCCACCGTGCCAAGGCGCACGTCCAGGCCCGGCGCCCGCGCTTCGACAGCGACACCACACGGCGCCGCGAGGTCACCGAGCGCTTCCTCGCCGCCTGCACCGGCGGCGACCTCAACGCGGTGATGGAACTGCTGGCCCCGGACGTGACCGCCTGGTCCGACGGCGGCGGCAAGGTCACCGCCGCCCGCCGCCCCCTGCACGGCACCGACCCGGTGGCGCGCTGGATCCTCGGCGTGCTGGCCAAGCCCGAACTCCAGGGCATGACCCTGGAACCGGCGACCATCAACGGCGAACAGAGCGTCCTCTTCGCCATGGGCGGCCACCCGGTCGGCGCGCTCACCTACGACCTCGCCGACGGCCGACTGCTGAACCTCCGCTTCCAGGTCAACCCGGACAAGCTCCGCGGCCTGTCCTGACGGCTCACGCGCAGGAGGCACCCGCCGTCACCGGCGGGTGCCTCCGTCCGTCCACGTCGCGCCGGATCAGACCTCAGGCCTGGTCGCTCTTGCCGAGCAGGGTGACGTCCAGCTCGCCCGCCGCGTACTCGGCGCGGATGACCTTCTTGTCGAACTTCCCCACGCTCGTCTTCGGCACGGCGGCGATCAGCGACCAGCGCTCGGGGAGCTGCCAGGAGGCGACGCGCTCGCCGAGGAAGGCGCGGAGTTCGGCGAAGCCGGCCTTCGCGTCCTCGCGCAGGACGACGGTGGCCAGGGGGCGCTCGCCCCACTTCTCGTCGGGGACGGCGACGACGGCCGCCTCCAGGACGTCGGGGTGGGCCATAAGGTGGTTCTCCAGCTCGACGCTGGAGATCCACTCGCCGCCGGACTTGATGACGTCCTTGGCGCGGTCGGTGAGGGTCAGGTAGCCGTCGGGGGTGATCGTGCCGACGTCGCCGGTGCGGAGCCAGCCGTCCTCGCTGAACTTCTCCGAGGACTGCTGCTCGTCTCCGTAGTAGGAGCCGGCGATCCACGGGCCGCGCACCTCCAGCTCGCCGGCGGTGACGCCGTCGTGCGGGGCGGGGGTGCCGTCGGGGCCGATGATGCGGGGTTCGACGGAGGCGGGGAAGCGGCCCTGGGTGAGCCGGTAGGGCCACTCCTGCTCCGGCGTCAGGTTGCCGGGCGGCAGGGCGAAGGAGCCGAGCGGCGAGGTCTCGGTCATGCCCCAGGCGTGGACGAGGGTGATCCCGTGCCGCTCCTCGAAGGCCCTCATCAGCGAGGGCGGGCAGGCGGAGCCGCCGATCACCACGCGGCGCAGCGACGAGGTGTCGTAACTGTTGCGGTCCAGTTCGTCGAGGAGGCCGCTCCAGATCGTCGGCACCGCGCCGCTGACGGTTGGCCGCTCGGCCTGGATCATCTGGGCGAGCGGGGCCGGCTGCAGGAAGCGGTCCGGCATCAGCAGCGAGGTGCCGACCATGAAGGCCGCGTGCGGCAGACCCCAGGCGTTGACGTGGAACATCGGCACCACCGGCAGCGCCTTGTCGGCCGAGGTCAGCGCGAAGTCCTCGGCGGAGATGACCTGGAGGCAGTGCAGGTAGATCGAGCGGTGGCTGTAGACGACGCCCTTCGGGTCGCCCGTCGTGCCGGAGGTGTAGCACATGGCCGCGGCGGTGCGCTCGTCCAGGTCGGCCGGGAACGGGTACGTGGTGGGCCGGTCGGCGATCAGCTGCTCGTACTCGTGGACCGCGATGCCGCGGGCCCTGAAGTCGTCCAGGGCGGCGCGGTCGCCCTCCCCGACCACCACGACGTGCCGCAGGGTCGGCTCCAGCTGCGGCAGCAGGGGGGCGAGCAGCCCCAGCAGACTGCCGTTGACGAAGATCGCGTGGTCTGCGGCGTGGTTGACGATGTAGGAGAGCTGGGCGGCGGGCAGCCGGAGGTTCAGGGTGTGCAGGACGGCGCCCATGGACGGCACCGCGAGGTAGATCTCCAGGTGCTCGGTGTTGTTCCACATGAGGGTGGCGACCCGCTGGTCGCCGTTGACGCCGAGCTCGTCGCGCAGTGCGTGCGCCAGCTGGGCGGCGCGCGCACCGACCTCGGCGAAGGTGCGGCTGTCCGCGGTCGACCCGTTCCACGTGGCCACGGTGGCGGAGCCGTGGAAGCCCGCGCCGTGGGCGAGGAGCCGGCCGACGGTGAGCGGGACGTCCTGCATCGTGCTGAGCACCTGGGGGCCTCCTTGACCTGACCTGACCTGGCCGCGCCACCCGCCCGCGTCCTACTGGCGGGTAGCGGAGTGTGTGGGGCTGATTCTCGTCGCCGCCCGGCCCCAGGACAATGCCCCTGGACGATGGTCCGGGCCGCTGCGTGGAACCAGTGCGCGCCACATCCGCCCGTTACCGGCGCCCGGCCTACTCGACGAGCGCCACCGGCGCGTCGACGGCGTTGCGGTCGATGTTGGCCCTGACGCCGCCGTGGCTCTCGGTCCGGTTGCCCACGTACTGGTGCACCCGGCGGTGTCCGGTCCACTGGCTCTGGCCCAGCGCCCGGTAGCCGTCGGTGGAGGAGCGGTGGTCCCAGCGGGCGTACCAGATGACGTCCGGCAGGCCGCCGATCTGCTCCGCGGCGCGGGTGAGCGGCACGTCCCGGTACGCGCTGAGCGAGGCGAGGTCGGCGACGCCGGAGTCCGCGGAGCTGTAGAAACCGGACACGTAGCCGCCGCTGTGGACGGTCCGCGACCAGGCGGTGGTGTAGCGGAGCACCGCCAGGCTGCACCTGCCCCGGTCCCTGGCGTAGGCCTCCATGTCGAGGTAGATCGGGCTGGTGTCGGCGAGTCCGAGCGCCTGCGCCTGCCGGACCGCGTCCGCGCCCTCGGCCTGGCCCTGGCCGAGGGCGGACCAGTAGCCGATCCGATGGCCCTTGCCGTGCGCGCCGGTGACGCAGGGGGCCTGCGCGCCGACGTAGAGCGGGAGCAGGCGCCAGCCCATGGCGTTCGCCGCCTGCACGTAGGCGCGGTTCAGGCGTGGCTGGGCGCAGCCGCGGTTGCTGCCGCCGATGTAGATGCCGAGCGCGCCGTAGGGCGATCTCTGACGCCAGGCGCGGAGCAGCGAGAGGGCGGGGGCGGAGCAGGTGTCGAAGGCCTGACCGGTGAAGACCTGGGGCAGCCGGCGCTGGGCGGCGGCCGCCTCGGTGGGGGATGCCAGCGCCGGAACGCAGAGGAGCGCAAGCATCGTGGCGAGAAGGGAGCGCAGAACGGTTCGCGGTTTGGTCACAAGCGATCGTGAGCTGATTGTCCGTTATCTGACGATATGACACGCCAGGGTAAGTTGCTTGCTACTTATATGCTCCTTACCGCATACTCGTCGGCATGACCACGCCCTCCTCCTCCGCCCGCACCGCGCCCTTCGAGGAGCACGGGGGCTGGAGCGACGGCACGGGCGGGCTGCCCTCCGGCGCACCACCGTCACCCTCAGCAGTCCTGCCGCCCGCAGCGGCGGCGGGGGCAGAAGGAGAGCGGCGCCGGAGAGGGATTCCGGCGCCGCTCTTCTGTCTGGCGGCGATGTTCACCGTGCAGCTGGGCATCGCGCTCTCCACGCCGCTCTTCCCACTGCTGGGCGTGGCCGGAACCACCTCGCTCCGGCTGGTGACGGCCTCCGCGGTCCTGCTCGTCGCGACCCGGCCGCGCCTGCGCGGCCGCAGCGCGCACGATCTCGGCTCGGCGGCGCTGCTCGGACTCGCCTCGGCGGGGATGACCCTGCTGTTCGCCGGCGCGGTCGCGCGGCTGCCCATGGGGACGGCCGCGACGATCGAGTTCCTCGGCCCGCTGGCCGTCGCCCTCGGCTTCTCGCGACGGCTCGGCCATGTGCTGTGGGCGCTGCTCGCGGCGGCCGGAGTGGTGCTGCTCACCGTCGTGGGCGGAGGAGGCGCCCGGGTCACCCCGTCCGGCCTGGCCTTCGCCTTCGGCGCGGCGGTCTGTCTGGCCCTCTACATCCTGCTGACGCACCGGGTGGGCAACGCGTTCGGCGGCTTCGAGGGCCTGGCGCTCTCGCTGACCGTCGCCGCAGTGGTCCTCGCGCCCTTCGGATTCGGCGAGGCGTGGCACGGCCTTGCGGCGAGCGCCCACCCGTGGCTGCTGCTCCTGGGTGTCGCCGGGGTGGCGCTGCTCTTCCCCGTGGCGCCGTACCTGCTGGAGATGACGGCGCTGCGCCGACTGCCGCAGCGGGTCTTCAGCGTGATCGCCAGCCTGGAACCGGCGGTCAGCGCGCTGATCGGGCTGGCGGTGCTGGGCCAGGTGCTGACGCTGCCGCAGCTGGCCGGCATCGGCTGTGTGATCGCGGCGAGCGCGGGTGCGACGCTGACCGAGCGCGGCTGAGACGGAGCGGAACCGGAACCCGCTCCTCGGGAGAAGCGCAACAAGATCGCTGGATGCTTCACGTGAAGCATCCAGCGATCTTGTTCCGGTCGCGACGAGCCCTACCTGCGCAGGAACTTCTGCTGCGCGACATAGCTCTGCTCCGGCCGGTAGCCGAGCCGCTCGTACAGGCCGACGGCGCCGGTCGGGGAGTCCATGTCGACGCCCAGCGTGGAAGTGTCGAAACCGTCCGCCGCCGCGCGGCGCAGTGCGTGCGCGAGCAGCGCGGAGGCGATGCCGCGCTTGCGGCCGGCCCGGGCGGTGCCCACCAGGGCGACGTAGAGGTCGCGCCTGCCGGTGGCCTGCCGATGGCCGTCGTACTCCTCGGCCAGCACGATGGCCAGCGGCTGACCCGGCGCTCCGGCCCCGCCCTCCTGGCCGCGCTCGTAGGCGATGAAGCTCCCGTCGGGCCGGAACGCGGTGCCGCCCACGAAATGGGCCCAGCCCTCCGAGCTCTGCGGGACGCTGCCGTAGTGGTCGCGGAAGGCGTCGTTGCGCACCCGCAGGGCGTCCGCCGAGCGTTCGGCCGTGAAGGGCAGGAACACGACTCCGTCCGGCACCGGGGACGCGGGAAGCTCGGCGACGGCGGTCGCGAGATCGGCCACGACCATGTTGTGGTACCAGCGGACCTGCTCGTAGCCGAGCTGCCGGAACAGCGCCTCCGAGGCCGAGCCGACCACGCAGCCGTCCATCAGCGCCAGTGGGGCGCCGGGAAAGCGCTCCTCGTGCAACGGCAGCGCCGCCTGCTCCGCCCAGCCGAGCAGCCGCGCACCGATCCCGCGGCCCCGGTACTCCGGATCCACGCCGCCGACCTGCCAGAAGTCGTGCTGCGGATCGGCGGCCGTGCGGGCCTTCATCCAGTGATAGCCGACCATCCGGTCGCCGTCCCAGACGGCCATGCTGCCGCGGGCCGTGTCGACGTAGGGGTCGTCGAAGCGCTCGAGCAGATCCTGCTCCGAGGGGTGCTCGTCCTCCCGCTCGACCGCCTCGATGATCTCCAGCAGCAGCCGCCACGCGGCGACGTCCCCGCGTTCCAGTGGACGCCAGGTGAGCTCCGTCGCTCCGTCAGCACTCATACCCGGAGTCTGCGCGCGCCCAGTGTCCGTAGGCAAAGCATTTACCGGTCCGCCGTCAGCACCAGCCCCGAGGTCGGCACCCCGGTCCCTGCCGTGACCAGCACCTTCGACGCACCCGCCACCTGGTTGACGGAGCTGCCGCGCACCTGGCGGACGCCCTCGGCGATGCCGTTCATGCCGTGCAGGTAGGCCTCGCCGAGCTGCCCGCCGTGGGTGTTGACCGGCAGCCGGCCGCCCAGCTCCAGCCCTCCGCCCGCGGCGAAGTCCGCCGCCTCGCCGCGACCGCAGAAGCCGAACTCCTCCAGCTGCATCAGCACGAAGGGGGTGAAGTGGTCGTAGAGCACCGCAGTGTCGATCTCCTCGGGCCGCAGGCCGCTGGTGCGCCACAACTGGCGGGCGACGACGCCCATCTCCGGCAGCCCGGTGAGGTCGTCGCGGTAGAAGCTGGTCATCGCCTCCTGCCCGCGGCCCGCCCCCTGCGCGGCGGCGGCGATCACGGCGGGCGGGTGCGGCAGGTCGCGGGCCCGTTCGAGGGAGGTGACCACGATCACCTGGCCGCCGTCGGTCTCCTGGCAGCAGTCCAGCAGCCGCAGCGGCTCGACGATCCAACGGGAGGCGGCGTGCTCCTCAAGCGTGATCGGCCGCTGGTAGAACCAGGCCGCCGGGTTGGTCGCGGCGTGCCGCCGGTCGGCGACCGCGACCGGACCGAAGACCTCCGGGCCGAGCCCGTAGGTGTGCAAGTAGCGCGCGGCGTGCAGGGCGACCCAGGAGGCGGGGGTGAGCAGCCCGTACGGCATGGTCCAGCCCATGGCCGCGCCCTCGGCCGAGGGCTGCCTCGCCTGGAGCCCGGAGCCGAAGCGGTGGCCCGAACGCTCGTTGAAGGCGCGGTAGCAGACCACCACCTCGGCGACGCCGGTCGCCACCGCCATCGCCGCCTGCTGCACGGTCGCGCAGGCCGCGCCGCCGCCGTAGTGGATCCGGCTGAAGAAGGAGAGCTCCCCGATCCCGGCCGCCTGGGCGACGGTGATCTCCGGGTTGGTGTCCATGGTGAAACTGACCATCCCGTCGACGTCGGCGGGGGTCAGCCCGGCGTCGTCGAGCGCGGCGTGGACGGCCTCGACGGCGAGCTTGAGCTCGCTGCGGCCCGAGTCCTTGGAGAACTCGGTCGCTCCGATGCCGACGACGGCGGCGCGACCGCCCAGCGCGTCGGCGCGGTGCAGACTCATGCGTGCTCGCCCTTCCTCGGCATCAGGACCTGGACGGTCCCGCTGACATGGACCCCGAGCCGGTTCGTCCCGCGCACCGCGAGCTCCACCCGCTCGCCGGCCGGTTCGTCCGACCTCCGCACGACCTCACCACCGAACTGCAGCTCGTCGCCCGGGTAGGCGGGGACCCCGAGCCGGATCGCGATGGCCTCGACCCGCGCGTCCGGACCGGCCCAGTCGGTGACGTACCGGCCGACCAGGCCGTTGGTGGTCAGGATGTTCATGAAGATGTCCGGCGCGCCCTTGACCCGCGCGAGTTCCGCGTCGTGGTGGACGTCCTGGTAGTCGCGCGAGGCGATGGCCCCGGCGACGATCAGGGTCCGGGTCAGCGGGACCCGCAGCGGCGGCAGCCGGTCCGGGCCACCCGGGTGGAAGACCGGAAGTTCGAGCTCCTCGTCGAAGCGCTGGAAGCCGAGCCTGACCGGCGTGCCGATGCCGACCTGCTCGGGCGGAACGCCCACGACGTTGGCCACGATCCGCACGCCTTCGGCGAGTTCGACGAGCGCGACCGCGTAGGGACGGCCGAAGGCGGCGGGCATCGGGTGGTGCACGGTGACCCTGGAGTAGACGACGCCGTCCCCCGACGCCGCCTCGGCCCGCCAGCGGTCGCTGCCGCACCGGTTACAGCCCGGCAGCCAGGGGAAACGCGGCGTACCGCACTCCTCGCAGCGCTGGAAGCGCAGTTCGCCCGCGGCGACCCCGTCCCAGAATCCGGCGTTGTCCCGGTTGACCACGGGACGTGGACGCAGCGGACGCGGCTGCTCTCCTTCCGAACCAGCCGGTGGGCGTTCCGCCGGCGTGAACTTGAGGATCCTGAACCGGTGCGACCCCAGTGGCGTCGCGTCGTCCGGCTTCTCGCCTCCCGCCTCGTCGTAGGCGCGCAGGTCCGTCCTGGTGGTGACGAAGTGGCCGGTGCCGAGGGCGGTCCGCTTCGCCGCGGACACGCTCTCGATGACGGCGTCGAAGAGCACCCGCTCGCCGATCCGCAGCGGCCGCAGGTACTCCTGCTCGCAGTCGGTCGCCACGACGGACCGGTAGCCGGCCTGCTCCAGCCCTCCGAGCAGCGCGTCGTAGTGCGGGCTGCGCCCCGAGCTGCCCATCGTCCAGGCCTGCAGCATCGCGGGCGGCGCGACGGCGTCGGGGCCGGTGTAGGCGGGGTTCGCGTCGCCCATGGCCTCGCACCAGTGCCGGATCATCGGCGCGTTGACGAGATCGGGCGCGACCCCGCCGTCGGCCGAGGGGAGCCCCTGGTAAGCGTCGAAGTTCACGGATCTGACAGTGCGTCAGATACTGTGCGCTGTCAAGAGACGCAGGCGACGACAGGGCCCCGGACGGGACGGTCCGGGGCCCTGCCTCCTGCTACGGCCTGCACCCCGTCTCAGCGGGAGCGGCGACGTCGGATCACCCGAAGAAGATCCGCACGTTGGACTGCGAGCTGTACAGCGTTCCGGTGTTGCCCTTCACCCCGAGCGTGTTGTCCTGGTTCGACGCCCCCGCGCCGGTCGCGGTCTGCTGAGCCCAGTTGGCATTGCCGTCGACCCACCCGGAAAGGTTGCCCGAACCGGTGTCGGAGACGGTGGTGCTGCTCGAGTTCCCACCCGCGAACGCCCCGTTGTCGGCGGCTGCGGCCCCCGCTCCGAGCATCAGCGCGGCGGCGGCGAGCGGAACGGCGACAAGGGCGGTACGGATACGGGACATGCGTCCTCCTGGGAGTGCGAAGTGCCCTTTGCGGGACTTGACGTGACTTCAGGGACTGCGACGTCGCACTCTCAGATTCCTCAACGAATCGACAAAGAGCCAGACCTACCAGGCCTTTTCGCCCGTTGGTGTGGATCAGGAGGATCTCCGGCATATCCGGCACCTGTCACCGGGACGAGTAAGAACCCTTGCCACAGCGGCCGCGTCACCGGCGCCGTCGGCGTCAGCGGAGGACGGTCAGCTGAACGTCGGGCATGGAGTCCGGGGTCGGCATGACCTCATCGCTGAAGAGCCACAGCATGCCGTGCGTCGACGGGGCCTTGGCCGTGTAGGACGGCACCCGGACCTGCAGCCAGACCGTGGTCGAGGCGTTGTTCGCCATCCCGGCGAGGGCGAACCCGGTCTTGGTGACGTCCTGCCAGTGCGCCTTGACGACACCCTTGGCCGGGATCCACTGGTAGACCTTCAGGGCCACGCCCGCCTGGTCGGCGAACGCGTCGGGGTGATAGTGCAGCTGCCCGGCGATCGGCGCGCCCGAGTGGTTGGTGACGGTGAACTTCTCCATGGCGTTCCGGCGCGGAGAGAGCGTCGTGGCACCGGACAGCGACTCCAGGATCGGGCCGCCGGTCCTGCTCTTTCCGACGTACAGCGTGGTCCCGAGGATCTGGTGCATGCTCATGTGCTGCTCCTCGACGACCACCCCGACGCCGATCTGCCCGTCGTTGGCCGGCCAGGTCCTGCCGACCCCGACGTTCAGCTTCCACACGAAGGTCGCGTGGGCCGGCACCTCGAAGGCGCCCTTCGGGTTGCCCTTGGGGTAGACGGTCATGCCCGTGCCGAAGTGCGGCCCGTGGCCCTTCGGGAAGATCGAGAAGCCGGTGGCCGGCGTCCCGGCCCGGGCCACCAGTCGGGCCGAGATCTCGCTCGGGTCGATCGCGAGCGGGCCGGCGGTCAGCTCGATGTCGTCGAGGTTCAGGTCGACCGTCTTGGCGCCCGGGTTGTTGATCTTGATGGTCACGGACCTGGCTCCGCCGCCGGGCTGGAGCGGCTCGGCCGGAGTGTCGGAGGTGACCGACAGCGTCAACGGCAGCTTCGGCGGAACGGGACCGGCGGCGTGGGCAGCGGCGGGAACGGCGGCGGCCGCACCGACGGAGAGCAGGGCTGCCGTCACGGCGGCGAGAAGGGTGCGAGAGCGCACGGGCACGGATTCCCCTCGATCGTCCGGCAGACGCCGGAAACGTCAGTACGGAGCGGCGCCCCGACCCCCCGGGCGTCCTGCTCCGTGTACCGAACACTAGTGACAGCCGGCGCATCGACCCCCGGCCCCGGAGTGAGAGCAGAGTAAGAGACGGCCCGTCAAATCAGTTGTGACCAGGGCAGATCCGGCAGATCGCCGACCGGCGGGGAGAGGCGTGAGGCAGAGCGGTCCTTCGGCGGGGCGGCCCCCGCCGAACGGCCGGATTCGCGGCGTCGCCGCAACCGCGCATCGCACGGGACACGTGGGGGCCGATGTCAGCAAGGACGGCTCCAGAGGGGGACCACCGTGTTCAGGACAGCTTCCCGACTGCTCACCGTCGGCGTCATGGCCGGCGCCGTCGCGGTCGCCGGGATCGGCACCGCCTCGGCGAAGAGCACCATCGACATCCAGGTCGGCCCGCGCTCCCAGCACGTCGGGCAGTGGTTCGGCGTGCACGGCGCAGGCATCTCCGACAGCACCGGCCTGCAACGGTTCTGCGTCCAGGAGCGCTACGGGAGCAGCGGCGCCTGGCAGACCACGTGGTGCGGTCGGATCGTCGACTCCACCCGCCAGGAGGCGACCGCCTACGGCTCGGTCCGTGCCGGTCACCTGGGCACGCTGGAGCTGCGGGGCGTCCTCCAGGAGGTCCAACACCCGTGGGGCGGCAGGACCTGGCAGCTCGCCGAGACCGCCCCGGTCACGGTGCACGTCGTGCGCTGAGCGCGGCCCGGCGCGACCCGGCGCGACCCGGAGCGACCCGGCGCGACCCGGCGCGACCCGGCGCGACCGGCGCGACGCAGGCCGGGCGAGCGGCCCCCGACCCTTCCGGTCGGGGGCCGCTCCCGTCGTGGACGACGTGTCCGCCTTTTGGCCCGGTATGCCCGAAAACCGGGCGTGGGCTGCGGAGTTACGCCGCGCCGCAGGGACTTCGGCTGTGACAGGATCACCGCGATCGACCATATGAGTGAACAGATCGCTGGAGAACGTGTGCGTAGAAGTGCCGTAGTTGTCGGCTGCACCGCAGTCGTCTGCCTGATCAGCGCCTGGCTGCCGGCCTCCGCGCACCCGACCGGAGCGACCGCCTACCCGCTGCGCGTCTGGGGCACCGTCGCGCAGGCGACGGGCACCCATTCGGTGCGGCTCGCGACCAACGTCCAGGAGTCCCAGGTCTCCGGGACGGGCTCGCTCACCGTCGACTGGGGCGACGGCAAGCAGTCGACGCTGGACTACTCGGACGCCGCGAACCGCTGGGAGCAGACCGCCTTTCCGCACACCTACGCGGAGCCCGGCGCCTACAAGGTCCAGGTGACCGTCTCCGAGGCCGGTCAGATCGCCTCCCAGCAGGTGTCCCTGACCACGCAGGGCGGCGAGTTCTTCCCTGTGACGCCCGCCCGGGTGCTCGACACGCGCACCGGGACCGGGACCGGCACCGCCGCCCGGGTTGCTTCGGGCCACACGGTCACCATCGACCCGGCGACCTTCCCCGCCCGACCCGGCGGGCCACTGTCCGCGGTGGTGCTGAACCTGACCGCCGTATCCCCCAGCGGAAGCGGCTACGTCACCGCCTGGTCCGACATCTCGGGCGGCCGCCCGACCAGCTCCAGCCTGAACTACCTCGCCGGACAGACCCGGGCCAACTCGGTGACCGTCCCGGTGGGCCCCGACGGAAAGATCCACCTGTACAACCAGGGTGGCACCGTCGACCTGCTCGCGGACCTCCAGGGCTACTACGCCGCCCAGGCCGGGCAGGGTTACCACCCGCTGGTGCCGACGCGCCTGATGGACACGCGCACCACCCTCAACGGCCGCGCCGCGGCGAAGGTCCCGGGCCGCGGCTCGGCCACCCTCGCGATCGAGGGCGCACCGGCGGTCCCCGCCCAGGGCGTCACGGCGGTCGCGCTGAATCTGACCGAGACGGGATCCACCGCGCCCGGCTTCGTCACCGCCTATCCGGACGGCGCGGCGGTGCCGCAGGCCTCGAACCTCAACTTCGCCGCCAAGCAGGACGTCCCCAACCTGGTCGTCGTCCCGCTCGGCGCGGACGGCAAGGTCCGGTTCTTCAACGGCTCGGGCAAGCCGATCGACCTGGTCGCCGACATCGAGGGCTACTACACCTCCACCCCCGGCCTGGACTTCGTCCCGGCCCAGGTGGCGCCCGGGCTGACCGGCTCCAACGCGACCCCGGTCGCCGCGACCCGGATCCTGGACACCCGCACCGGGCTCTCCTGGCAGAACGCCGTCCCGAAGGGCAGGATCGGGGCCTACAAGCCGCTGTACACCGTGGTCCCGGCCTTCGTGAACGAGGGCGCGCCGGCCCAGGCCATGGTGCTCAACCTGACCACGGTCAACCCGGACACGACCGGCTGGCTCTGGGTCGACTACCTCGACCAGTCGGGCGCGAAGGCGACCTCGGGCGCCAACTACGTCCCGCACCAGGCCGTGTCGAACGGCTTCATGGCCATCACCGAGGGCAGCCCCCGCGGCATCGAACTCGCCTTCGCGAACATGTCCTCGGGCAGCACCGACCTCCTCATCGACGTGGCGGGCTACTTCGCCTGATCCGCACCACCCGCACTGCCGCACGGCGTGAGGCCCGGACCATGGTGGTCCGGGCCTCACGCCATCCGTCACTGCTCGGGTAGTCGCTACCTGAAGTAGCCGAAAACGTCCGCGATGACGGCGGTGGCTCCGCTGACGTGCAGGTCGACCTTGCCATCCGCCCCGACCGGCGCGACGACCTGGTTGGGGACCGTCGCCCCCCGTCCAGTTGAGGCTGGACACCCCGGGCACCGTCGTGCCGTCGGCGTAGACGGTGAGGAAGCCGCTGCCAGCGGTCCGGGTGACCGTGACGTTCAAGACCACCGCAGTGATCCCGGCCGGGACACCGGCCTTCCCCACGACCTGGAGCGCGATCGTATGCCCGGCCGGGATCACGGTCTTGGTGGCCACACCGGTCGCGTTGCGGGTGTCCAGCAGACGGTTCGGCGTCACGCTGGTGAACTTCGCGCCGCTTGAGCCGGAGGTGAAGAAGCCGACCACGTCGGCGACCACATGGCTGCTGCCGTGGACCAGGATGCTGACCTTTCCGCTCGCATCGACCGGGACGATAGTCGGATAGGGGATATCCCCAGGTCAGACCGCCCGCGGTACGGCGGCCCCAGCCGCCGAACGCGGGCCCCTCGAACGTCGAAGGGGCACCCCGACAGCCGGGGTGCCCCTTCCGGCCGGTGCTCAGACCGACCTCGGCGGAGTCTGTGGGATTTGAACCCACGGTGACATCACTGCCACGACGGTTTTCAAGACAACCGCGCCGAAGCGCTTCGCACTCGCGAACGCGCTGGTCAAGCTGGCCCTGACGAGTCACTCTGCGCAGTCGAGTCGTCTGCGTGCACCATTCGTGCCCCATCGGACGCCCCGTGCCCCTCGGTAAGCCAGTCGTTCATGCCCTGTGCAGGCGACCAAGCGCGCGGCCTCCTGCGGAGGGGCGACTCCTCCCCGATCGCGCACCGGAGGCGTACCGGGAACCTCCCAGGGCCGGCAGAGCTGCCCGATCGAGGAGAAACCACCCAACTCAGCCTGGATCCTGCCTTATCGGCAGAGCCGCCTAAGGGCTGTCCCGTAATCGATCTTCCCGGGTGGGCGTGCTGTCGTGCCGGAGGGCAGGCCAGCTGGTTATCCGGCCCGGAGGAGGTTGTGCAGGCGGGCGATGCCGAGCATCGCATGGTGGACCCCGTCGCCCTTGAGGCGGCAGTCGCGCAGGATCTTCCAGGTCTTCATGCGCGCGAAGACGTGCTCGACGCGGGCCCGGACCTGCTTGTGGGAGCGGTTGTGCTCCCGCTTCCAGTCGCAGAGTTCGCCGCCGGGCGAGCGGCGGTGAGGCATGACGAGACCGGTGCCCGGGTAGCCGCCATCGGCGATCGTGATGGTCTTGCCGACCGCCGCCTTTGCGCCGGACTCGGCCCATGCCTTGCAGTCGTTCCGGTTGCCCGGGAGCGGTCTGCCCACGACAACGACCAGCTGTGTGTCGGCGTCGATGACGACCTGGTGGTTGGTGGAGTACCGATAGTTCTTGGACTGTTCCGCGACGAAGTGGTCCCGGGTGGGCACGAGAGTGCCGTCGACGATGAGCACGGCTCCCTTGCGGAAACGCTGCCGCTGCTTGAGCGCCAGCAGCGGGCCGATGTGGTCGACGATCCGGTCGGCCGCGGACTTCGAGATGCCGAACAGCGGTGCAAGCTGCCGCAGTGTCAGGTTGGTGCGCCAGTAAGCAGCTACCAACAGAACCCGGTCCTCCAGGGAAAGCGACCAGGGGCGCCCGGGGCGGACCTCATCGGCGCCTTCACGTCGCAGCACGGTGATCAGCTTGCGGAACACGCGGGGGCTCAGCCCGGCGAACGGGCCTATCCACGAAGGGTCCGAAGCCGTGATCACACTTGCCATTTGAAGATCATGTCAGGTGGAGACGGCCGCGTAGACGCGACCAGCAGCCGGCCGGGAGGATCCATCCATGACCCGAGACGACGACACCTCCAAGACGTCGGCCGCGGAAGTGGCAGCCTTCCTCAGGGCACGACTCCAGGACGACTGGAACTACGCCCGTGACGCCATGACGAGCAGCGGATGCTGGACAGCCGAAAGAACGGTCGTTGTGCTGGACACGGGCGCTGAGATCGCGGACGTCTTCCTCGGCCCGGCAGACCACATCGCCCGCTTCGACCCAGCACGCGTCATGACGGACGTCGACGCCAAGCGGGCCATCGTAGATGCCTACGACCACTCACCAGCGAACGCCGGCGCAAAGGTGTCCTCCCACGAGGGGCTGCACACTGCTGTCCTCCTGCTCGCTTCGGTCTACGCCGATCACGCCGACTACCGCGAAGAGTGGCGCCCCTGATCTTCCTCAGCGATTGCGGGACAGCCCTTAGTCGAATGTGCCCGACCAAGAGAACCAGTCGAGATGGGGTGCCTTCTGGCGAATGTCGCGGAGTCGGACCGCTACCGTTACCGACGCCTCCTTGCCTGAACACGCGCAAATGTGACGCCGGCAATTGCACCCAAGATCCCCGAGACAATCGCACCGAACCACTCGGCTGGCGTTGAGATCGTCAAGCTCCACATGTCAATATGCTGGTATTCTACGCCGTAGAAAACAAGGAAAAGCTGAAGGGCTAGACAGCTGATCAGGATCGAAAGTTCTTGGCGAAATTGCCTGATTGGCGTCGCCCCCTCTTCGATGCGAACGTCCACCAGGGTTTTTGATGGCGGAAGCAGCTTCGGATCGCTTCCATCAACGAGCACTGAGATGGATAGAACGGAGTTGCGATGGATGAGGTCCGGGCCGATGAGCAGCTGTTCTCCCTTAAGACAAAGGGCCGGGGCAGGGGCGTGCTCAATAGAATATTGCGCATCTAGAATGTCTAGAATCTCTGCGCCTAGGTCGAGCACAAGGGGGCGTTCCTTTGAAAAAGCATCCTCCGGTATATCTTGACGCCCCTCGGCCGCAAGCGTGATTGTGGCTACGTACGGATGCGTCAGGTTGCGTCCGTTTCGCGTAACCGTCAGATCTACGCCTGACACCTGGGCAATAAGGGGGGTTAGTCCCGAAAGTTTGTATCGCAAACGCATTTTCGGAGTGGCTGCGCGAAATGCAGCCCAAATCCCCGCAACGATCGCAACGACTCCGATCACGACGCCGACAAAGCCCCAGGCGGGATGGTCATACCAGGTCTCAGCAGTCACCATGGCCCAATCCAAGCAGGTTGCCTGCCCTCCGTGCGGCTCTCAGTGGAATCTGATTCAACAGGGGTGAGCAGAGGGCTCTGAAGACGCCTCCAGGCCCGGCGGTGACAAGGAAGAGTCGGGGAACATTGCAGAACCCGCGCCAGGGCTCAACGACCGACGTGAACTTCCCCAGCTCAGGTGCTGTACCTCAGCCAGGTACAGCAACCGCTGCACCCGAGGCCGACCGCCACGGATTCATCGTGCCGGGATTAGTCACAAGTTGTCCGCATATGACTAAATTGCTAAGAGCTACGGATCAAAGGTTGCAGGCTCGAATCCTGCCGAGCGCACCAGCCGACGGGCCGCCTCATCCATTCCTGTGGCCGTGCCCCTCACGTGCCCTATACGGCGGTAAGCCCCGGTCCTCAAGGGCCACTCACGGCCACACTGGCAGCAGGCGGCCCCCGACCGTTGTTGCTGGTCGGGGGCCGTCCTACTGCGGAGTCTGTGGGATTTGAACCCACGGTGACATCACTGCCACGACGGTTTTCAAGACCGTTCCCTTAGGCCGCTCGGGCAAGACTCCTGGCGCGGACGGCGCGATCGCGCGTCACGTTCTGACGCGATCACGGTCCACGCCAGGGATCTTCTCATGACTCGGGCCGAAGGTGGTGGTGATTACTGGTTGTCACCGACGCGCGAGCCGAGGGTCACCGTCGTGGTGTGGGACTGGCCGCCGCGGGTGTAGATCACGGCGACCTTGTCGCCGGGGTGGTGCGCCCAGATCTCGCTGACCAGGGTGGGGCCCGAGTCGATGAGGACGCCGTCGAGGGAGGTGATGACGTCGCCGGGCTTCAGGCCGGCCTGGTCGGCCGGGCCACCGGGGGTGACCGGCGGGGTGCCCTGGACCGGGCTGGTGTTGATGCGGGCGCCGTCGCCGGTGAAGGTGTCGTCGCGCAGGATGCCGAGGATCGGGTAGACCGGGGTGCCGGTCTTGATCAACTGTTGGGCGACCCACTTGGCCTGGTTGATCGGGATCGCGAAGCCGAGGCCGATGCTGCCGGACTGGCCGCCGCCGCTGGACTGGCCGGTGGACTGGATCGCCGAGTCGATGCCGATGACCTGGCCCTGGGAGTTCATCAGCGGACCGCCGGAGTTGCCCGGGTTGATCGAGGCGTCGGTCTGCAGGGCGTTCATGTAGGACGTCTGCGCGCCGGTCTGGTCGCCGGAGGCGACCGGGCGGTTCTTGGCGCTGACGATGCCGGAGGTGACCGTGCCGGAGAGCCCGAAGGGCGCGCCGATGGCGATCGTGGAGTCGCCGACCTGGACCGCGTCCGAGTCGCCCAGCGGCAGCGGGACCAGCTTCTCCTTCGGCACCGAGTCCAGCTTGATCACGGCCACGTCGTAGCCCTGCGCCCGGCCGACCACAGAGGCGCCGTAGCTGGCACCGTCGGCGAACTTCACCGTCAGCTTGCCGCCGCCGACCGAGGGCGCGACGACGTGGTTGTTGGTGAGGATGTGGCCCTGGGTGTCGAAGACGAACCCGGTGCCGGTGCCGGACTCGGAGGAGCCGCTGGCCTCGATGGTGACCACGCTGGGCAGCGCCTTGGCGGCGATGGCCGAGATGGAGCCCGCCGGGCGGCTGAGCTGCCTCGGGTCGGTGGTGGTGCTGACCGTGGTGCTGTCGCCGCCGCCGCTTCCGGTGTTGCGGCTCTCCACCCACGCGCCGATGCCTCCGCCGACGCCGCCCGCGATGATCGCGGTCGCGGCGAGCAGGGCGATGAAGCCGCTGCGGCCGCTGCGCTTGGGCTTGGTGACGACCTGGCCCTCACCGAAGAGCCCGGCGGGGGTGTCGGGGACGGGCGGCATCGGGGCGGTCTGCCAGTAGGGCTGGTGCGGCGGCTGGTGCGGCGGCTGCGGCGGGGCCGCGGGCGCGCCGTACGGGGGCTGCGGCGGCGGGGGAGGCAGGTGGCCGGCCGACGGCGTGTGCGCGGGCGGCTGCGCTGCGGCCGGAACCGGCGGCACCGGCGGCTGGACGGCCGTCGGCTGCTCGTCGGCGGGCGGCTGCGTGGGGGCCGCGGGCGCCGGGTAGCCGGCGAGGTCGGGGTCGGCCGGGGGCGCGACCGGGCTGCTCGCGGGCGCCTGCTCCGCCGGACGATCCGAACCATCCGCCGGAACCGCATCGGGGGCAGGGCGCTCCGACCCGTCGAGCCCACCCTCGTGCTCGGTGCTCACGAAATGACCTCCTTTATGAGGGACCTACACGTCCCTAAGCATTCCGCACAGGCTGTCGGGGCATCGTAAGTCCCAGCCGTGCGTACGGCATGGTGACAGCCGTGGACAGGTCTTGGCCGTACCCGGCCGTCAGCCGTACCATGCCCTCGAACACACGCATCATATTCGCGGGAGCTTGGACCTCATTCCAGGCTGAGAGGGCAGCGGGCCGCACCACGCGGCAGGGCCGCCGACCGCCTGAACCTGACCGGGTAATGCCGGCGTAGGGAGCTCTGCAGACGGTCATGTCCGCCACCCTCGAACACGGTCCCGCCACCGGCGACGCGCACGCCGAGGCCCCGCTCGTCCTCGACACCGCGCCCCCGCGCACGCTCAGCTTCCGCGACCAGGGGGCCTTCTGGGCGAACCTCGGCGTGAGTCTGATCGGGTTCTCCAGCGCCGCCACGGTGATGGTCGACGCGAACGGGAAGAACCTCGCGCTGGCCGCCTCGATCACCGCCATCGTCGTGGGCACCGTCGTCGGCACGCTGATGCTCGCCCTGGCCGCCCTGATCGGCCAGCGGACCGGCGCCCCGGCGATGGCGATCCTGCGCGGCCTCTTCGGCACCCGTCTCTCCTACGTCCCGACGCTGCTGAACATCGCCCAGTGCGTCGGCTGGGGCGTCTACGAGCTGATCGTGATCACCCAGGGCGCCCAGGCGCTCTACGGGGGCGTCCCGCGCTGGGTCTACGTGGTCGCGGCCGGTGTGCTGACCACGGCGATGACGATCCGGCCGCTGGGCTCGATCGCGGTGCTGCGGCGCTACGTCGCGATCGCCGTCGGTATCTCCATGCTCTTCTTCACCGTCCAGTTGGTCCGGCACGGGGTGCACAACCCCGGCGGCGGCAACTGGAACGGCTTCCTCGGCGCGACCGACTACGTGATCGCGGTGTCCATCTCCTTCGTGCCGCTGGCCGCCGACTACACCCGGCACGCCCGCACGGCCAAGGGCGCGTACTGGGGCACCTTCACCGGCTACACCGTCGCGCAGATCTGGTGCTACCTGGTCGGCGTGGTCGCGCTGACCCAGGTGGGCGGCGACCCGAACAAGATCTTCTCGACCTTCACCGGCCTGACCGCCGGCTGGCTCTTCTTCCTGGTGCTGGTGCTGCGCGAGGCGGATCAGTCCTTCGCCAACGTCTACTCGACCGCCATGTCGATCCACAACCTCTTCCCGAAGGTGGACCGGCGCTGGCTGACCCTGGGCATCGGCGCGCTGGTGACGGCGGGCGCGCTCGCCATCGACGGGTTCACCGACACCTACTACGCCTTCCTCGGGCTGATCGGGGCGGTCTTCGTACCCCTGCTGGCCGTGCTGGCGGTGGACTTCTTCCTCGGCCGCGGCCGCGACGGCTGGGACATGGGCGAGAACGCGCCGACCCGCTGGCTGATGCCGCTGCCGTGGGTGATCGGCTTCACCCTCTACGAGCTGATCTCGCCGGCGGCGCTGCCCTACGCCTGGTGGAAGCACTTCTGGACGCACGCGCAGAACCTCACGCACATCCACGGGACGCCGTGGACCTCCGCCTCGCTCTTCTCCTTCCTCGCGGCGGGCGGCGTGACGCTGGCGCTCACGCCGCTGCTGCGCAAGGACGCGCTGCCCACCGGCACGGGCGCCCAGGCCCCGTCCGACAGGGCCTAGCCCGGCCAGGTCAGGGGTCCGCGGCGGACGTTCACCTCCGGTACACGCGGGCCCCCTATCGTGGTGGCGTGCACACCCCGCCCGGCCCGATCGCCTCCGTCCCCAACCGCGCCGCCACACGCGTCATCGCGCACCGCGGCGCGTCGGGGACCTTCGCCGAACACACCCTCGCCGCGTACCAGCTGGCCATCGAGCAGGGTGCGGACGGACTGGAGTGCGACGTACGGCTGACCGCCGACGGGCACCTTGTCTGCGTCCACGACCGGACGGTCGACCGGACCTCGAACGGGCGTGGCGTCGTCTCCACCCTGGAGCTCGCCCAGCTCGCCGAGCTGGACTTCGGCGGCTGGAAGCTCGGCGGCTCGGAGGAGGCCGACTGGACCTCTCCCGAACACACCAGCGTGCTCACGCTGGAACGGCTGCTCGAACTCCACGCCGACGCCGGCCGCCGGGTGGAGCTGGCCATCGAGACCAAGCACCCCACGCGCTACGCGGGCCTGGTGGAGAAGCGCCTGCTGGAGCTGTTGCGCCGGTTCGGCCTCGTGCCGGAGGGCGCGGGCCAGGCGGGCAGAGGCGGTGCCGGCCGGGGCGAGGCGGACGAGGACTCCTCGCCGGTGCGGATCATGAGCTTCTCGCAGATGTCGCTGCGCCGGGTCCGCCAGATGGCGCCGCAGCTGCCGACGGTCTTCCTGATGGAGCGGGTGCTGCCCTGGCTCAGGGACGGCTCGCTCCCGCACGGGGCGCGGATCGCGGGGCCGGGCATCGATCTGGTCCGCGCGAACCCCGGCTACGTCGCGGCACTGCACCGGGCCGGCCACCGGGTCCACGTCTGGACGGTGGACGAGCCCGAGGACGTCGAGCTGTGCCTGCGGCTGGGCGTGGAGGCGATCATCACCAACCATCCGCAGCGGGTGCTGGACCAGCTCGGACGGTAGCCGCGGCAGGTCGGATCCGCTCGCGGACCGCCCTGGGGACGGCCCCGCGCCGCCTCGCGAGCGCCTCGGATCCCGATCGGGGAGACCGCACGCGTAGACGGGCGAAAATGGCTGGAAATTCATCTGGATCCTGGCCGGATCGCTATTCTGAACCACTCCGTGAATGCACAGCGTCACAAAGCGGTGACGCGCTGTGAAATGCGCTCCTCGCGCCCGGCCCGGGCTCCCGGAAAGCCCGCCAAGGTGCGGAGATTTCAGTTTTCGACTTGCTCGCACCGGGCATTCACACCCTGGCGCAAACGAAGGAGGAGGTCCGGGGGTGGCCGTGGTGGTGGCGCATGATGTGCCGACTTCTTCGTCGACCATGGCAGTGCCCTATGGTCCGGAGAGTGTGCGTGCCGCGCGACGTCGCCTGCGCGACGACCTTGGCGAGCATCTGGTACCCGAGGGCGTCATAGACGACGCGGTGCTGATTCTGTCGGAACTGCTCAGCAACGCCTGCCGCCACGCGCGGCCGCTGGAGCGCGAGCGGGACCACCCGAGTCAGGCGGAGCAGTTCGAACAGGTCGTGGTCGGCTGGGAGTTGCACAGCGACGGCCTGCTCACCGTGGAGGTGACCGACGGCGGCGGGCCGACCCGCCCGCGCAGAGCCTCGCCCTCGCTGACCGCCAAGGGCGGCCGAGGGCTGGGAATCGTCGGCCAGTTGGCCACGGAGTGGGGCGTCAGGGACGCCCCCGGTGAAGTGACGGTATGGGCGGTGCTCAGGGTGAGGGCCCGGCACGCCCGACGCGATCCCGAGACACCGGCCGCCGCGGCGAGCTGAGCGGACACCGCGTACGGGGGCGTGCGGCACGGGTGCCGACCGGGGCTTCGAGCAGGGCTGACGGCGAGTGGGGCCGGGGCCGGAGGTGCGGTTCCGCGCACCCCGCGGACCCGCCGCCAGGGCGCGGGCGCGCCGTCCGCGCGCCGCGGGGCACGGGGCCGAGCCCGTAACCTCTGCGGAAGGAAACCCCTCCGTTCCCTCGGGAGTACGCACCATGGCCAAGAAGAAGGCCCCCCTCCGCACCGCCCCGGCCGTCACCGACGGGCCGATCCCCGTCGTCGGCGCGCGCGAAGCCTGCCCCTGCGGCTCCGGGCGTCGCTACAAGGCGTGCCACGGGCGCGAAGCCGCCCACGCCGTCGCGGAGCTGGTGCAGCGCCCGTTCGAAGGACTGCCGGGCGAGGGCGACTGGGTCGCGCTGCGCGAGCTGGTGCCCGCCGCGACCGTGCCGCTGACTCTGAACGCCGCCACGCTCGCCACGGCGAACGGCGAGGTCCCCTCGGTCACCCTGGCCACGGTGCTCCCGATGGCCTGGCCGGCGATGCGCCGCCAGGACGGCAGCATCATGCTGGGCCTGCAGACGCAGACCTCCTCCGGCGACCTGAGCCGGGATCTGGCCGACGCGCTGGTGCTGGCGCTGGCCGCCGAGCCCGGCTCCCCGGTGCCGCCGCGCCGCCCGGCGCCCGGCGGACCGCGTCTTCAGGAACTCCTGGACGTGGACGCCGCGTTCGAGCCCGCCGTGCACACCGGTTTCGAGTTCTGGCTGGAGGACGCGGAGAACGCGACGGGTGAGGTGGCCGCCTCGCTGGAACAGGCCAACGCCGCGGTCATCCCGACCGAGAAGCTGGAGTCGGTCGCCCACGCGTACTGGTGCCAGGCGCCCGACCGGAACCACCTGCGCTGGGTGATGCCGCACGCCGAGGAGCCGCTGCTCGACGCGCTGGCCAGGCTCTCCGCCTCCGGCGAGGCCTCCCTGGGCGAGGGCACCAAGCTGGTCGGCTCGTTCCGGGCGCACGGGCTGGTCGTGCCGGTCTGGGACCTGCCGCAGACGATGACGGCCGACGACTGCGAGAAGCCGGCCGCCGCCTTCGCCGAGCGGCTCGCCGCCGCGCTCGCGGTCTCCGAGCCGCTGACGGCGGAACAGCGGAAGGCTCGTGCGTCGCTCTCCAGCCGTCAGGTCACGCTGAGCTGAATTCCCCTCACCTTCGGCCACCGTTCCGCCCGTAATCCCGCCCGGGCCCGGTGGATGGGCCGTCAGATCGTCCCTCAATTCAGTGATCTGCGTCACATTCACCGGGTGGAGGGCAGAATTCCGGGGAAAAGGTCGGGCCCAGGGAATTTGCTTGCGGCCCTTCGTTTGTTACGGTTTAAACAGCCCGGTCGCTGGTGCATCCCCCGTCGCCAGCGGCCGGGCATTTCCTGTCTGCGTCCAGGGTTGGCAAGACCATCCGTCACGGCGCCAGAGTGGCCCCGTCGGGCGTGGCGATGCTCGCCTCGACCAGCGCCTCCACCAGATCGCTCACCGCCGGTAGCCACGGCGTGCGCCGCGCCGAGAGCGGGCGGCGGATCCAGCGCAGCGCGCCGGCGCCCGTCTCCGAGGGCGGCAGCACGACGAAGCCGCCTGGACCGTGGTAGCGCAGACTGCTCGGCACCCACTCCTGGGCCACCAACAGGTCGGCCAACTCCGGGAGCGAGTAGGGCGCGACGAGCAGGACGTAGCGGGTGGGCGTGGCGATCACCGGACCCGTCGGCACCCGGAGCGCGTCGAAGTAGTCCAGCACGCGTGCGCCCGCCTCGGCCGGCAGGCTCAGCGCGCAGACCTGCGAGCCCGTCGCCACCAACACCGGCGCCGTGGGACGGCGGGACCACCACCACTTGATCATCCGGTCGTCCGTCGTGGCGGCGAGCAGCTTGGGGTCGTGGGGGTGGGCCCCGGGAACCGGGCAGTCGATCCTGGGACAGCGGCAGTCCCCTTCGGCGGTGAGCCCGACCGCGGGCGCCACCGGCCAACCCCAGCCGCGCGCGGCGACCCTGGCCGCGTTCAGCAGCTGCGCCCTCGACCGCCGCTGCTTGGCGTTTCTGACGAGTGTTGATACCCCGCGCATGAGCACTCGTTCCTTTCCGTGACGGTCAAGGATCGGTACGTGACCTCGCGCAACGAGAAGCGCACCACGCCCATCGCGCCCGTGGACCCGGCGGGTGGCGGTGCGGGGGCGGCGAATGCGCCCGCCCCGTCGGCCGATCGGCCTGGGCGGCGCCGCCCCGTAACGGTTCTCTACCCACCGAGGGCACTCACGAGCACGTTCTCTGACGAGACTGACGCATCGTCCGGAATGACGCACGGCGAGTCAGGATGGTTCCTCCGTTCGGGGTATTCCGGCGGCCTGCTACGGGGGGCTCTGCTAGAGGGGTCGGCAAACGTACGATCCGGGGATGGACCCGGATTTCTCGTCGGCCCACGAGGCTGACCCCACATCAATTCCCGCTCCCGAAGCGGCGGTCGTGATCCGTGCGCGCAACGACGCGGCCCGGATCGCCCTCACCGTGCTCGCGGCCCGCGCGCTGCCCGCCATTCGGGCGGTTCTGGTGCTGGAGGCCGGGTCCACCGACTCGACCCGTCGCGTCGCCGCGGACAGCGGCGCGGTCCTGCTGCACGACGAGGCGGAGCTGGCCGGATACGCACCCCTGCCGCTGCTCTTCGTCGACGCGGGCCGGGGCCCGGCCGTGGAGGAGGCGTTCGTGCTGCTGGCCCCGGTCGCGGCGGGCGCGGCCGACGCGGCGGTCGCGGTGGGCACCGGGCGCGGGGACGCGGCGGCCCGGCGCGAGCAGCGGGGACTGGCGCGGGCGGGCTTCACCGCGGCGGGGGTGCTCACCGGGGAGTTCTGCGTGAGCAGCGCGGCCTTCGCGGCGACGCGACCGCCGGCCGGGGGAGCCGGCGCGTTGACCGGAATGATCATCGATCTGATGCGCGCCGGACCGAAGGTCGTACCGGTCGCGCTCGAAGCGCCCAGGGCGCAGCCGGGGCGCGGGCTCCGGGGCCGCCGGGAGGTGTCCAGGGCGCTCCGCGGACGACGGACGGTGCCCGTAATCGATCGCTGAAACGATCAGTCGCACCGATGTTTTTCGGCCAAATATTCGGGCAAAGACACCAACCACGTGGCAGCGGACAGTTCTGGACATCACCCGATCGGTGTGTGTAGAAGAGACTCATTAATTGCCGTATGGCATGACATGGGGGTGCATAGTGATTCAATTCAGACAATATAGTAAGAATCCAGCATCACTCTTTGTAGTTATCGCAGGTGCGGACCATGGCTGAGCCCCAGGCGGCCGCTCAGACGGCCCTCGGCCTCCCCGCGCCCACGAGCCCTGCGGAAACGATCAGCGGAGACAACATCAGCGCGTTCCGTGAGCGCTCCGCCGACCCCCTGGCTGATTTGACCACCCTCTACGACCTCACCGACCGGCTCAGCTCCGCGCCCGACCTGGCGGCCGCGCTGGCCGGCGTCCTGGCCGACGGCGCGGCGCTGATCGGCGCGCGCCGCGGCATGCTGATGCTCTCGCACCCCTCCACCACGCTCGGCCTCGGCCTCGACCACGCCGCCCTCGGCGCGCTGGAGACCGTCCCCACCGCCCAGGTGCTGCGTCCCTCCGGGGGCGAGCCCACCGGCGACCGCTTCCAGGAGGTGGCCGGCCAGCTCGGCATCGG
This sequence comes from Streptacidiphilus rugosus AM-16, assembly GCF_000744655.1. Taxonomy (NCBI): domain Bacteria; kingdom Bacillati; phylum Actinomycetota; class Actinomycetes; order Kitasatosporales; family Streptomycetaceae; genus Streptacidiphilus; species Streptacidiphilus rugosus. The sequence goes on along the minus strand of NZ_JQMJ01000003.1, from coordinate 609,146 downwards.
CGCCTCCTACGCCCAGCCGCTGGCCGACCTCGGCTCGGTGGTCTGGTTCTACGACACCCCCGCGCAGCCGACCGAGCGCGAGCAGCGCCTGGCCGGCCTCTACTGCGCCTCGGCCGCACGCCTGCTGGCCAAGGAGGTCGAAAGGGACCGCCTGCAGCGCACCGCGGACGCGCTGCGGCGCGGGCTCCTGCCGAGCGGCCTGCCCCGGCCCACCGGCATGGCGCTGGCCGCGCGCTGCATCGCCGCCGGCCTCGACGGCGCGGGCGGCTGCGACTGGTACGACGCGATCTCCCTGCCGGAGGGCGCACTGGCCCTCAGCGTCGGCAGCGTCACCGGCGGCGGCGCGGACTCCGCGGCCGCGATGGGCCGGCTGCGGGCCGCGCTCCGCGCGTACGCGGTGCTGGAGGGCGAGGATCCGGTCGCCGTCCTGGGCGATCTCGAACTGCTGCTGAAGAGCACGGAACCGGCCCGCACGGCGACGGCGCTGTACGCCTACGTCGAACCGGGCGCCCGGCGACTGTCCCTGGCGGGGGCCGGGCAGTGTCCCCCGCTGCTGGTGACCTCGTTCGGGGCCTCCTTCGTGGAGACCTCGCTGAGCGCGCCGCTGGGCATGCTGAGCTGCTGGGAAGCACCGGGTGTCGAACTGCGGGCGGACCGCGGCGACGTGCTGCTGCTCTACACCGACGGTCTGGCCCGACGCTGCGGCTCCAGCCTCCACTCCGGCCAGGCCCGCCTCCGCGCGGCCGCGGCGGAGGCGCCGCGGGAGGTCCGCCAGGACCCGGAACGTTTCTGCGACTACCTCCTGGAAACCTGCGTCGGCGCGAAGGCCCCGTCCCCGGGCGGCGACGACATCGTCCTCCTCGCCGCACGCTTCGACTGACGAGCCGGTTGCACCTCCAGGGGCGCGGGGCGCCCCTGGTGCGTGCGAGTCGCCCGCCCTCGCGAAGCGCGACGCCCTGAACCGCACCTGGCTCTGTCGTGCAAACGGTCTTGCCCCGTACCCTTGTACGGACCGCATGCCCGGAACACCCCTGACAGGGCGCGGTTCCCCCGTACCACGAGGAGGCGACACAGCGTGACCGAGGACGACCTCGCTCCCGAGGAGACCGAGCCGAAGCCGATCAAGCAGCGGAAGAACGGGCTCTACCCGGCCATCTCCGACGAGCTGACCGCCGTCATGAAGACCGGCTGGGCCGACACCGAGCTGCGGGATCTGGTCCCGGCCGAGCAGTCCGCGTACGCGGCCAAGCGGCGGGCCGCGCTCTCCGCGCGGTTCCCCGGCGACCGGCTCGTCGTCCCCGCGGGGAAGCTGAAGACCCGGTCCAACGACACCGAGTACAGCTTCCGCGCCAGCACGGAGTACGTGCACCTCACCGGCGACCAGACCGAGAACGCCGTCCTCGTGATGGAGCCTCGTGACGGCGGGGACCAGGGGCACGACGCCTACCTGTACCTGCTGCCGCGCTCGGACCGGGAGAACGGCGAGTTCTGGCTGAGCGGTCAGGGGGAGCTCTGGGTCGGTCGTCGGCACAGCCTCACCGAGGCCGAGGTGCTGCTCGGCCTGCCCGCCAAGGACGTGCGGAACGCCGAGGCCGAGCTGGCCGAGCGCGCCGACGAGGCGCCCGCCCGCACCCGCGTGCTCCGCGGCCACGACGCCGGGATCGAGGCCGCCCTCGACGCGCACACCACCAAGCACGGCGACAACGAGCTCAAGGTCTTCCTGAGCGAGCTGCGCCTGGTCAAGGACGAGTGGGAGCTCGGCCAGCTGCAGGCCGCCTGCGACGCGACCGTGCTCGGCTTCACCGACGTGGTGCGCGAGCTCGCGCAGGCCGTCGCCACCTCGGAGCGCTGGATCGAGGGCACCTTCTGGCGTCGCGCCCGCGTCGAGGGCAACGACGTCGGCTACGGCTCGATCTGCGCCGCCGGTCCGCACGCGACCACGCTGCACTGGGTCCGCAACGACGGCGAGGTCCGCCCGGGCGAGCTGCTGCTGCTCGACGCCGGCGTGGAGACGTCCACCCTCTACACCGCCGACGTCACCCGCACGCTGCCGATCAACGGCACCTTCGACGACCTGCAGCGGAAGATCTACCAGGCCGTCTACGACTCCCAGGAGGCGGGCATCGCGGCCGTCAAGCCGGGGGCCCGTTACCGCGACTTCCACGAGGCCTCGCAGCAGGTGCTGGCCGAGCGGCTGGTGGAGTGGGGCCTGGTCGAGGGCCCGGTCGAGCGGGTGCTCGAGCTCGGGCTGCAGCGTCGCTGGACCTTGCACGGCACCGGCCACATGCTCGGCCTGGACGTCCACGACTGCGCCCAGGCGCGCGTCGAGGCGTACGTCGACTGCGTGCTGGAGCCCGGCATGGTGCTGACGGTCGAGCCCGGCCTCTACTTCCAGGCCGACGACCTGACCGTGCCGGAGGAGTACCGCGGCATCGGCGTCCGGATCGAGGACGACATCCTGGTCACGGCCGACGGCAACCGCAACCTCTCGTCCGGTCTGCCCCGCACGATCGACGAGGTCGAGAGCTGGATGGCGAGCCTGAAGGGCTGACCTGAGCAGGAGCAGGACCGCGAAGGGCGGGCGACCGGTGGTCGCCCGCCCTTCGTGCGTACGGCTCAGCCCAGGCGGGCGGCCATGGTCTTGAGGACCTGCAGCGAGCCGTTGACGGCGTCGATACGGGGGTTGGCGCCGTCGAGGGCGATGTAGGAGATGGTGGCGCCGCGCTGGACGAAGAGCTCCTGGGCGTCGGAGGGGAGGTCGGGCAGGTCGGCGGGACGACCGAGGTTGTTGCGGATCTCGACGCGGTAGGCGACGCCGCCGGGGAGCCAGGCGGTGCGGTCGACACGGGCGTGGACGCGCTTGCCGGTGTCCAGGTCGGAGAAGCGGTCCAGCTCGGCGGTGCAGTGGGCGTAGTCGGCCTCGATCCGCGCGAGGGCGGCCTTGGCCTTGCGGCTGGGCCTGCCAGTGGAAGGCGGCGGCCTGCGGCATCTGGCTGCCCGTCAGCCAGGGCGAGACGGCTGCGGCGTCGGCGGTGCCGGTCGCGCCGGCGGCGAGGCCGAGAGCGGTCGCGGCGACGGTGGCGAACTTCGCGAACCGGGACGAAAGGCGCAACTTCATGACGGAGTCCCCCCAGGGTGACGGTCGTTCGGGTTTTTCGGCCGAGGCGGGGCGCCCGGTTCTTCGGGCGCTTCCCGCTCTCTCGTCTCCATAGACGCGCATCCCCGGCGGGGGTTGCAGGTGAATCAGAAGATTTTCGGGATGGCGGAAAAATCCTGCCCCGCTAAGATCTCGCCATGACCTTGGACCTCGCTCTCGGCCCCCGCCCGACGCCCGCCCACACCGTCGCGGTGCTCGCCTTCGACGGCATGGCGCCCTTCGAACTGGGCGTCGTCGTCGAGGTGTTCGCGCTGCACCGACCGGAGCTCGGGGAGCTGCCCTGGTACGAGCTGAAGGTCTGCGCCGAGCAGCCGGGACGGGATCTGCGGGTGGTCGGCGGCTTCACCATGAGGGCCGAGCACGGCCTGGACGCACTCGCCGCCGCCGACACCGTCATCGTGACCGGCGTGCCGAACGCCGGGGGCGAGGTGTCCCCGGCGCTGGTGGCGGCCCTCCGGGACGCGCACGCGCGCGGGGCGCGACTGGTGTCGATCTGCTCCGGGGCCTTCGCGCTGGCCGCCGCCGGGGTGCTGACGGGACGTCGGGCCACGACGCACTGGCGCTACTCGGCACTGCTGGCCGAGCGCCATCCGGAGATCGAGGTCGACCCCGACGTGCTCTACGTCGACAACGGGGACGTGCTCACCAGCGCGGGCAGCGCCGCGGGGATCGACCTGTGCCTCTACCTGGTCCGCTCCGACCACGGCGCGCTCGTCGCCAACACCGTGGCCCGGCGGTTCGTCGTGCCGCCGCACCGCGAGGGCGGGCAGGCGCAGTTCATCGAGGCCGCGGTGCGGCCGGTGCGGGAGGACGAGGACGGCGTGGCGCGGTCGATGGCCTGGGCGATGGACCGGCTCGGCGAGCCGCTGACCGTCCCCGCACTCGCCCGCGCGGCGCGCATGTCCGAGCGCTCCTACCTGCGTCACTTCACCCGGCGCAACGGCACCAGCCCGATCCGCTGGGTGATCGCGCAGCGGGTCGCCGCGAGCCTGCCGCTGCTGGAGTCGGGTGAGGCGCCGATCGACGAGGTCGCCGCGGCCGTCGGGTTCGACAGCGCGGCCACCTACCGCCACCACTTCGTCCGCGCGATGCGGACCACTCCCACGGCATACCGGAGGGCGTTCACGCGCGCGGCGTGAACGCCCTCCGCAGGGATCCGGCGACCGGCGGTCAGGCCTGCGCGGCCTCGGCCCGGTCGGCGTTGGCCACCACGGCGGTACGGAACCAGGCGGCGCCGCCGGGCACGATCTTCTCGTAGTACTCGGTGAACCGCGGGTCCGCCATGTACATCTCGCCCATGCAGCGGTGCATCGCGTGCGAGCAGTCGTAGAACCAGTGCCCGATGTGCAGCCGGTGGTCCTCGGCGAGCTGCATGGCCTCCTCGCTGTCGGCGGCGACGCCGCCGCGCACCGCCGCGCCGATCCTGCGGTCCAGCTCGTCGGCCGCGGCCTTGATCTCGACCCAGTCCGCCTTGGTGTACTTCGAGGCGCGCTTCTGCGACTGCTTCCAGGCGTCGGTCTCGCCCCAGCGTTCCTGCGCCTCGTCCTCGTAGTCGACGTATCCCTCGCCGAAGACCTCGAACTTCTCCTCCGGGGTCAGTTGGATCCCCATCTTCCTCGCCTCCAGTGCGTGTTCCACGGACGCGGCCATCTCCTTGAGTCGTTCGATCCGCTCGGTGAGCAACCGGTGCTGGCGGCGCAGGTGCTCACTGGGGCTGACGTCCGAGTCGTCCAGGATGGACGCGATGTCGTCGAGGGAGAAGCCGAGTTCCCGGTAGAAGAGGATCTGCTGCAGCCGGTCCAGGTCCGCGTCGTCGTAACGGCGGTAGCCGGACGGCGTGCGGCCACGGGGGCTGAGCAGTTTGATCTCGTCGTAGTGGTGCAGGGTGCGCACGGTCACCTTGGCGAACCGCGAGACCTGACCGACCGAGTAACTCATGGGGGCCCTTTCCTCTCCCTCGTGTCACCCAGCCTGCGGCCTCACGTCACGTGAGAGTCAAGCCCGGTCGGGACGGGCTCCGCGGCGGCGCGGTCAGGAGGCGCGGGCAAGCGGCCGGTCCTGGTAGGTGAGCAGTTTGTCGAAGGAGACGACCGCACCCCGTCGCGGATGGTTGCGGAACTGCACGTGATCGGCCAGTGCGCGGATCAGGAAGAGGCCTCGACCGCTCTCGGCGGAGGGGTCGGCGGTGACGACCGCGGCACGCCGGGGAACGGTCCGCTCGGGACGCTCGGGGCGCTCGGCGGGCTCGGGACGGCGGCCCGACCTGGCGGTCCGCTCCCTTCGCACGCGGGGGGCGAAGCCGGGTCCCGAGTCGGTGACCTCGATGCGCAGCCGGTCGCCCTCGATGGTGGCGGTCACGTGGAAGCCGTCGTCCTCGCTGCCGGCCGCGCCCGGAGCGGCGTGCTCGACGGCGTTCGCGCAGGCCTCGGTCAGCGCGATGCCGACCTCGTAGGAGATCTCGGGGTCGACGCCGACGGTGGCCATGGTGCCGAGCAGGACGCGGCGGGCGAGCGGCACACTCGCCGGCTCACGCCGGAGGTGCAGAGACCACCAGATGTCCACGGAAGGCTCCTCCTGGCTGTGCCGCCACATACCAGTAGGTATTGCCGAGCCGCACAGGAACGAACCGCTTCGCTCGGATCTTGTCGCTCTCTTGGCGGATACGCGGGGGCGGGGGAGCTGATCGGGTCGCGCGGGGGCGGGCGGGCTCCGGTGGGCGCACGCCGGGGCGTGCGGGCGCGCTCGAGCGCTCCTCGGCGGACGCGGAAACCGGAAACTCCGGTCATTTCCTCCCCCGCGAGTCCTCGTCGAGCACCCCTCTGAGAGACTGGCGGGCGTCATGACCGCCCCCAGCGCCGCGCGCGCCGCCAGCCTGGACCTTCGCCTGCTCAGGGCCCTGCCCTTCGCGACGGTCTGCGTTCTGGTGTCCGCACTCGGGCACACGCTCGGGGGCGGCGGCACGGTGCCGCTGCCGACGCTGCTGATCGGCCTGGTCCTGGTGCTGGTCGCGGCGACGGCTCTGGCCGGGCGCGAACGGGGCCTGCCGGCGATCGCCGCCGGGCTGGCCGTCGGCGAGCTCGCCCTGCACGCCCTCTTCCACCTCGGCCGGTCCGGCATGGACGCGATGTCGGCCTCGATGCCCGGCATGAGTGGCATGAGCGGCATGGGGGGCGCCTCCGCCGCGGCGGATCCGCTGACCCAGCTGGCCGCGAAGCTGATCTGCGGACCGGCCGGCGCGGGCGACCTCTACCTGCCGCCCGGCACGACCGCCGCCCAGATCGTCAGCCGTGCGGGCATCGACCCGCACCTCTACCTGGCCTCCCTCCCCTCCTCGCTCACCGTCTCCCACGGGGGCGCGTGGGCGGTGCTGGGTCTCAGCCCGCTGATGCTGCTGGGCCACCTGCTGGCCGCCCTGGTCGCGGGCTGGTGGCTGCGCCGCGGTGAGCAGGCGCTGTTCCGGCTGCTCGCGCTGGCCTTCGCGCCGCTGCGGACGCTGTTCCGGCTGCTGCTCGCGCTGGTCGCCCTGCCCGGGGACGCCTCGGGTTCCGCGCCCCGCCGAAGGGCGCAGGACTGGCGGCTGCCCGGCCGGGCGCTGCTCCGGCACCAGCTGGTCCGCCGCGGTCCGCCACGCGCTCTCCCGGCCTGACCGCTCGTCTCTTCTCACGTCCGCAGTACGGACCTGGTGGGGCGGCGACAGGCCCTGCGCCCTGCCGTGGAAGCCCCGGACCAAGATCGCCAAGTGTTTCACGTGAAACATTGGATGATCTTGAGATGGAGGCCTCCGTTTCCCGCCTGCCCCGGGCCATCGCCCTGAGGCGGCACCAGGTCTTCCTTGAGGAGAGATCCACCCATGCGCAAGCTCATCAGCGTCCCTCGTCGTCTCGCCGTCCCCGTCGCGCTCGGCGCGGGCGCGGTGCTGCTGCTGGCCGGTCCGGCCAGCGCGCACGTGACGGTGCAGCCGGACTCGGCCGCCGCCGGCGCCGCCGACCAGGCCTTCGCCTTCCGTGTGCCGAACGAGTCGGACACCGCCTCGACCGTCAAGGTCGACGTCTACTTCCCGACCGACCACCCGATCGCCTCGGCGCTGGTCGAGTCCGTGCCGGGGTGGACCAGCGAGGTGAAGACGACGAAGCTCGCCACCCCGATCCAGACCGACGACGGCCCGGTCACCGAGGCGGTCTCGGAGATCGTCTGGACCGGCGGGAAGATCGCGCCCGGTGAATACCAGGACTTCACCGTCGACTTCGGTCAGCTCCCCAAGGACGCCAAGCAGCTGGCGTTCAAGACCCTGCAGACCTACTCCGACGGCAGCGTGGTCCGCTGGATCGACACCCCGGCGGGCTCCGGCGGCACCGAGCCGCAGCACCCGGCGCCGACGCTCAACCTGACCGCGGCCGGTGCGAACGCCGACAGCGCGGACGCGAAGGGCGCCGCGGGCGCCACCGGCGGCACGCAGACCGCGGCCTCCTCCGACACCGGCGACAGCAGCGACACGGCGGCACGGGTGCTGGGCGGGGTCGGCGTGGTCGTGGGCCTGGGCGGCGTGGCCCTCGGCTTCCTCGGCTGGCGACGTGGCGGACGGGGCGGTCAGGGCGCCGCGTGACGGCCTGACCCCGCGTCGGCGGGCCGGGCGCAGTCGCCCCGGCCCGCCACCCCCGCTCCGCCTCCTTCCGCACCAGAGAGATGAGTCCCGACCCCATGTCCCCTCTCCCGAACCTCCAGGGAGCCCCCAGTCGCCGCTCGGTGCTGCTGGGTTCGCTCGGCGGCGCCGCCGCGCTGCTGCTGGCCGCCTGCGGCTCCTCCGGTTCCTCCTCGTCGGACGGATCGCCGTCCGGTGAGATCACCCCGTCCCTGCAGGGCCAGTCCGGGCCCTACCAGGGCGTCTACCTCGGCCGGACCTTCGACAAGCCCGCCGTCACGCTGACCGACACCAGCGGCAGGCCCTTCGACCTGGCCGCCCGCACAGCCGGCAAGGCGATGCTGCTCTACTTCGGCTACACCCACTGTCCCGACGTCTGCCCCACGACGATGGGCGACATCGCCGTGGCCGTGAGCAAGCTGCCCAAGGCGCAGCAGAACGAGATCCAGGTGGTCTTCGTGACCACCGACCCGGCCAGGGACACCCCGGCGGCGATCCGCGGCTGGCTCGACGCCTTCAACCCGAGCTTCGTCGGACTGACCGGCGACATCAGAACGATCATTGCGGCCGCCAAGTCCGTGGGCGTCTACGTCGCGGCCCCGGTCAAGGGCCAGGAGCCGGTGCACGGTGCGCAGACGCTCGGCTACCTGCCCTCGGACGACAAGGCCCACCTGCTCTACACCAGCGGGACCACCACGGCCGTCTTCGAGCACGACCTGCCACTGCTGATCAAGGGCGTGACGGCGTGACGCGGCGGGCGCGCGGCGTAGTGGCGACGGTCGCACTGGCCTCGCTGACGACCGTGTCCGGCCTCGCGGGCTGCGGCGCCTCGTCGTCGAACCCCTCCTCGGACCGGGCGGCCGCCTCGGCGAGCACCGCCGCGGTGACCGTCTCCGGCGCGTACATACCGCTGCCGTCCATGCCGGACATGGCGGCCGGGTACTTCGTGGTGCGCAACGGCGGCGGCACGGCGGTGACACTGACCGGCGTGACCAGCCCCGAGGCCGGCAGCGTCACGATGCACGAGAGCACCGCCACCACCATGGTCGACCTGCAGCAGGTCACGGTGCCCGCGCACGGCTCGGTCGCGTTCGCGCGCGGCGGGCGGCATCTGATGCTGATGGGCCTCCATCCGCAGCCGAAGGTGGGCGAGCGGGTCGAGCTGAAACTCGCCTTCCAGGGCGCCCCTCCGGTTACCGTCGAGGCGACCGTGCAGCCGATGACGTACCAGCCGGACCAGTCAGGGCAGTGAGGACGACCCGATGAAGCGCACCGTTCGCCCGGCTCGTCCGGCCCGCTCGGCGGCCGCCCTGCTCGGACTGCTGGTCCTGCTGCTGCTGGGCGGCGCGG